>NZ_CP101160.1:0-300000 GCF_024298845.1 Natronosalvus amylolyticus
TGGTATGTCTGTAAAGTATGTGCGGGTGGTTTGTCTGTGTGGTGTTCCTGGTGGGTAATGCTAGTTGGTTTGTTTGTTGTGTCTGGCCTTGCGGGCGGGATGAGTAGGGTGTTGTGGTATTTTTCAGGTGTATATGCCTGTGCTGGCTTCTTTCCCGACGAGATCGTGTTAGTCGATGTTCGGCGTGTTTTGGACAAGTTGGCCAGTGTTGTTGGTCGTATTGTTTGTATAGTGGTGCTGGATAGTATGCTCAGACAGTGTTACTGACGAGTATTACTGTCTGGGTTGGCTAGTATTTATGGTCTGGTAGTGCAATGGTCCTGGCTGTATGATCCCATATACGGTCTGGTCGGAGGCAGGTGGTGTCGGTAAAACGACCTTTGCCGTCAATCTGGCTCGAGCACACGTCAACCGCGGTCAGCGAGTACTGGCGATCGACATGGACCCACAGGACGGTGGGCTCACCCATCACTTCGGCGTCGACGATATGAAAGCAGATGGGGAGGTTGACAATCTTGTCTTACACATGATTGGTCGCCCGCGCGGACCGTTCGAGGATATCGTCCGCACTGCTGAAGGCATCGATATCATCCCGAGCCATAATATGCTGGGGACGCTCGCTGATCTCCTCAACAAAGCTGCCGACCTCGAGGAAGATACAAATCCGGATCCGGAGTACGTCTTCGAGAAGGAAAAACAGCTTCGTCGGGTACTGATCGAAGCGTCGGTCCCGGAGGAGTACGACGTAATCGTCATCGACCCACCGGCGTCTGAAGGCCAGCACCTGTACAATGCAGTGTATGCGACGTCGAACCTCTTGATTCCGTTCGAACCGTCCCCGAAGGGCGAGAAAAGCGTCGACGGACTCAGGGAAGTTATTTCAGGTCTCGAATCTGCCCTCGGTGACGTCGACGTTGGCGTACTCGGTGCCGTCCCGAACAAGGTCAAGGGCACGAACATTAATAAAAAGTATATCCAGGCGCTCGAGGACGAAGATATCCCTGTCGCTCCGATTACGCTGGGCGAACGCGGGTCGATGCTGGGTGACGCCTGGGACAATCAAGTGAGTGCCTACGAATTAGACGAAAATGCGGCCCATCGTGATCTGCGCGACTACGAGCAACCGACGCTCGAGAAATTCGACGAACTGGCTGCGTTTATCGTCGAGCAATTCGAGTCGCCGGAGGTACCAGCATGAAATCCGGTGCGACAGATCCGTTCGCACAGGACGACGAGGGCACTGACGAAGAAGAGAGTACTGAGACTGGGGAAACGACGCCCGAAGGGACTAGCGATAACGCATCCCGGAAAGACTCGAGTCATGTGTCCGAAGAGCCGATAAACTCGGCGCCTTCTGGCGGTAATACTGGTCAGTTTGACCGATCAGACTTACCATATACACTGCGCCGTAACAACGTCAAGGACGAACGCGACAGCGTTCATCAACTGTTCGTTCGTGAGGGTACTGACCAACAGGCTCGAGAGGCCGAACGCGAACTCGAGGATCGACTCGGTGATGTGTACCGGTTGGATGCCCGTGAAGCAATTTACCTGGCTGGGATGCAGAACCTGGACGATGCGGAAGCGGTCCTCCGTGAGTGGGGAGTCGACATCTAATATGAGTTAATTCTGTATTCGTTAACCCGATTTTGTATTCGTTACCTGATTTAACACACCACATACCGCTATATCCTTTCAGTGGATCTGTGCCTCCACCGTCTCGAATTGTCACACTCTGTAATCCCGTTATTGGACTGTTCGAGTACCTTTTTATGTTCGGTGCTCTTGTCTCTACATATGTCTTCAGAACTGCTACAATCTGCCACGCTCGAAGTCGAGAATATCGGTGGCATCGATCGCACTGAAGTGGACGTCGAACCCGGGATCACTGTCCTCTCCGGTCGCAATGCGACGAACCGAACCTCGCTCTTGCAAGCGTTTATGGCGGCACTTGGGAGTGAGCGAGCCTCGTTAAAAGCGGATGCCGAAGCAGGACACGCCGAACTCGAACTCGAGGGGAAAACGTACATTCGACATCTCGAGCGTGCTGGAAACGAGATTCGAATGGATGGAGAACCGTATCTGGAGGATGCAGAGCTGGCTGACCTGTTTGCTTTCCTGCTCGAATCAAACGAGGCGCGTAGAACTGTCACGACTCAGGGGGATCTTCGCGAACTCGTCCTTCGGCCGGTCGACACTGGGGCCATTGAACGGGAGATAGAGCGGTTAAAATCGGAGAAGGACGAGATATCTTCGGAACTCGACAAGCTAGAATCGTTGAAGCGGGAACTCCCCGAACTCGAACAGGAACGAACTCAACTGGAAGAGAAAATTGCAGGCAAACGTGAGGAACTGTCGTCTGTACAGGAAGCTATCGAGGAAATCGACCACGAAGCGACCGAGCGATCGGACGCTGAGGACGAACTCGATGAACGATTGGGCGAACTGAGCAATCTGCGTTCATCACTCGAAGACGTGGAGTTCGATATCGAGACTGAACGTGAGAGTCTCGAGGCACTTCGAGAGGATCGTGAGGAATTGACGGACGAGAAAACGGAGTTGCCTGCTTCTGACCCTGGTGCGGAAGACGAAATCGACGAGGAAATCGAAACGCTTCAGTCTCGAGCCAAGTCACTCGACAGGGCGGTTCGTCAGTTGCAGGATATCGTCCAGTTTAACGAGGAAATGCTCGAGGGGACCCACCCTGAAGTGCGAGAGGCACTCTTGCAAGGCGACGCTGGTGGAGCGGGTGACGAAGTGACGGACCAGTTGTTAGAAAGTGACGATTCGGTGCTTTGTTGGACCTGTGGGAGCGAAGTCGACCGCACCCAGATCGAGTCGACACTCGAGCAGATGCGGTCGCTACATGCGTCGAAACTCAATCAACAGAAAGATCTCGAGGAACAGATTCGGGAGCTTCGCTCGCAACGACGAAAACTGGAGTCGACCCGTGAGCGTCGACGGTCGATAGAAACCCGATTGGACGAGATTTCGACGGAGATCGTGACCCGTGAGGACCGTCTCGAGTCGTTACAGGACCGCCGAGATGAACTCGAGGGGGAAATTGACGATGTGTCGTCGACTGTCGAGGAACTCGAGGCGGCAGTTGCCGAGGAAAGCGACGACGACGGGCCACAGATGCTCGAACTGAACAAAGAGGCAAACGATCTCGAATTCACGCTTGGGCGACTCGAACGCGAGCGAGAATCGGTGAGTGACGATATCGACGAAATTGAAGCATCTCTCGCCCGAGAGGAAACGCTCGAAGATCGCCTGGAGTCCATTCGGGACGAACTCGAAAATCAGCGAACCCGTATCGAACGCATCGAACGAGAAGCTGTCGAGTCGTTCAACGAGCACATGGCGACGGTCCTCGAGGTACTCGATTACTCGAATATCGAGCGAATCTGGCTGGAACGCGTCGAACGGACAGTTCGAGAAGGCCGGCGGACGGTCAACCGTGGCGAGTTCGATCTCCACGTGATTCGAAGCGCTGCTGACGGCCGAACCTACGAGGATACCATCGAACATCTGAGTGAGAGCGAACGAGAAGTGACGGGCCTGATTTTCGCCCTGGCTGGATACCTCGTCCACGAGGTCTACGAGGAGTTACCGTTCGTCCTGTTGGACTCTCTCGAGTCGCTCGATTCGGATCGGATTGCCTCACTGGTGGAATACTTCGGTGAGTACTGCGATTACCTCGTCGTTGCCTTGCTGCCGGAAGACGCTCGAGCACTCGACGACGAACACACTTTCATCGAGTCTATCTGATAACAACAATCAAACGTACGCCTGTGATGGGTTGCCTTCATTTGAAACGCGTTGATCTTGGTTTCCTGACTCGTACTCTCGACAGTTGCACGTAACAGGCGTATCTTTGTTATCTGTTTGGGGTCTTTCGGGATCCAGAGTCGCTGGGTGTCTCTGAAATCACTGGTTACATCCACAGGAACCGTTCTCGAGCAACGTTCCGACGTCGTACTGTTTCCCGCAGTCTTCACAGAACACGCGCACGTCGACTCGGACGCGGTGCTCTCCAAGTGTGAGCCGATCGCTCGACTCGAGACCAGCGAGTTTACTTTCCGTAACTGCTGCTGTTCGTTCTCGAAGCTGTGCGATGGTGTCTGCAGCGTTATCCCTGATGGTCTCGTCGTCTTTGGTTGGAGCCGACGCTTCGCGTATGTTTGTGAGATACGATCGAATCGCCTGGTAGGTGACGAAATCGCTCGTCAGGGCATCGACGTCGACACCGTCACGTTCGAGTCGCCGTTTCAGTTGTGTCTGTTCGCCACTGGTTCCAGCGTCACCGTTGAGTACGGCATAGATATGGCTACTGTCTTCAGTCAGTGTATCGACCGCTGCGTCGTGTAGGGCTCGCTCGACGAGGCGTTCGTTGAACTCGTCGGCGAGCGCTCTGAGGCTCATTCGGTCTTCGTCTCTCGTCCACTTGTGTTCCAGTTCGTCGCCGATCCCCTCGAGGGCGTACTGTTCGATAATGCGAACAACTTTTGGCCTCGGTCCGGGACCACCATGGGATGACATTGGATACGTGTACATATCAGTAGTGTGTGGAAAATGGTTTCGATTACACGGGCCTTCTATCAGGTCCGATTTTGCCGAACGTGTGGGATGGCTGGAGTCGCTGTGTGTCTCCCCGCTAAAACACACGCCGAAACGGAAACGCGTATAAACTTCACTACGATTCTTGTTCCGGTATTCCCGGACAATATTCGCGGGATTCTTCCCGCAGTAATCAAAAAGGGGTCAAATCTACTCTGAGAACCATTGAAAATTGATTTCAAGGCTAAACTACTGTTCCGGTATTCTCGGACATATATTGTTCTATGTTACCAAGCAACACTATATAATTGTGGGTGAGTGGAACACGATAATTATGCAGGGGTGGCCGGATTTCCAAAAAAGGCATATTTTATCATTGATTTTTCTCTGTCCGAGATTACCGGATAGTTTTATTATGATTGATTTCAAATACCCTGTCACGCATGAACGAACCCGTCCCGGTCAAAACAGCCAAAACGACGCTCGATTTCGTCGAGGCAGTCGCTGCTCTCGATGGGGCGACGTTCGCCGAAATAACGGACGCAGTAGAGATGCCAAAGAGCACTGCACACGATTATCTCCAGACACTATTGCAAACTGGTTATCTCGTCGAAGACGATGGCGCGTACACGATCAGCACCAAATTTCTCGAGTTGGGCGAGTCGCAACGCCAGGGGATGAAAATTTACCAGTCCGCCAGACCCGAAATCGAAAAACTCGCGGAGGAGACTGGCGAGCACTCGAGTCTGATGATCGAGGAGAACGGACTGGGCGTCCTCATGCACATTGCAACCGGCGAGAACGCGTTACAGCTCGATGTCTATGCAGGTCAACGGTTCCCGCTGTCGACCACGGCACCTGGCAAGGCCATCCTGGCACATCTCCCTCGAGAGCGTGTCGAAGCGATTATCGACGAACACGGGTTACCGGCGGTGACGACGAACACGATCACGGATCCGGAGGTGCTGTTCGAGGAACTCGAGACGGTTCGCGAACGTGGTTATTCGACCGATCTCGAAGAGCGAGTCGACGGCGTCAACACCGTTTCGGCCCCCATCATCAGCAAGGGGCGTATCCAGGGTGCGATCACCGTCGGTGGGCCGGCCCACCGAATCACCGGCGAGGTGCTCGAGGAGGAAATTCCGAGCATGTTGTTGCGGACGGCGAACGTGATTCAGGTCAACATTACGTATTCGTAGTAGCAGGTTGACGGCTACGCGCTCTCATTGTCATCTCATCTCTCGTCGTTCGAGAGACTGTCGCTGACTGCGTGTTCCCGTAGTATTATGAGGTTCCTCGCCCGAATATGGGTATGTACGATGACGACGAACTCGAGTCGATACAGTCGGCTGGCGAAGACTGGGAATCGGAGACGCTCGAGCCGGTACTCGATCGGTTTGGCGAGCGCAAAGACCGCTTTGCGACGATCTCGAACCTCGAGGTCGACCGGCTGTACACGCCCAACGACGTCGATGAGCTCGATTTCCTCGAGGATCTGGGCTTTCCCGGCGAGGAGCCCTACACTCGCGGCCCCTATCCAACGATGTACCGGGGGCGGACGTGGACGATGCGTCAGTTCGCGGGGTTCGGCACTGCAGAGGAGACCAACGAACGCTTTCACTACCTGATTGGGGAGGGCCAAACTGGTCTTTCGACGGCGTTCGATATGCCGACGCTGATGGGCCTGGATTCTGACGACCCGATGAGCGATGGAGAGGTCGGACAGGAGGGCGTCGCCGTCGACACCTTGCGGGATATGGAGATTCTGTTCGATGGAATCGACGTTGGCGACGTCTCCACGAGTTTTACTATCAACCCGTCTGCTGCCGTTATTTACGCGATGTACGTCGCACTGGCCGACCAGCAAGGCGTCCCCCGTGAACAGATCAACGGGACGCTGCAAAACGACATGTTCAAAGAGTTTATCGCCCAGAAAGAGTGGGTGATTCCCCCCGAACCGGCGCTCAAACTCGTGACCGACGTCGTCGAATTCTCGACCGAGCAGACGCCGAAGTTTCACCCCATCTCTGTTTCCGGCTACCACATCCGCGAAGCCGGGTCGACCGCGATTCAGGAACTCGCGTTCACGCTCGCCGACGGCTTCGGCTACGTCGAGGATGCAATGGACCGCGGCCTCGAGGTAGACGAGTTCGCCCCGCGACTCTCCTTTTTCTTCAACTGTCACAACTCGTTTTTCGAGGAGATCGCGAAGTTCCGTGCAGCCCGACGCATTTACGCTCGCGTGATGGACGAGTGGTACGATGCCGAACGAGCCGAATCCAAACGGCTGAAGTTCCACACCCAGACCGCAGGCCAGTCGCTGACAGCCCAGCAGCCAATCAACAACGTCGCTCGAGTGACGATGCAGGCGCTGGCGGGTGTGCTCGGAGGCACCCAGTCGCTGCACACGAACAGTTTCGACGAGGCGTTGGCGCTGCCGAGCGAAAAAGCAGTGCGCGTCGCGTTGCGAACGCAGCAGATCATCGCCGAAGAGTCAGGGGCAGCCGACATCGTCGACCCGCTCGGCGGCTCCTTTGCGGTCGAATCGCTCACCAACGAAATCGAGCAGGAGGCAATGGCCTACATCGAGGAAATTCTCGAGATGGGCGACGGCTCGGTCCGTGACGGCATCCTCAACGGGATCGACGACGGCTACTTCCTGCGGGGAATTCAGGAGGCCTCGTATGAGTACCAGGAACGCGTCGAGCGCGAGGAAGAAATCGTTGTGGGCGTCAACAAGTTCACCATCGACGAAGATACCTCACCTGATATTCTCCACGTCGATGAGAGTGCTCAGGAAACGCAACTCGAGCGCCTCGAGCGAACGAAAGCCGAGCGCGAAGAGGAGGCGGTCACGGCGGCGCTCGAGGCAGTCGAGTCGGCGATCGAAACCGACGAGAACACCATCCCAGCCATCGTCGAGGCGGTGAAAGCCTATGCGACGATGGGCGAAATCATGCAGGTGTTCGAAGATAACTACGGCGCCTATAGCGAACAGATCGGTCTAGCCTGATACAGCAGATCGGCCTGGCCTGATACGGGGTATCGTCTTTCAGTTCTCGGTACACTATTCGCTCGAGTGACGAGTTCTGGTCTCGAGTGACGAAATTTCGGTTGATTGGCCGACGGTTCGAGCGGTTTGAGCTACTGGACCGGGTGGTTTCATAACCGTTCACTGCGTGGCCACCGTATGGTCGAAAGCGACGGGAAAATCATCGACGTCTGGTGTAACATCTTCACCACGGAAGGGACGCGACTCTATTATGAGTCTCAGGCGCAGGAAGTCGCCGCACAGATCTTTGGCAAACACGACATGTACGACCCGGACCGTGGAATGTCGGCCGACGAGTTCGTCTCGATCATGGACGAACACGGCGTCGATCAGGTGTTCATCCCGGCGCTGAAGTTCGGCAACCCGAAGGGGGGAATGGAAATCGACGTTCCACACGAGATGGTTGCGGACCTCGTTTCGGAGCATCCTGACCGCCTCAAAGGGATGGCAGGCATCAATCCCCGAGAGGGGATGACTGGCGTCGCCCGCCTCGAGGAGTACGTCGAAGACCACGGCTTCGTCGCGGCTCTTCTGGAACCCTACGGCTGGGACCGACCGATCAACCACCGACAGTACTACCCGTTCTACGCGAAGTGTGCCGAACTCGGGGTGCCGGTGATGATGCAGGTGGGTCACTCCGCGATGAAGATGCCGAGCAAGATGGGGAAGCCTCTGTTGCTCGACGACATCGCGATCGATTTCCCGGAACTCGACATTATCGGCGGCCACACCGGGTGGCCGTGGTCCAAAGAACTCGAGGCGCTGGTGTGGAAACACGACAATCTTTATCTGGGCGCGACGGCCCACGCCCCGAAATACTGGGAGGACAACATCACTCAGTTCATCAGGACTCGCGGGCAGGACAAGGTCGTCTTCGGGACGGATTACCCCGTGCTCGAGTATCCGGAGACACTCGAGCAGATCGATGCGCTGGGACTCGACCCGGCCGTCGAACGCAAACTCCTGTACGAGAACGCCAGGGACCTGTTCGGCGTGTAGCGTTTCGAACGGTGTCGCTCACTCGTGCGATCAGTGTCGGTCGACGCGAACGGGATATCTTTACGGTTTCGCGGTGTGATGGTACACCCGATGTACTCGAAAATCAACCTCGAGGACGCCGAGTGGCGCACCCAGACGGACGAAGAGCCGGCGGTCAAGACGCTCGGCTACGAACTCAAGGCGGCCGGTGAAGACCGGCCCAACGAGATGCGGTTCAACTACTTCCACTACGAACCGGGCGACGCCGTTCGTCGGCACAAACAGATCGACCAGGAGGAAGTCTTTTTTATCGTCGAGGGGAGCGGGACGTTCGAGGTCGACGGCGAGGAGTTCCCCTACGAGTCGGGCGACACCATCGTCGTCGATGCGGGGCCAATGCGCCAGATTATCGCCGAGGAGGAAACCTACATCTTCGCGGTCGGCGCGCCGAATCTGCGTGACGATGCCGTGTTCGAAGACGAACTCGAGGGCGAGTCGTAACCACTCCACTCTCGACGTGTACCGGAAGTGTGGACGCTGATCGATTTTCTGCGGGCTCGAGGTACGACAGAGACAGCAAGAAACGACCGTAATCGGGTAGCTGTTCCCTAGGAGAACGACGGGATGATTTCCTCGCCCATGTACTCGAGTTGTTCTTTCTGGGCGTCGATATCGGTCGTGAAGAAGTCGACGATGAGTCGGGTTGCGCCGGCGTCGATGTACGCCTGAACGTCCTCGATAATGTCGTCCGGGTCGCCGGTCAGCACGCGGTCGGTCGACTCGCCAGGTTGGACGTTCACCGGCCGAAGGACGGCGATTTCTGGTTCGCCATCACGGTCGTAGTCAGTCCAGGCGTTCATGATCCGTTTACGGGCGGCGACGACCTCTTCGGGGGTGTCCCAGAGCGTCGTCCAGCCGTCGGCGAACTCGGCGATCCGGCGGAAGGTCGCCCCGGAGTAGCCGCCGACCCAGATCGGAATGTCGCCTGCGGGTTCGGGATGGAAGCCGACGGTGTCGAACGAGTGGTGACGACCGTCGAAGGAGAGTTCGCCCTCTTCTCGAGCGCGATTGAAGAGTGCCAGGAACTCGTCGGTCCGTGAGCCGCGCTCTTCGAACGGGACGTCGAGCGCGTCGAATTCGGTTTTGAGCCAGCCGGGCGCGACGCCGAAGTCGAAGCGGCCGCCGGTGAGCGAATCGAGCGACAGCACTTGCTTGGTGAGATCGATTGGGTGGCGATACGGAACAGCACAGACGTTTGTCCCCAGGCGGAGATCGTCGGTGAGCGCGCCGACCTGGGCCAGCACCTGGAAGACGTTGTAGACGCTGGTCGTGTGGCCGAAGGGCGGTTCGCCGGATTTCGAGAACTCGTAGTCGGTCGGAATCTCTTCGGGGTAGGCGATGTGGTCGCCGGCGACGAGGACGTCGAAGCCGTGGTCCTCGATTGCCATCCCCATCTCCCGAAACACCGCTGGCAGCTCGTCGTCACTGAGTCCGTAGTTGTTGCTCGTCGAGGAGAGCATCACACCGAACTCTATGTCTCTTGTAGCGGACATCGATAGGCAAAATTTCCGGCCCCGGAAGCATATCTCTTGCGGAAGGTGTATCGGTTGTTGACAACTGAAATCTGCTCGAGTGCTGGTCACACCACCAGACGGGTGCTGGTTGTCTCGCGGACTCGAGTGCAGGGCCGAAATCTGACTCGAGTACGCTTCAACACCTGACCCGAGTGTTGACCGAAACTCGACCCGAGTACGCCTCAGAAGGTGTGGATCTTTCCTCGAGGCTACTTTGGCCGGCTCGAGTTTTTATCCACAATCTATAGTAAACAACTATCAAATAACTATTGAAACGGATGCAAATGCCAGATGGTTGCCCGCCTCTCCACTGATTGCCCGCCTAGTCGTAGAGGTTTCGGCTGATAACTTCGCGGTTGATCTCGTTGGTTCCCTCGTATATCTGGGTACCCTTGGCCTCGCGCATGAACCGTTCAACGGGGTAATCTTTCGAATAGCCCCTCGAGCCGTGGACCTGGACGGCTTCGGTGGTGACGTCCATGGCAACGTCGGTCGCGAACGTTTTCGCCATCGCGGCTTGCTGACTGACGCGCTCGCCGGCATCGAGGTTCTGGGCGGCCCACAGCGTCATCAGGCGGGCGGCCTGAACGTTCATCGCCATGTCGGCGAGTTTGAAGGAGACGCCCTGATTGTACCGTATTGGTTTCCCGAACTGTTCGCGCTCGTCGGCGAACTCGACGCTCGCATCCATCGCGCCCTGGGCGATGCCGACGCCCTGGGCGGCCGCACCGATTCGGCCCACGTCGAGCGATTGCATGATATATCTGAAGCCCCGGCCTTCCTCGCCGATGATGTACTCCGCGGGGACGCGGACGTCGTTGTATTCGACTTCGTTTTCGACGACGGCGTCGCCTTCCATACACGGAATGTCGCGAACGAACTCGAGGCCGTCGACGCTCTGTGGATCTGGGATACCGATGAGGCTGACGTCGTCGTGGGTGCCTTCATCACCGGTTCGGGCGGTCATGATGAGGAAATCGGAGACCTCGCCGTGGGAGGTCCAGACCTTGTGACCGTTGATCACGAGGTCGTCACCGTCGCGAACGGCCGTCGATTCGATGGAGCCAGCGTCGCTGCCGGCCTGCGGCTCGGTCAACGAGACGGCGGTGACCTGATTCTCGGTGAAAATCGGCGTGAGCCACTCCTCGCGTTGCCAGTCCGTACCGAACTCCGCGAGTGCGGTGCCGACGAGCGAACAGGACAGGGAGACGACGCCCGCGGGGATCTTCCATACGCGCGAGAGCTCTTCGACGACGACTTCGAACGACCGGTAGTCCATGCCTTCGCCGCCGTACTCCTCGGGAATCGTGATTCCGTACAGCCCTGCGTCGCCGAGTTGGTCGACGACCTCGAGCGGGAATCGTCCCTCGCGTTCGTGTTCCTCGACTACGGGACGAATCGTCTCGTCACAGAACGCCTGCACCTCCTCGCGGAGGTCCTCGTGTCGCTCCTCGAGCCCGGGATTGGATATCATTGAGTGACGTAGAATTCCGGTGGGACAAACTTATACCTTGTCGTGGCCCCCACGTACGGCCGCTGTCACCGACCGCCTCTGTCGTGTCCTGGGCGGCTCATCTCGAGGGCCATCGCTGCTATCGATGAGATTGATAGCGTGTTTTTGATGCGCTCGAGTCTTCGTCGCGTGTGAGCACACTTAAGCGGCCGCGGGTCACTGTCACTGGTATGCGCGATGCATACGTGATCGGTGCAGGCGGGAGCCAGTACGGGGCGTTCCCGACCGAAAGCTACCGATCGATGTTTCGAACCGCGTTCGAGTCGACGACGGCGAGCGTCGACAACGGCATTGACGCCGGGGATATCGACGAGGCGTTTATCGGCATGATCAGCATCGGTGGCCGACAACTCGGGCTTTCCGGGCCCGCGGTTACCGAACACGTGGGGCTCCACGGCGTGCCGACGACCCGCCTCGAGAACGCCTGCGCAGCAAGCGGGTACGCCGTTCGTCAGGCCGTCCAGGCCGTCCGCTCGGGAATGGCAGACGTCGTGCTCGCTGGCGGGGTCGAAATGATGACGGACCTGAGCAGTGACACCACTCGTTACTGGTTCGGCGTCTCCGGTGAGACCGAGTGGGAACGGATGGCGGGGACGACGTTTTCCGGGGTCTACGCCCAGATCGCCAGCGCCCACATGGCAGAGTACGGCACCGAGCGCGAACAGCTCTCGAAGATCGCCGTCAAGAGCCACGCCAACGGTGCGTTGAACCCCGACGCTCACCTCGGATTCGAGTGCTCGCTCGAGCAGGCTGAGGGTGCTGGTGTCGTGGCCGACCCGCTGACGCTGTATCACTGCTGTCCGACGAGCGACGGTGCGGCCGCCGTGCTGGTCGCGAGCGAGGACGTCGTCGAGCAGTACACGGACGACCCAGTCCGTATTGCGGGCGTCGGTGCGGCGAGCGACGGTGTCGGGCTGTTCCAGCGCGATTCGTACACCAGTCTCCCGGCGACGAAGCAAGCCGCCGAGACGGCCTACGAGATGGCTGGGGTTGGCCCGGACGCTATCGACTTCGCCGAGGTGCACGACTGTTTCTCTATCGCCGAAATCCTGGCCTACGAGGACCTCGGCTTTTGCGAACCGGGCGAGGGCGGTACGTTGATCGAAGACGGCGTGACGACGCTCGAGGGCGATCTGCCCGTCAACACCTCGGGCGGTCTCAAATCGAAGGGCCACCCGATCGGGGCGACGGGGGCGGGACAGGTCTACGAGGCGTTCAAGCAACTGCGCGGTGACGCGGGTGACCGACAGGTCGAGGATGCGCAGGTCGGGCTCACGCACAACGTCGGCGGCAGCGGGGGCGCGGCCGTCGTTCACGTTCTCGAGGGGCCGGAGGTGGACGCATGAGCCGTACGATCACCGCCGTCGGCGCGTACGTGCCACAGGCCCGGCTCCCGGCGGAGGCTGTGAGCGAGGCCTGGGGGCGCTTCGACGGCGCAGGCATCCGTTCGACGGCGGTTCCCGGCGCGGACGAGGACACGCTGACGATGGCCGGCGAGGCCGCGCGGCGTGCACTCGAGGCAGCCGATCTCGAGGCAGCCGAACTCGAGGCGGTTACGTTCGCGACGACGACGCCACCGCTCGAGGAGGCGGAACTCGCCGTTCGACTGGGAGCGTTCCTGGGGACGGGCGACTCGACGCGCCACGAAACCGCGGGTGCGAGCACGAACGCTGGTGTGGCCGCGCTCGCGGATGCGTTCGAGGGGGACGCCGGGCCGCACTTGGTCGTCGCGAGTGACGCATCGCGTGGTGAACCGGACAGCGCCCAGGCCCACGCAGCGGGTGCCGGGGCCGCGGCGTTCGTCCTCGAATCGTCGGGGGGTGCGCGTTGCCTGGCTCGAGCCGATGCGGGGCTCGATTATCCCGGTACCCGGTTCCGCGAGGCCGGCTCGAGTGCGGTCGACTCGCTCGGGATCACGCCCTACGAGCGCGAAGCGTTCACCGAGACCATCGGTCGAGCTATCGACGGGCTGGGCGAATCCTTCGACCCCGCGAGTGCCGATGCGGTGGCCGTGCAGGCACCGAACGGCAAGTTGCCGTACCGCGCTTCGGGCATCCTCGGTGTCGACACCGATGTCATGACCGAGCACGCGGTCGTCCACGACCTGGGCGACCTCGGCGCGGCTAGCGTCCCGCTGTCGCTCGCCTCCGCGCTCGCCGCCGGCGAAGAAACCATCCTTGGCGTCGGCTACGGCAGCGGTTCCGTGTCCACGATACTCGCCCTCGAGGCGGGAGAATCGGACGATGCAGGCGCCGTCTCTGGCGAGGTCGACCTCGAGAGCGACGAGACGATCAGCTACGCCGATTCACTCCGCCTTCGCGGTGAAATCACTGGCGGCGAACCCGCAGGCGGCGGTGCGTACGTGAGCGTCCCATCCTGGCAGCGTTCGACACCCCAGCGCTACCGACTCGAGGCCGGCGAATGTCCGTCGTGCGGCGCACTCAACTTCCTCCCTCAGGGTGCGTGTCGACGCTGTCACGAACTGGTGGACTACGAACCGGTCCAACTCGAGCGCGAGGGGACAATCGAAACCGTCTCGGTGATCTCACAGGGCGGAGCGCCACCCGAGTTCGCAGAACTGCAGGCTCGAGCTGGCGACTATGCGACCGCAATTGTGGCCTTCGACGGCCCAGGTGAGAGCGACGAACGGGCGAGTGCACCCCTGTTGATCGTCGATGCCGACCCGGAGAGTGTCAACGTGGGTGACCGAGTCGAAGCGACGATCCGTCGCATCTACACCCAGGAGGGCGTCACCCGATACGGAATCAAGGCGCGACCGCTCGAGTAGCGTACGGTCCATAGCACTCTCGATCTGACTCTCCCGTTTACTACCAATTCAAAACCATTCGGTAGTAAAATAATACCAAATACTACTGTCCTCTAATTATATGCTATTGACAATATAGTTGGGCCCGGCAGTCGCTTACTCGTGGTGTCGCGTCCTGGCGATACGGGGCACGCCTTCGACGACGATCGTTTCGCCGAGGATGTAGCGAGCGGCCGGGCTGGCGAGGAACTGCGCCACGGTCGCGATTTCGTCGGGAATCCCGATCTGTCGGTCGACTTCCTCGAGGTCGATACTGTCGACGCTGATGCCCATCTGGCTCTCGACGCCCTCGGTGGCGATGAGGCCGGGCGCGATGCAGTTGACGCGGACGCCGTACTTCGCCCACTCGTAAGAGAGTGTGCGGGTGAGGTTGTTCATCCCGGCTTTCGAGGCGGCGTAGTGGGCCATTTCGGGTGCCCCATCGCGGCTGGCGACCGAGGAGACGTTGATGATGGTGCCCGATCCGGCCTCGCGCATGTACTCGCCGACGACCTGGGTGCAGTTGAACGTCCCGTTGAGGTTGATATTCACGATGGTCCGCCAGGCGTTCTGGCTGAACTCCTCGAACGGAGCGCGGAAACTCGCACCGGCGTTGTTCACGAGAATGTCGATGCCGCCGAATGCCTCGACGGTGGCTTCGGCCATCGCCTCGACGGCGTTCCAGTCCGTGATATCACACTCGACGGCCAGCGCTTCACCGGGTGCGTCGCTCTCGTTGATGCCGTCGGCCACGGCCTCGAGGTCGTCGACCGACCGGGCACAGACGACGACGTCGACGCCGTTTTCGGCGTAGCGCTCGGCGATTGCTCGGCCGATGCCGCTCGATGCCCCCGTGACGATTGCCGTCTCTCCATCGATATCGAACTCTTGTCCTGCCATTGCTACCGCGTCTCTACGCGGAAGGTGCTTGTAAATCCGATTGTTTCTGGTCGTTTGATGATGTCATAGCGAAGGGCCGTCCGTCTCGAGTGGTCACCTGGGTCGAATGGTCACCTGGCTCGAGTCCTCGAGAATAGCGGAAAACAAAACCTGAACGCTGAAAATTACCGTTCGGTCGAGAAGATGGCCATCTGGTGGAACTGTCCGAGGTTCGCCCCCCAGGAGTGTGAAAGTCCCTTCTTCGCGCCCTCGACCTGCCGATCGCCGGCCTCGCCCATGAGCTGTAAGACGACTTCGGAGTGTCGCGAGAGCGACGCACAGATACCGGAGTTCGTACACAGGGTGCCGCCAGACATGTTGACCGGTAACTCGCCGCCCCGGTCGGTCACGCCATCCCGGACGAGGTGTTTGGCCTCGCCTTTCTCACAGAAGCCAAGCGCCTCGTACTCCATCATCTCGAACGGAATGTAGGGATTGAACGTCTCGGCGACGTCGAACTCCTCGAGCGGGTCGTCGATGTCGGCGTTTTCGTATACCTGGTCGGAGAGTTCCTTGAGTTTCGGGAACCAGTCGTAGGTCCGGTAGCCGGTCCAGAACGTGTTGCTCGTGCTGTCGATTTCGTCGATCCAGACGGGGTTGTCACGCACGTCGGTCGCGATGTCTTCGCTCACGACGACCATCGCTGCCGACCCCGAGGAGACAGGGCAGGTCATCGCTCGGCGAAGCGGCCAGCAGACCATCGGGGAGTCCAGAATTTCCTCGACGGTTCGCTCCTCGTTGCGGTGTGCGTACGGATTGCGAGCTCCCGCCCGGTAGTTCTTGGCGGCGACTTCGGCGAAGTCCTCTTCCGTTGCTCCTGAAATCTCCATATAGCCCGAACTGGGCAGCGCCCCCATCTGAATCGCCGTCACGAAGTTGCGCTCGAACAGCGGATCCGCGTTGGTGTTCATGACCGGCTGGGCTTCGACGACCGAGTCGAACGACGGCGAGCCATAGACGACGGCCACGTCGTACTTACCGGAAGCGATGTACTCGTGAGCGACTTTGACGCCGCTCCCGCCGGCGGTCCCGCCCGTGTTGACGCTCAGGACCGGCACGTCGTTACCCAGACCGAGTACCTCGAGGGTCCGTTCGACGCGGAAGGTGCCTTCGAAGCCGTCGACGGTGCAGAACATGGTTGCGTCGACGTCGTCGGCGTCGATGTCTGCGTGATCCAGGGCGTTGGTCACCGCCGTGAACGCCTGCTCTTCTTTGCTCTGGGTTGAAAATCGGTAGTCGGTGAAGCTCTCCGGTTCGGAGTAGCCAACGCCGACGACGGCGACGTCGCGGCTCATGCAGCACCACCTTCGAGAACCATGACAGCATCAGTGCGACCCGGTTCGCCCAGGTGCATGTCGTTGTCGGCGAGCAACACGCGTTCAGCCGACCCATCACCCAGATCGCCCTCGATGACCTGTGAGGCGGCGATGGCGCGATAGATTCCGCCTGCGTTTGGCGGACTCGTCGCGAGTGGACCACCCGAGAGGTTCACTGGGAACGAGCCGTTCGGTGCCGTCACACCGTCTTCGATCAGGGAACTGCTCTCGCCTTCCGCACAGAGGCCGATGGCCTCGTAGCTCGTCATCTCGAGTGTCGGCGAGTAGGCGGCGATCTCGGCCGCGTCGACGTCGTCGATGGTGACGTCAGCTTCCTCGAACGCGGTCGATGCAGCCTGTTGCAGGGTCGGCTGCTCGAGTCGTCCGCTCATGTCCCGATACCAGTACTTGCCCGTGGCGAGTCCCGTGCCGGTGATCCAGGAGCGGGCGTTTCCGCGCTCCTCGGCGAAGGACTCGCTCACCAGGACACAGACGGCGGCTCCGAAGGAGTTCGGCCGGAGCATCAGTTCGGTGAGCGGCCCGACGACCCGGTCGGCCTCGAGGACGTCCTCGACCGAGTACGCCTCCTGTCGGTGAGCGACGTCGTTGTTCGCCGCCGCGCGGTAGTTCTTCTCCGCCACCTGGGCGAGTGTTTCGTCGCTGACGCCGCGTTCTTCCTGGTGGACCGTCGCGAGAAGCCCGAACGACTGGTCGTTGTTCTGTCCGATTGTCCGGTGGTAGAGCGCCTCGTGGGACGTCCAGCTGAGGACCCGGGGGTCCGCGTAGACGGAGTCGGCCGCGACGATGGAGACGACGTCTGCCTTTCCGGAGTTGATTTTAGCCACCGCCTGGTGGATCGCGGCCCCGCCGCCGTTCTGGATGCGCATGAACGGCTTTCGGTAGCCGCCCGCGGCTGAGACGCGCTGTCCGTCACTGATCGCCGATCCATCGTATGCGTCCTGGCCAGTGTAGATGATGGAGTCGACCTCCTCGTGGCTCAGGTTCGCTGACTCGAGTGCAGCCATCGACGCCTCGAGCACCATCTCGGTGTCGGACCGCCCGTTGGTATCGCTCCCAAAGCCGTACGTGCCGTGCCCGGCGATTGCTACTCTAGACATTCGTTCGGTCCTCCGATCGCTGAAATTCGGTCATATGTATCGGTGGTGGTGATGTGGTCGGTCTCAGTACCCTCGCTCATTTCTCTACTGGCTCCCAGTGTTTGATGTCACGAATGTGCCCCTCGCGTTCGTCGGCCCAGACGGGCTCGACTTCCGTTCCCTTGTGCAGTTTCTCGACGAGTTCGTCGTGGTCTTCGTACTCGATACCGTCGATGAAGTGTAGCATACAGATGTCCGAATCGGCGACCCGGATGGCTGCGGTGATGTACGGCGGCTCGGGAAGTCCCTCGAACTCGAAGAAACACGCGGTGTAACTCTCGACGACGCCGCGTTGTTCGACTTCGACCCACTCGTCGGTCTCGACGTAGCACTCGACACAGACCGCCTGTGGTGGAACGAAGGTGGCCCCACAGTCGGGGCACTTCTTTCCGAGGATGCGTTTTTCCTCCATGCCCTCGAAGAACTTCCGGTTGTCCTCACCGATGTTCAGCGAGAAATCGAGGTCCCAGTGGAACGGATACTTGTACTCCGCGTTTATCGCATCTGTCTGGACTGATGGATCTAATTCGTCGGCCATTCTATCGAGTAACAACTCGAAGCGGGCATATAAAAACCTTCCTTTGGGTAGCCTTTTTTCGTCACTCCGCCCTCGAGAGCGTCAATTTCGGCAGTTTGGAGAATTCGAATAGTCCGGCAACAACCGTGAAAAACCAGCGTTCGTTACCGCAACTCGAACGCGATGACGTGCTCCTCGCCGACGCGGTCCGTCGTAACGGAGACGGGTGTCCCCGGTTCGACGTCCTCCTCGTCGGGGTCGATCCCGAGCAGTTTTCCGGTGAGCCGAACCGGTTCGAACTCGGCGATGGCAAGCACGTACGGCGCTTCATCGGCGAACGCAGGGGCTGGGACGCGGATGACCGTCGAGGCAGTGATCGTTCCCGATTCGGGAAGTGGCCGCTCCACGAGATCTGTAGCGCCACATTCTGGACACGCGTATCGTGGCGGCAGACTTGCGTGTCCCGACGGGCACTCGAGGAAGTAGCCCTCGCCCTCGGCGAGCGCCTCGAGGAAGTCGTCGTGTGCCGTTGTTGGGGAGTCGTCGCTCATCGAACCACCTCGAGCACGTGGACGACGGCGCTGGCGACGGTCGCCCCCGCGTTGTGGGTTACGGCCGTCTCGGCGTCGGTCACGGCGTCGCTGTTGACGTGATCGCCACGAAGCAACTTGGTGAGTTCGACGAGCTGGGCAGCGCCGGTCGCGCCGACCGGGTGCCCCTTGGCCTTGAGCCCGCCCGAGAGGTTCACCGGCAGGTCGCCGTCACGGGTTGTCTCCCCGTCACGGGCGGCTCGGTAGCCCGTTCCCGGTTCGTAGAAGCCAAGCGACTCGAGGGCGAGTACCTCCGCGATGGTGAAGCAATCGTGTACCTCGGCAACGTCGACGTCGTCCGGACCGATCCCGGCGTCCTCGTAGGCTTCCTCGGCTGCCTGTTCGGCTGCAGGCGTTCGAATCAGTGACTCGCGACTCTGCAGGGAGAGGCTGTCGGCTCCCTGTCCGGTACCGGTTATGGCAACCTCGGTCTCGAGGTCGTTCGCTTCGGCGTACGATTCGCTCACGACGACCAGCGCGCTCGCGCCGTCGGTGATCGGACTGGCGTCGTAGAGGCCAACCGGGTCGGCGACCATCGGGGCCTCGAGGACGTCGTCGACGCCGATCGCCGTGCGATACTGGGCCAGTTCGTTGTCGACGGCGTTCGCGTGGTTTTTGACCGCGATGTGAGCCAGGTCGGCTCGCTCGGCTCCGTAGGCGTCGAAGTAGGCGTCTGCCATCAGGGCATACGCGCCGGGGAAAGTGAGGCCAACACGACTCTCGTAGAGGTCATCGCCGGCGGTTGCGAGTGCTTCCGTCACCACGGACGTCGGGTTGTTCGTCATCCGTTCCATGCCGCCGACGAGGAGCACGTCTGCTTCCCCGGAGCGAACCTTCGTGACGGCCTCCCTGACGGCGAGACCGCTCGAGGCACAGGCGCTTTCGTATCGGGTCGCGGGAACCGTCAGGCCTGCAGCGTCGGCCATCAACGGCCCCTGGTGGTTTTGTCCTTCGGCAAATCCGCCCATAAAGTTCCCATAGAGCAATGCTTCGATATCGTCTCGTGGTATGTCGGCGTCCGCGAGTGCCTTGTGCGCGGCTTCGCCGAACAATTCACGACCGGTACGATCGGGATACCTACCGAACTCGGTCATCCCGACGCCCGCTATGTGGACGTCTTCCATGACAACACAGAACAGATGGGCCACGATAAGTCTTGATACCCTGGCGAGAGCCACGGTTGGCGTCACTCGAGGCGTGTGCGCCATACCAAAAGCGATACTTCGGCACGTCCTATCCACGTCAGAAGAGACACTCGATGCGAGCCTCCTGATCTGACCAGCCACGACCGCCCACGCGAAGGCTTAACTATCGGCACGCGAAAGGGCGAGTAATGCTTTCGCTGTCAGACGAACAGCAACTGGTCGTCTCCGCGCTCGAGCAACTGGCCGAGCAGGAGTTCGCAGATGACGCCTTCACCTGGAACGGCGAACAGCCGACGGAAAACGTGAAACTGCTCGCCAAGCAGGGCTTTCTGGGCATCAACATCGCCGAAGAGTACGGCGGCGGTGGGATGTCCGAGTTCGAGGCGATGCTTTCGATCGAAGCAGTCGGCCGCGTCTGTCCGGACACTGCCGAATACCTCTACAATCAGCAGATGGTCGCCCCACGGGCCATCGAGATGTTCGGTTCCGAGGCAGTCAAAGACAAATACCTCCCTGGGGTCACCGCGGGAACCGACAGCATCGCCGTCGCTATCTCCGAGCCAGAGGCCGGTTCGGACGTCGGCTCGATGCACACCCACGTCGAAGAACGAGATGGCCAACTGATACTGAACGGCGAAAAGATCTGGGTGAGCCACATCGAAGACGCCACCGCCGCCGTCGTCTGGGTCAAATACGACGACGGCCTGGGCTCGCTCGTCCTCGACTTCGACTGGGACGGCATCGAGGTCGCCCAGCACTACACCAACATGGCCGACCACGTCCAGACCCAGTTCTACATGGAAGATGTCGTCGTCCCCGAAGAACACGTCCTCACGCGCGGGAAAGATGGGTTCAAAAACCAGCTCAAGGCGCTCAACTGGGAGCGTCTCGGCAGTTCGACGCTCTCGAACGCCATCGCCCGCTGTGCCATCGACCACGCCCTCGAGTACGCCCAACAGCGCGAACAGTTCGGCCAGCCGATCGGTGACTTCCAGGGTATCGAGTGGAAACTCGCGGATATGGTCAAAGAACTCGAGGGATCGCGCGCGCTGACCTACCGTGCAGCCGTCAACGCCCACGAACGCGGTCGCATTCCTGACCGACTAGACGCCTCGCTCGCAAAGCTCACTTCGGGCGAGATGGTCGAATCGGTCGTCAGCGAGGCCCTGCAGATCCACGGCGCGAACGGCTACCAGAAAGAACACCCCCTCGAGTACCTCTACCGGCTTGCACGCGGTCGTCGCCTCGCTGCCGGGACCGACGAGATACAAAAGAACACCATCGCAAGCGTGTTGAAGAAAGACGGACTGCCCTCGCTGACCTGATTCGACGTCCACATTCTGTTTTCCCCAACCACGAGCGTCTCCCTCGAGTTCACGCATCGTGTTTTCCCGTGATTGGCCCGGCCTCCGACGTCGTCTCGAATAATCCGTGGAAAAACTCGAGGTTCAGCTGTACTCTCTGTCGAATTCGGGGTCCCGACGCTCAGCGAACGCCTGTATGGCCTCGGCGTGTTCGTCGTCGTTCACACAGGCCCACTGGTACTCGATGGCGCGCTCGCAGTAGTCCTCGAACGATAGCGACGGGTCGATCAGGTCCTTGGTCATCCGGACGGCGGGTGCCGGATTCGAGAGCAGTTCTTCGGCGAGTGATTCGGCGGCTTCGATGGTATCGTCGGCGATTTCGACGGCCAGGCCCAGTTCCTCGACGTCGTCGGCGGTGATGTCACGACCGGTGAGGAGATACTCTCGAGCCTTCGATTCGCCGATCAGTTTCGGGAGGAGCCACGCGCCGCCGTCTCCCGGGACCAGCCCGACGTTCACGAAGCCCTGTCGCATGAGTACGTCCGGGGAGACGACGCGCAGGTCACAGCCAAGCGCGAAGTCACACCCGGCGCCGATAGCGGGGCCGTCGACGGCCGCAATCGTCGGCATCGGTGCGTTTCGTAACTGTCGAACGACGTTCTGTGCGGTCCAGAGAAAGCCGGCGTAGTCCTCTTTGGAACCGTCTTTCCAGTCGGGCATCGAACGGATGTCCGCGCCGGCACAGAAGGCGTCCTCGGCTCCGGTCAGGATGAGCGCGTATACGCCGTCGTCTTCGCTGGCCGCTCTGATCGCGTCGTTGAGTTCGGCCAGCGTTCGTTCGGTGAACGCGTTTTTCACTTCGGGGCGATCGATCGTAATCGTCGTGATTCCACCGTCCGTCTCGGACGTAATTTCGTCGTACGCCATCGTTACTCGAGGCACCGGTACAAGTCGCGTTCGTCTTCGAGAACTGTCCCAGGAGTGATGCAGTGCTGTGTGGTATGTGTCATCGCTATCGTGCCTACCCGGACCCACTCGCCGGTCGGTAAAAGCGTTTGTGCCGGCTCGAGGGTACTCGCCCCGGGTGGCTCACGGGCGTCCAGTACACCTATAGGCTCCGACGCCCTCGCCTCGAGTAATGTCAGTCGATCTCTCGACGCTGGACGCGGAGTTCGAAAACGTGACCGTCACCCCGAACGACGGGACCGAACACGTCACGACGGTCACCATCGACCGGCCCGAGGCGCGAAACGCGATGAACGCGCAGGTTCGAGCCGAACTCAAAACGACGTTCGACGCCATCGACGAATCCGACACGCGCGTCGTGGTCCTGACCGGGTCGGACGAGGCGAGTGCCTTCGTCGCCGGGGCCGACGTAACCGAACTGCACGAGCGGACCGCCCTCGAGCAACGCGAAGTGAGCAAACGGCCGCGCGTTTACGAATACGTCTCCGAGTGTCGCGTCCCCGTGATTGCCCGGATTAACGGACACGCCCTCGGTGGGGGCTGTGAACTGGCCATGGCGGCCGACGTTCGCGTTGCGAGCGAGCGAGCAAACCTCGGTCTGCCGGAGATTACGCTCGGGTTGTTCCCTGGCGGTGGGGGTACTCAGCGATTGCCACGGCTGGTCGGCCAGGGGAAAGCAATGCAACTCATTCTCTCCGGTGACCTGATCGACGCCGCAGAGGCCCACGAAATCGGCCTGGTGGACGAACTCGCTACTGCCGACGAACTCGACGATACCGTGGGCGAGCTCGCGGCGTCGATCGCTGCTAACAGTCCGATTGCCCTCGAGTTCGCCAAACGCGCCATCCGTGCCAGCGGCTCGATGGGGCTCGACAACGGTATCGAGTACGAAGCCGAACTGTTCGCACAGGTTCTCGCGACCGAGGACGTCGACGAAGGAATTTCGGCGTTCCTCGAGGACCGCGAACCGGAGTGGAAAGGAAAGTAGTCTCTTTCGAGACTTCCCTCGAGTGGTTGCTTTCTATCGTTTCTGAACCTGGACGAAACCAGTCGCGTCCGTTCACAGGAGAGGCCCTGAAAAAGCGATGGTGTGTCTCGTTACTCGTACTTCTCGAGGAACGCTTCTGCGGCCCCGCCGAGCAACATCTCGATTTCGTGCTCGGTAAACGTCGGTTCGACCTCCCGTTCTGGCAGTTCACGAAGCGTCTCGATCCACTCTTCTTTCGAATGGACCGGGTCGAACGCCGGGTCGTCCGTCCCGAAGAACATTCGGTCCGAGCCGACGTCGTCCATCAGCCAGCGGAGGGCTGTTGCAAACTCCTCGGGGTGGTGTTTGACCTCCGCTTGCCAGCCGCTGATATCGACGTGGAGTCCCGAGTTGACTTTGTTATCAGCGATCGCGTGGAGGTCCCGCCACCACCCAAAGGACATGTGGGCGGCGATGATGTCGAGATCCTGGAAATCCGAGAGTACTTCGTCCAGGTTCGTCGGGTGGGAGTATTTGCTATAGAGGGGGGCGAAAACCGGGCCCGTGTCGGTCAGGACAGGTTTCCCGTGGTCGCGAACGACCTCGAGGACCTCGTAGGTCTCGTCGTCGTGCAGATAGAAGCCGGCAGTGGGGTGCAATTTCAACCCGTCCATCTCCCACTCGCCGAGCGCGGTGTCGATGTGTTCGGCTGCACCCTCGCGTCGCGGGTCGATGGTCGCGAACGCAGAGATACGGTCGGGATTGTCGTTGCGAAAGTCTCTGATGGTCTCGTTGACCTCCTGAACCGGCGTCTCGGGTTCGCCTAGGGCGAGACCGAAGTCCACACCGAAAACGACCTGGTGGTCGATGTTCGCCTCCTCCATCCGCGTCAGCAATTTTTCGCCGGTCGGGTCCCAGTACGTCGGCAGGTAGCTCTCCCGAATTCGCTCCGGGTCGACCGTCTTACCGCGCTTTTCGTTCTGTCGCACGGCGATGTCGACGAACGCGTCCCAGAACGTTTCCGGGAGCCAGTCTTCGGCCCACAGGTGCGAGTGGATGTCGATAATCGGTGGCATATACCTCGAGTATTGACCGAGACGATTGAATAGCTTCCGGTGGCCTGCTTGCCGTGGGCTGTGTGATAGCCTGTCTGCTGTAAGGAATGTGACGCCGACCGCAACCTGGCGACGACGATTACCTCGAGCGTGAAAACGGACTCGAGAGCTCGTATCTCGGAAAAAGCGTGGTGTGTCGCGTTACGTTTTGTACGACCGTGGCAGGCCGAGGGAGTGCTGGCCGATGTGGTTCAGGATCATCTCCTCGGAGACGGGCCCGGTTCTGAGGTGGCGCACGACACCCCAGGCGGCAGCGACCCCCATCTCCTGAGAGGCGGACATCCCGCCGAGGGTCGTCATCGCGGCTTCACACGCGTTCCAGGCTGCTTTCCCCGCCTGGAGGTTGGCGATGTTGGCCGCTTCGCCACTACCATCGCGGCCCTGGTCTGCCAACCACGCGGCTCGCCGAATATCGTGCCGTGCAGACTCCATCTCCGCGTGGGCGTCCGCGAGTGGGTGCTGAATCGCCTGGTGGGCACCGATTGGCTCACTCCAGACTTCGCGGTCTTTGGCGTACTGGACGGCCGTGTCGAGAGCTTCTTTCCCGCCACCCCAGGCCGACACGGCGGCCGTGAGTCGCTCGGCATTGAGCATCCCGAAAATCTGGTACAGTCCCTGACCAACGTCGCCGAGCACGCATTCTTCGGGGACGCGAACGTCGCCGAGGAACAGGTCGTAGGTGGGTTCGGTGAAGTAGATGTCGAGCGGGATTTCGTTGTAACTGATGCCATCCATGTCCGGATCGAGGATGAACATCGTGACGCCTTCAGTTCGTTTCTCGACCTCGTCTCGCGGCTCCGTTCGGGCGACGAGCAACAGTTTGTCCGCGAACTCCATGCCCGATGTCCACTGCTTCTGGCCGTTGATGACCCACTCGTCACCGTCCTTTTCGGCACTGGTGGTCATGTTCGTCGCGTTGAGGCCAGCGGAGGGCTCGGTGAGTCCGAGCGCCCAGACATCCTCGCCGGCGGCGATTCCCGGCAGGTACTGCTCTTTCTGTGCTTCGGTGCCGTTTTGCATGATCGAGGTGCCACCGAAGACGGTGCTCATGGTAAACCGGAAGGTGGTCTCCCAGGCGTGGGCTTCTGCAAGGGCTTCCATCACGATGATGGTGTCCAACAGCCCCATCCCGTGGCCGCCGTACTCTTCCGGGATTGGGATGCCGAACCAGCCACCCTGGGCGAGGTCCTCGAAAATCGCTTCGGGGACGAGCTGGTCTTCGTGGATCTCCTGCCAGTAGTCCTTGTCGTAGTCCGCTGCAATCTCTTTGACGGCGGATTGCATCATCTGATGCTCCGCTGAAAGCTCGTAGTCCATCGACGTATGGATATCTGTAACGGTTGTATATAAACTTGTGAGTCGGGGGCTGTGTGGGACCGCGCACTCGAGAAAAACAGAAAACCGAGACAGACGAATTCTAGGGTTGTTGCAAGAGACCACCGTCGACCGGGAGCGTAACCCCGGTAATTCGCTTTGCGAGGTCGGATCCGAGAAAGAGGACGGCATTGGCGATATCTTCCGGGCCGCCTTTTCCGGGCATGGATTCGGAGACGGCATATCGCGAGAGTCGGTCGGCAGGTTTCTGGTCTGCAGCACGTTCGTGCATGGGTGTTTCGATGATCCCTGGCAACACTGCATTTACTCGAATGTTATCTGTAGCGTACTCGATGGCACCTACTCGAGTCATCCCGTTGACGCCGGATTTCGTCCCAGCGTAGGCCCCACGGCCGATTACGCCCGCGTCGGCCGCCACTGATGAGGTGTTGATAATGGCCCCGCCACCGTCCTCGAGCATCGCCTGGGTTCCGTATTTCATGCCGAGGAAAACACCTTTGAGATTAATCGAAACGACTCGATCGAACGCGTCTTCTTCGTAGCTATCGAACTCACAGAGCGGTCCTTCGATCCCAGCATTATTGAACAACACGTCGATACCGCCAAAGGTTTCGAGGGCCGTTAGTATCATGGATTCAACGTCAGCGGCGACCGACACATCCGTTTCGACGAACGTCGCGTCGCCACCTGCCTCCTCGATTCCCTCAACCGTTTTTTCGCCCCCTTCCCGGTCGACATCGGCGACGACGACATTGGCCCCCTGTTCGGCGTATGTCTCTGCTGTCGTACGACCGATACCCGACGCAGCGCCCGTGATAACTGCTGTCTTGCCTTTGACTAACATGCGAAAGTCTGAATCGACAGATTCGGCGGAGGAACTTATACTTGACCCGTCGACTGATCTGTGTATCACGTCGAATTGAACGTTGGCTATCGAACACACTTCTACGTGGGATTGCGGTGCTCGAGGACCCGGGTCGGTGACCGCGAAGCGTCGACTACAATCCCGAAGCGTGTTCTCCGACACGTGGAATTCGTCCGTAGCTTTCGTGGTCGACCATGTCGTAGGACCAGAACTGCTGCGCCTGAGAGTCGAGTGAAACGCTGGCGAATTTCCAGCCGTCTTCTGTTTTTACGTACTCATCGCTGTACTGGCCCTGTCGCCACTCGAATCGGCCGTCGTCGTACGCCATCAGTGCCTCGAGCGTCCATTCGCCCGTTGCCGTTTCTGCAGAGACCTCGAGAATCGGGTTGTGCAGTAGATGGCAGGAATATTCGAAAGCGGGGGCGACGTACTCTTCGATTAGCGTCAGGATTCCTTCGTGGCCGTCGAACGTACCGAGGCCCTGGTACGTACACTGGGCATCTTCGACGAACAGTTCTTTGAAGGCGTTCCACTCGCGCGTATCGATGTATCTGGCATACTGATGTCGAAGCATCTTGAGTTGCTCTCTATCGTGTAACGATTGAACGGTCGCCTCGAGATCCATGTCTGGGAGTCCCGGCGAATTGTCTTAATTCTTGTTCCGGATGGTGCATAGGCACACTCCTGTCTCCTACGCTATCTCCCACAGGTGTCCAATGACGTTCACTGGCTGTTATTGTAACCACCTGAATCTAACGAGGTCTGTAAACACACAACATTCAATACGGTATCGGCTGTTGTTTTATCGACGGAAGATCCACCTGTGAAGACACTACAGACTCTCAAACAACGGGCATCGTCCACCCTTGATGAAGGACGGGGCTTCGTGCTGTTCGCGATCTCTGTTGGCTGGTTTCTCTCGATCGGATTGATGACGATCTATCCAATTCTGTTACCCGAACTCCGCGTCGTTTACGATTTCGACCTTGCGACAGCGGGATTACTCGTTTCCGGGCTCTGGGTAATTTATGGGCTTGGTCAGTTGCCGGCTGGGATACTATCTGACCGTCTCGGCGAGGGCCGCGTAATGGTCCTTAGCACGCTGGCCGCCTGTTTTGCGGTAGCGTTTGTAGTGTACGCCCGATCGTTACCCGCACTATTTATTGGGACGATGCTCGTGGGTCTCGGAACTTCCCTGTTCGGAACGGCGCGATTTACCGCAATGAACGACATCTTTCCGGATAACGTCGGTGTAGCAAACGGCATTGCCGACGCCGCCGCAGACGGCGGTCAAGCGCTCCTTCCGGTAGCCGCGGGGTTCCTGACGGCGTGGCTCGGCTGGCAGTACGGACTCGGATTCACTATCCCATTGCTCATCCTCGCAGCGATTGTTCTCTGGATGTTTCTCCCGGCACGGACGTCTGCTGAGCCATCGACGGGCGAAATGACCTCCCTCAAAAGGTTTCGATCGATACTGGCCACGCTTACCCAACCTGCACTACTCAATGGAGCAATCGTATTTACCGCCCTGACAGCCGTTTGGATGGTGTTTATGGCTTTCTACCCGACGTATCTAATCGAAGAGAACGGGCTCACCGCCGACCAGGCAGGGTTGCTTTACGGGCTGTATTTTGGACTGGGTGTGGCAATTAAGCCGGTCACCGGCGTCTTGTACGACTCCTATGGCGTTCGCCGTCCACTGTTTACCATAATCTCGCTTTCGGCGTTTGCGCTCGTTCTTGTCCCGCTCGTAGAGGGTATCGTCCCACTCGTCCTCGTCACGGTTGCGGCGAGTTCGATCCTGGCGTACAATCCGGTCATCATCTCTCATTTAACGAACGCACTTCCAGAAGACGTTCAGGGATCGGGTCTTGGGGTCATTCGAACGATTGCGATCACTATTGGCGGTGCGAGTCCGACCGTCTTCGGAGCAGTTGCGGCTCGAGGCTTGTTCGATTACGTGTTTTTCTTGCTGGCTATGTTACTGGTGGCAATGTTGATTCCCCTGTTTCGCATTCCAGACCGGTATTGAGTCACTGGGGTGGATACACTCGAGAGCGGGTGATGGGGGCGTGAGAACGATTGACGACACGTTTATCATGGCGTACGCTGACATCACACACGATGACAGGACAAGACTCTGATGCGTACCGCGCACTCCTCGAACTTCGGGCGGCTTACGCTCGAGCTATCGATTACGGACAGTGGGAGGAGTACGCCCAACTGTTTACAACGGATACCGAAGTAGTGTATCCTCGTGAAACCCTCAACGGCCGTCAGGCGGTCTACGAGTACGGTCGTGACCGAGTTGAGTACGAGTACAGCATGCACACGGCTCAGATGCCGGAACTCGAGATAGATGGTAATACTGCCTCCGGTGAGTGGTATATGCTCGTCTTTTATATCGCGACTGATGGAACGCAGGGGCACGTTCTGGGGTCGTACACTGATGAGTATCGTCGAGTGGACGGATCGTGGAAGTTTGATCGAATGGTTGCCACCGTTGCTCACGACACCGGCGGCTATCACAAACTCTCGCCGTGAGACTGTCCAAGCACCTGCTTCATCGAGGTCCACTGAGGCGTATGTGCTATGTTATCTTACCGGTAGATTTACTACGTGAGTCTTGATACTAGTATGCTATGAGCAAAGAGATTCAACCAGAGTGGACACCCCTGGAAATCGCTACCGAATCGGGTCAACGTGACCCGTATCCCTGGTTCAAGGATATGCGTGCAAAAGGACCGATTCGGTACGACGAACGGCGTGATGCGTTCGACGTCTTCGAGTACGATCTGGTGACTGAGGTACTCACTGACTGGAAGCGATTTACGAGGCGGAACACGTCGTTTATCGACGGAGCGATGATGAGCCGTGGCCCGCCAGAACATACAGAACTGCGAGGAATGGCTGATGAGTATTTTATGCCGGGCGAAATTCGAACGTTTTCCGATGCGTTCGAAACGCAGGCTGAACAGCTGTTGGACGAAACATTGCCTCCATCCGGAACGACGGAACTTGAGTTCGTCGACGCTATCGCAAAACCGCTCCCCATTATGATCATCGCAAACATGCTCGGGGTCCCGACTGAGAAGATGGACACGTTCCGTGAGTGGTCGACTACGCTCGCCGAAGCGCCACCGGAACTCACTCCTGAAGCGAAAGAAAAAACGGAGGCTCGCCGTAACCGTGCCCTCGAGCAAATTAACGAGTTTTTCCGAATCGAGATCGAAAAGCGAGAAGCGGAACCCCGTGACGACCTCATTACGAAGTTCGTCAGAAAAGAACAGGAATCGGATACGATCGACCGAGAGAACACGGTCGCACAGTGTGGTATGTTGCTGGTTGCTGGTAACGTGACGACGACGACGTACATGGCTAACGCGATGTGGACGTTCCTCGAGGAAGATTGCATCGAGCCACTACGCCAGGGGGAAATGCCACTCCGGGAGTCGTTACAGGAGGTTCTTCGGTACCGATCGCCGGTGATGCCAGGAAAACGGTTCGCAACGGAAGATACTCAACTTGCTGGCGTCGACATTCACGAAGGTGCGAAGGTAATCGGCTGGATTAGTTCGGCTAACCGTGACGAAGAAGCCTTCGAAAACCCGGACTCGTTCGACCCTACCCAGACCTACCACAAACAGCCCGTCGCGTTCGGTAAGGGCATTCATTACTGTCTGGGCGCGCCCCTCGCAAATATGGAAGCCGAAATTATGCTCTCGAAGTTCCTCGAGCGGGTCGATACGATCGAACTGTGTGCCGACGAGATTACGCCGTTCATCAGTCCCGAAATCTACGGTCCGGTCGAACTTCCGATCCGCGTCACCGTTTCCTGAACAGGGCGGTCGGCATGCCTACCGATGGATCATTGGGTCTCGTCGGTCCGGTGTACGCCGTTGTACGATCACTCGTAAGGGGGACGATGACTCCCGCTTTTGGCGGATGGAATTCGTGTAATTGATTACCGCTGCTCGAGCAGAGGGTTTCGAAAACGGTCCCCTCTCAGAACAACTGATCGCGGAGGTCTGATGCAGCGTTCTGACACGCTTCTTCTGCGGAGACGTTCCCTTGGAGGGCTTCCTGAAAGTGACCGGGAATGGTACCGTAGAGGTACGCGGGTAACTGTGGATGGGCTGTTGGACCGAAATCTGATTCCTGGGCCATCGTGATCTGGGTTGCAAAGGCGTTGTCTGTTCTATCCGGCAAGAGCTCCCAGACGTCCTCTCGGACGGGCATTAATCCATAATCCTCGAACAGTCTTAGCTGGACCTCCTCTGAGAGCATCATCTTGATGTATTCCATCGCACCCTGTTGGCGCTGCTCCCAGTCGTCTTCGTCGGCGTCTTCGGGAGGGCGGGTAATACCGTAGGTCATCGTGGTGAACCTTCCTCGTTGATTTTCAGGTCCACTCCAGGCAGGTGCCCACATGATCGACCCGTCGTCGAGCAAGTCGGGTGCGGATTCGATCAGCATTGGCAAATTCTGTGTGTCGATCTGGCTCATACTGATTTCTCCACTTGCGAGTTGGGGCACGACTTCTTCGTCAGCCGACGCGGGTGTTCCCGGATTAGAGAGCCCATATTCCTGGAATACGTCAACGTAGTTGCCAAGATTTTCGACCCAGACGTCGTTATCGATAATGGTATCGGTCACGTCCTCGTTCAGGAAGAGGCCATTTGCACCACCGTCTGCGAGCGTCCATTGAATCAGCACGTCGGTTATGTCGAGGACGTCACCGTGAATCTGGTATCCGTACGTTCCTGGTCCGTCTTCTTGGAGCGTCGTCGCAACATCGATGAGTTCGTCGTAGTTTGTTGGTGGGAAATCTTCCTCAGGATCCAGGCCGGCCGCTTCGAAGTGGTCGGTTCTCGCGATAAATGGCGAGAACATATTGAAACCGTAGGGGATTTCGAAGAGTACATCGTCACCGAAATCTCGGTACTGGTGTCGGACCGTATCGAGAATCCAGTCGATGTTGTCGACGATTTCGTCGGGGAACTCATCGAGGTATTCTTCGGCTGGATACACCCAGTCTCCCTGGACGAAGGTCCCACCAAACTGGGAGACTGAATCGTACAACACCGGATAATCGCCTCGTTGAAATGCTTCCGCCCACGTCGGCGCGACAATATTCCCGTACCCCTCCCAGCTGATTTCCACCGAGGCTCCGGTCCGCGATTCGAACGATGCGTGTAATCGTTCGGCTGCACGTCTGGCCGCTGCTGACTGTGAAAACTGGGCGTTCCAGTACTCGAATTCCACACCGCTCAAATCGACATCGATGTCCGGTTCTGGGTCGTCACCGTTGCCGTTGCCGTTGGTATCACCATTTCCGGCGGCTGTATCGTCACCATCATCGTCAGAGTCGCCTGTACATCCTGCGAGCCCAACGGCACCCAGACCGGCACCTGTTACTTTCAGTACGTTCCGTCGATTCAGCGTATGCTTGTGCCTCTCTGGCATACATCGACAAGGGGTAACATACATGATTAATTTTGGGGTTTATTACACGAAAACTCTTGAGGATTGATCGAATTGAGCGTCGTTGTTAGCGTAATAGCGAAACAAATGAGCCACACCGCCTGTCGATAGCCGACTTTGGAGACACTGTGCGTGTTCGTTCGATACCGACATATCCGGATAATCGACGGGATTTGTGGACAAAAACCCGGTCAGAAGACGTTATCTCTGATCTCTGCAGCCGCAGTCTCACATGCTTCCTGAGCCGTCATGTTCCCCTGTAAGGCCTCCTGGAAGTACGGAACGCTCCAGGAATACATGATGCCGGTTATCTGCGGATGGGCGCTCCAGGCGTAACTCGAGCCTTCAGCCATCGCAATCATCGATTCGAACAATCGGTCGTTCCGTTCCGGAAGGAGTTCCCAGACGTCTTGTCTGACGGGAAGGAGCCCGTAATCTTCGAACATTCGCAACTGAACTTCCTCCGATAACATGAGTGCGATAAATTCGATAGCTGCCTGCTGTTTTTTGGCATATTCGTCTTCGTCCACTCCCTCAGGCGGCCGGGTCACGCCGAGCGTAAAGGGCAGTTGAATACCGCGCTCACCTGCATCACCCTCCCACGAGGGGGCCCACCGGATCGTTCCTTCGTCCATGAGCGAGCCGCCCTGTTCCATCAACGTCGGCTGGTTTAGAAAGTCGATCTGACTCATCGCGACGTCTTCGCCGATCATTTGTGGAACGACTTCTTCGTCGGAAGCCGCAGGTGTACCTGGATTCGAGAGTTCGTGTTCGCGGAAGATATCGACGTAGTCTTGGAAGGTTTCGACCCAGACGTCGTTGTCGATATTGGTGTCTGTCATATCCTGGTTGAGCAAGAGCCCATCTTCTCCGGCCCTGGCTACTGTCCAGCAGGGAACAATCGAGGTTGACACATCCAGTGGGTCCCCGTGAATTTGGAATCCATACGAGGCCGGTCCATCGTTCTGTAGCGCGGATGCCGTTTCGATCAGTTCGTCGTAGTTCGACGGTGGAAAATCGTCTTCAGGATTGAGACCGGCTTGCTCGAAGTGGTCCATACGGCCGATGAACGGAATCTCTGCCGAAAATCCAAACGGAATCTCGAACAGCGTGTCGTCAGCCAGACCTCGATACTGATGACGCATCGAGTCGAGTAACCAGTCGATGTTGGAGACGATTTCATCCGGTAGTTCATCGAGGTATTCTTCGGCAGGATATATCCAGTCGCCCTGCACGAAGGTCCCACCAAACTGGGAGACGGAATCGTATAACACCGGATAATCGCCGCGTTGGAAGGCTTCTGGCCATGCCGCGCCAATTACGTTCCCGTAGCCTTCCCAACTAACGTCAATCGTCGCTCCCGTTTGTGATTCGAACGCGTTCGTTAGCCGTTCTGACGCCCGTCTGGCCGCTCGAGATTGGACATTTATCGCGTTCCAATAGGTAAAATCGACACCTGTGAGGTCGACTTCGATTTCGGGCTCGCTGTCGTCTCCGTTCGTTCCGTTCCCGCCAACATCGTCTCCGTTACCGTTATCATCATCATCATCAGAATCTCCGCCAATGCACCCTGCCAGGGTGGCAGTGGTGAGACCGAAACCCGTCGTTTTGAGTACGTTTCGTCGATTCAATTCCGGTTGGTACTGGTTAGACATACCTCATTTGGTAAGTGCCGACATACCATATCAATGTTAGGCATATATACAAACTATATTCGTATTCATAATTACACATTGGCCAGATTTATCGGGGATCACAGCCAAATCGGCAAAAGGTATAATAGGTGTGCGGTATCACGTCGCCTATGGACGTTAGCAATGAGCAAACCGTCTCGGTTACTTCCGATGGTAGTGCGGACGCTCCCAAATCGGACACGGGTCGGGTCCACATCAGGGATTTACGAAAAACGTTTGGCGAGATCGTGGCCTGTGAAGATATCTCGCTGACTATCGATGACGACGAGTTCGTCGTCCTCGTTGGACCATCAGGTTGTGGGAAAACGACCACACTTCGCTCAATCGCCGGACTCGAGATTCCCGATAGCGGTGAAATCAGTATTTCCGGAAAGGAAGTAACCTACGAGAAACCCAAGGACCGGGATATCGCGTTTGTGTTTCAAGATATTATTCTGTATCCCCACATGAGTGTCCGGAAAAACATTCGCTTTGGTCTCGACATGAAAACAGATATGCCCAAAGATGAAAAGAACGAGATGGTCGAAGAGGTCGCTTCGATGCTCGGTATCGGTGACTATCTCGACCGGAAGCCCACTGCGCTTTCGGGTGGACAACAACAGCGCGTCAGCCTTGGGCGCGCAATGGTCATGGAGCCGGATGTATTCTTGCTAGACGAGCCGTTTTCGGCCCTCGATGCAAATCTTCGTGATACGCTCCGCGTGGAGGTCAAAAAGTTACAGCGAACCTTACAGACCCCGATGATTTTCGTGACCCACGACCAGGAGGAAGCGATGACGCTTGGGGATTCGATCGTCGTCATGAACGACGGGCACATTCAGCAGATTGGGACGCCACACGAGATTTACAATGAACCTGAGAACCTGTTCGTCGCAACGTTCATCGGGTCTCCTTCGGTAAATCTCTTCGAGTGCGTTGTCGAACCGGATGCAGGTCTCGTCAACGATGTGTTTACTATCCCGCATACGGCTGTCCATCTGGAGAGTCTTGCTGTCGATGCAGGGGACGCAGTGACACTGGGAATCCGTCCCGAACATCTCCAGCTTGACGCTGAGGAGACGTTGTTCGAAGCCACACTCGAGGTAGTCGAACCTCACGGTGAACGCGACGTCATCCATATGCGGGCAAACGACACTGATATCACCGCAGTGACGCCACAGCGTCAGATCGATCGGGAAAGAGACCGACTCTCGGTGACGTTCGACCCCGATGAACTCTGGCTATTCGATGCTTCGGGTGACCGCCTTCTTTGAAATATGATCTCCACGCAACCACTTTTTACGATCGCTGCAAACGTCCGGTGGACGGAGCCGTTACCTGGAGGTAAATGAGTACCAATGTCGATACAGACAAAAACAGTGACGCGAACGAACCAATTTTTTGAGCACGCTATCACACAAATTAAAGAAAACCGATTTGCGTATGCGCTGGTCCTGCCGACGATTCTGTTCTTGGTGTTGCTCCTGTGGGTTCCGTTCCTTCGCGGAATCTGGATCAGTTTTCACGAATGGGTGTTTCTCGAGGATCCGCGATGGGTTGGGTTAGATAATTACCGTCACTTGTTCACCTGGGACCTGTTTTACATCTCGGTGCGTGCCACGATTATCTACTCCCTTGCAACGGTGATCCAGTTAGGGATGGCGCTCGGCCTCGCATTACTTGTAGCCAACCTGAACCGGTTTCAGGGTCTCTTGAGTGCTATCTACCTGATTCCGTATACGATGCCGCCGGTGGTTACGGGCACGATGTGGCTCTATCTACTCGACCCTTCTATCGGTCCGTTCTTTCAGTATCTGATCGAACGTGGGATCATTTCTGAGGCTATTTACTGGACTGTCAGTGGAGATTCTGCTTTAGTCGTTATAACACTCGTCGCATCGTGGACGTTCTGGCCGTTCATGTTCCTGTTTATCCTCGCCAGCCGTATGGGTATCCCAGACGAACATTACGAGACGGCTCGAGTGTACGGTGCTAATAGAGTGCAGATGTTCTGGCGGGTAACGTTTCCACAGATCAAGAGCGCGATCCTCGTCGCCATCATTATTCGCTTCGTCTGGAATCTGGCCAAGATCTCACAACCGTTGCAACTGACTGGCGGTGGGCCGAGTTTCGAAACCTCGGTCCTCGCTATATTGTTGTATCGACAGGCGTGGGAAAACGCGGCGTTCGGGGTCGGCTATGCTGTCGGTATCGTCCTGCTCGTCTTCACGTTGGTGGCAATTATTCCGTTCATCTACAAATTCGAACAAATGCGAGGTGATTTCTAATGGATCGTGGGGCGCTCAAACGGATGGATGCAAGCGACGTGGTCTTCAAAACGATCCAGTATGTCGTCCTCGTTGTGAGTCTCCTTGTCGTCGTGGTGCCGATACTCTACGTCATTTCGGTATCTTTCCGCCCGCAATCTGAAGTGTACACGGCTACCTTCCAGTGGCTCCCACAGGAACCGACGATACAACCGTGGGTAGACGCCTATGATATGCTGTCAGAGGAGCTATTCAATAGTTTCCTCATAGCGACGGGAACTGCGGTCCTTTCGCTGCTAATCACTATCCCCGGCGCGTACGTCTTCGGTCGGATGGATTTCCCCGGCAAACAGCCTCTGTTCTATGGGATTGTGTTGGCGTTGTTGTTCCCATACATTTTGCTGATTATTCCCATTGCCGATATTTGGGCGACGCTCGGTCTCTACAATACGCTCCCTGGCATGTGGCTCGCGTACCAGGTGTTCGTGACCCCCTTCGCGCTCTGGATCCTTCGGGACTTCTTCGAGGAACTCCCGGAAAACCTCGAGGAGTCAGCACAGGTCTATGGCTGTACACAGTTCGGTGCGTTTCTTAGAGTCGTGTTGCCGCTTTCGATGCCGGCTATCGCGGCCGTTGGATTCCTGGCGTTTCTCACCGGCTGGAACGACTTTCTGTTCTCTAACATGCTGACCACTGGTACGGGCCCACGGCCCGCCGTCGTCCAGTTGTTCCTCTCGACTGGTGCCGGCGGCACCCTCGAGTGGCCGATATTCATGGCTCAGACGCTGATAATCGGCCTGCCGCCAGCGGTCCTCTACCTCATCGCGAACAAACAGCTCTCATCAGCGTTCAACGTGTAGCTTTCCGTTTCGTCGCACTCGATTACAGGAGTGCCCGTCCTGAGGACCTCTCTGTGGCTAATTCGGGGCTTGCTACTATTGCAGTCTCAGAAGATAACTTGGGCGTCTATTCCAGGAAGGCTGTCCGCTGTCGTGAACCTATACCTGCCGTACTCGAGTCGAGTCGTCGACGTCCCACTCCTCGAGGTCGTCGCGGACGATCTTTCCGGTCGTCGACCGTGGCAACTGATCGGGAGTCACGACGTCCAGGAAGTGAGGGAGCTTGTAGCGAGCGACCTGCTCGTCGAGCATGTCCATCAGTTCGTCAGTGTCGATTTCGTCGGGGTGGTGACTACCGACGATGGCACGGGGTACTTCACCCCACTTTTCGTCCGTCACGCGGACGACGGTGGCCTCTTCGACGAGTTCGTGCTCGAGCAGCACCTGTTCGATTTCGGCCGGGTAGATGTTCTCGCCGCCGGATTTGATGAGGTACTTGCGGCGGTTGATGAAGCTGTAGGTACCGTCGTCGTTGTGCTCGAAGATGTCGCCGGTGCGGAACCAGCCGTCGTTGAAGTCCTCGGCGTTGGCTTCCGGATTTTTGAGGTAACCGCTACAAATCGTTGGGCCTCTGGTTGCGAGTTCACCACGTTCTTTCACTTCGTTCCAGTCTTCGTCGATGAGTTTCATATCCACGAAGGAGGATTCGACCTTGGCAAGCTCCTCACGCCCCGGACGGACACCTTTGGGGATGTCGTTACCGGCACTCAGCACGTTGCCATTTTCCGTGGCTCCGTAGGAGTTCTTGAACGGCATGTCGAAGGTTTCGGTGATTCGCTCGACCTTTTTCGGGTCGACGAGGTCGACCAGCGCCCCGATGTTTCGAACCGGCCGGAAGGAATCCACGTCGACGTCGTGCTCGTCGATGTACTGGAGTAGCCGTTCGACGACGCCGGGGAGCAAGACGAGCCAGCCGATGCCGCCGCCATCTTCCTGAAGGATTTCGATGGTGCGTTCGGTATCGAAACCGTCGACCGGATAGTAGGTGCCGCCGACGGTTGCTATCGCGGGTAACCAGTCCGCAGAGACGATGTGGAACAGGGGTGGCCAGGCGAGCTGGCAGTCACCTTTCTGGATATCGAAGTCGATGATGTAGGTGTACCCGCGAGCGAGCCACGCCCGGTGGCTGATGACGACTCCCTTTGGAAGTCCCGTCGTCCCGGACGTGTAGAGAACGACCAGGCCCTGTTCGGGGTCGATGTGACGGTCGGGCAGCGGTTCGTCCGGACTCCCATCGTTGATAAGCGATTCGTAGGTGATGTCGCCGTCGTCCCCGTCGAGGGTAACGATCTCGGGGTCCGATTCCGCGTCGGCTTCGATCCAGCCGGCTTTCTCCCGGAACCGTTCGGAGACGACGAGCACGTCCGGTTCGACGAGATCGACGCAGTGAAGCAGTTCTTCGCGCTCGAGTCGCCAGTTCAGACCCGGGACCAGACAGCCGGTTTTCGCGCCAGCATACATCACCTCGATCACCTCGCCACGATTTTCGGCGAGGAACGCGATAGTCCCGTTTTCAGGTTCACAGTAGCGCTCGAGCAGCGAGTTACTCAGTCGGTTGACCCGGTCGTCGAGTTCGCCGTAGGTTACGTCACGGTTCGGTTCGGAGACCGCGACGTTGTCGGCGTATTTTCGCGCGGCCTTCCGGAGGAGGTCACCCACGTTAAAGCGCCCACTCTCGGAGACGAACGATTCCTGCTCGTCGATACCGAGTTCGAAATTGAACTCCATCGTATGGCACTATCTTGCATGAAGGATTATATAGATGCTCGGTTGCGTGCCGTCAAAATTGAAACTGGTTGCCACCTTCCATTCTTCACCAGGTACGAACGTCGTCCTGGTCGTCACCATCGCCATCTCCAGTCGATACGTCGGATTGGTGCTTCGCCAGTGGTCCGGGTAACTCGACTCCGAGGTCCGTCGCGAGTGACGTGAGCGCGTCTCGAATGTGCACCTCGAGGTGTACGCCCTTCTCCTGTGCCTGTCGTCCACGGCGGGTGGCCCCTTCACCCGGTAACCGTACGTCATCGTCACTCTCATGAAGGTGGGTAATCACGGCCTCGAGTCGCCGTTCGAACTCGACTCTCGGTCCGAATCGGGTCGGGTCGACGAACACGAACGTCGCGGCGTTGGAAAACCAGTCAGGCTCCGTTTCACCGACCACCGAACCGCCGGCCATCGCCCCAAGCGCCTCGGCGATGACGGCGAGGCCGTAACCCTTGTGTCCGGTTTCACGTCCGCCGAGTGGCAACAGTGCTCCGTCGCCCTCGAGAAACGCTCCGGCGGAGTCGACTGGTGTTCCGTCTTCGGTCGTCGTCCAGGCAGCCTTCAGGTCCACGCCGGTTCGTGCGGCATCGCGGATGACGCTTCCGGAGACCTGACTCGTCGCGAAGTCGACGACGATGTCGAAGTCAGCAGCGCCGAACGTCGGCACGCCGAACGCGACGGGGTTTGTCGAGAGTGCTCGGGAGTGCCCCCCGTAGGGGGCGACGTTCTTTGCACCGCCACCGGTGTTCGAGAAGATGATCGAACAGAGTCCGTGATCGGCGGCGCGTTCGGCCCACTCGCCCAGTCGGCCGAGGTGACACCCGTTTCGAACGCCGACGACTGACACACCCGACTCGAGGGCTGCGTCGACTCCGACGGCCGTCGCTTCGCGACCCACGACTTGCCCGAAGGCGTCGTGTCCATCGACGCAGGCGGTCGAACCGTCCCGTTGAACAGACGGCGTGGCTGCCGCCTCGATTGCCCCGTCTTCGATCATGGCAGCGTACAACGGTAACAGGCCCACGCCGTGTGTGCCGCCGGTCCGCGCGTCCGATCGAGTGAGCGACTGTGCGACAATCGTTGCCGTCGATTCGGGTGTACCGAGGGCCTCGAGCACTCGCGTGGCGGCGGTTTCGACCGTCGCTGTTTCGACGTACATCTCCATCCTTAGTCGCTCACTGCGCGAAGCGCTTCGCCAGCAGCCTCGAGCGTTTCCGCGATGTGCTCGTCTGTGAGACTCGCGTTCAAGAGGTTCGCTCTGGGGAACTTCGGCACCATCATGACGCCGTGGTCGACCATCTCCCAGCGGTACGCCTGGAACCGGTCGCTGTCGTGGTCGAGCAGGTCTCGGTACTGGTAGATTGGGTCCTCACTGAAATACGTCCCGAAGACGCCGCCGTAAGCGTGGACTCGAGCGGTCACGCCAGCGTCTTCGATGTGGTCCTCGAGACCGGACACGAGTTGTTCGCGGTGTTTATCGAACGTTTCGTGGACGTTCCGTGCCTCGAGTTGGCGAATCGTCTCGACGACGGCCGCCATCGAACCGGTGTGGGCGTTGTAGGTGCCGGCGAAGTAGACGCCACCGCCTCGCTCGCCGGTGGTAAACTGGTTCATGAACTCCTCGCGGCCACAGAGCAACGACGCTGGGTAGCCGTTGGCGACGGCTTTGGCCATGGTCGTCAGGTCGGGAGTGACGCCCTCGAGCGCTTGAACACCGCCCATGGCGTGTCTGAAGCCGGTGATAATCTCGTCGAAGATGAGGACGATGCCGTGCTCGTCACAGATGTCACGGAGACCCTGCAGATAGCCCTCACGGGGTGGAACACAGCCCATGTCGTGAGCTACCGGTTCGAGGATGATACCAGCAATTTCGTCTTCATGAGCCGAGACAGCCTCGGAGACGGCCTCGAGGTCGTTGAACGGGAGGACGATGGTTTCTTCGACCGCGGAGTCGAGGATACCGGTCGAGATGACGTCTCTGGTGTCGAGGTTTTCGGGTTTCGAGATGTAGTTCATCGCGACGGGGTCGTACCACCCGTGGTAGTGGCCCTGGAACTTGATAATCTTCGACCGACCGGTGTGCGCTCTTGCACAGCGAATCGCGTGCGTGACGACTTCTGACCCCGTCGTCCCGAATTGGACGAGTTCGGCGCTGGGGACGTGTTCGACCACTAACTCGGCTGCTTCGACCTCGAGTTCGCTCGTGCTCATACCGACGATATCTCGTTGCTCGAGAGCCGAACACACGGCCCGATTGACGTCCTCGTCACAGTGTCCGAGGATGACCGGCCCCCAGCCATTGAGATAATCGATGTAGCGGTTGCCGTCGGCGTCGAACAGTTCCGCTCCGGCGGCTTTCTCGAAACAGACCGGTTCGCCGTCTCGAGTCTGCATCAGTTGCGTCCTCGAGGTCGAATTGATCCCGCCTGGGGTCGACGCCCGTGCGCGCTCGACCAGTGTGGCCGAACGACTCGCGTGGCTGTCTGGGTCGTCCATACACCAACACGGCGAAGTGAGCGCTTAATTCTTGTGCCGCGGTATCATGCCACAAAAGCTCGTGGGTCGACCTACTCGTCTGAGACGCGGACGGTGGCGGTTCCATCGACGGCAACGGTGCCATCCTCGCGGGTCAACTCGAGGGTGAAGGTGACGGCTTCGGGTGCCCCGTCCGTCTCGCCTGCTCGGACTGAATCGACGGTTGCACTCGCGGTGACGGTATCGCCTTCGAACACCATCGCGTGAAACCGGGTGTCGAAGGACTCGAGGGCCGTCGGGGAGGCCGCTGGCTGGAGCGCACACTGGAGCAGGTACGAGAGGTTGAACGGCCCCTGATTGAGGAGTCGCGGATAGCCCATCTCCTCGGCCGTTCGTTCGTCGAAATGTGGTGGGTACGGGTCCTGTAGCAGTGCTGCACCGAGTTTCATATCCGACCCTTGGAGGTCCTCGACGGTAACCGGGGGCAGTTCGTCCCCGGGTTCGAGACTCGAGAGCTCCATCAGGCACCCTCCATGAGAATCATGTCGGCTTCCATATCGTAGATCGGTTCCTCGTCCGGCGTTCGAACGTTGTAGGCGTGGGTGACGATGGTCAGCCCACCGCTCGACCCCTCTTTCCGTTCGACGTTGGCGATGTGCCCTTCGACGTGGACGGTCTGTCCGACCTCGAGTGGGCCGTGGAAGGTTGCCCGAAGCTGACCGAGTGCAGCGCCACTGGTCCAGTCATCGGAGAGTCTGCCCATCGTCGATTCGATGCCCCCAGTGGCTTCGAAGGCGATGTGTTGACAGAGCGTATGGGGAACGAGTTGTCCGTTTTCGCCCGCCTCTATCGCATCGTCGTCGTATCTGAACGCGTCGGTGTCGTTTCTGGTGGCATCCGCCCAGAGAAACGCCTTCCAGCGTTCGACGGTGTATTCGCCGGAGGGAAGCTCGGTCCCCTCCAGTTCCGTAGGATCCATAACGGCTAGTCGTTGCGCCGAATACGCTATAAAGATACGTGTCTCCAGAACGATGCCTGTCCGTCGTCGACCGAGTACTCGCTCGCTCGAAGCAAAAGAACGCTATTGGAGTCCTCAGTACTCCGTCAAGCATTGACGTGTAAGCCGAACCCGGCAACCGCTATCGGTCCAGTTTACACGTTCAGGCTTGACGAACCACTCAGGGAGGACGAAACGAATGCAATTGTAGTCTTCGAGGGATTTAAAGGAATTCTTGTAACTGTTTATCGGCCAGCGACGAACCGGGATGGTCGCTGACCGGGAAGGCACGACAACGAACCCTGTCAGACCGAACGGCTAAGTGGGTTCCTGCGGAGATGCAGACGATGGCGTATAATTTCGACCTCGGGGTGGCAGACCCCGAATCGTTCGTCGAGCAATCGAGCCGGTTTTCAATCGGCGATCAACTTCGAAAAACCGCTCGAATGTATCCCGACCGGCGAGCGGTCGTCGACCTCGAGCGTGACCGAACGGTGCGATACGCGACACTTGATGAGCGCGTGGACAAACTCGCTTCGGGCCTGCTCGAGCACGGTCTCGAGCCGAACGAGTCGACCGTTGCCGTCCTCGCCGAAAATCGGGGGGAAACGGTCGAAGTCGCCCATGCCTGTGCGCGGACCGGCACGCTGATCGCGACGCTCAACTGGCGGCTCGAGCGCGAGGAACTTGTTCACTGTATCGACCTCGCGGACCCGGATTTCCTCGTGGTCTCAGACCGGTTCGAGGATCGGCTTGATTGGGTCGATGCCGACGCCGAATCGGATCCAATTACGGTCGGGTACGATGGGGGTGAGGAGGCAGATCTAGACTTCGTCTCAGTTCGTGACGGGGGTGATCCGTCCGACCCTCGCCTCGACATCACCGTCGGGGCTGAACAGGGGTTTGCGATCATCAACACCTCCGGGACCACCGGGTTACCAAAGGGTGCTGTCGTCAGCCACCGAGCGGAGATGGCCCGGGCGATTCAGGTCATCCTCGACTACGAACTCGAGCGGGGGGACAACTACCCCGCCTGGGGTCCCATGTTCCACATGGCTGGTCTCGACTGGATCGTCGTGACGGCCGTCCTCTGTGGCACGTACTATCCGATCGATGGCTTCGAACCGGCGTCAATCGTCGACGCGATTCGTGATTCCTCTCGCCCGATCAGTTGGCTCTTTCTCGTTCCCGGGGTGCTCGAACGCATGTGGGCCTACATCGAGGACGAGGGAGTCGATCCGACCACCTTTCCGCCGATTCGGACGATGGGTTCGCTCCCCGATATGATCGAACCGGCTCGCATCGAGCGGATAACGGACCTGTTCGACGCGCCGTTTCAGAACACCTACGGTTCGACGGAAGTTGGCCACAGCGCCTCAGGAAGCAAACTTCCAGTTGGAGAATCTCCCACCGAGGCGTCACTGTCGAAAGTCGAGAGTCCGTTCGGGAACGTGAGACTTGTCGATGAGAACATGGCTCCAGCGACCGACGACCACGGCGAGATGATCGTGAGCGGACCCGCGCTGTTCAGCGGCTACGTCGATAACCCCGATGCAAACGAGGAGGTGTTCGTTGACGGCTGGTACCGGACCGGCGACATCTTCGAACGACACGAGGACGGCACCTACAGCTACCTCAACCGACGCAAGTACCTCATCAAACCAGGCGGCGAAAACGTCTACCCGGCGGAACTCGAGGGAATACTCATCGAACACGAGGCCGTCGAGGAGGTAGTCGTCGTCCGCGCGGACGATCCGCAGTGGGGTGAGGTTCCTCGAGCCGTTATTGGAACGACTGAAACCGATGACCCCGAGGGTCTCAGGGAAGCACTCTACGACCGACTCGAGGCCCAACTGGCAGGCTACAAACTACCGAAGTACCTCGAGTTCGTCGAACCGGAGCAGTTCCCGCGCTCGACGACGGGGAAAATCGTCCGCACCGACGTCGAGGAGTGGGAGCGGGGCCAACCGATCGAGAAGTGAAAATACCGTTCATCGTTGCTATTTTGTCGTCGCCAGATAGTACTCGATCCACTTGAGCCACAGAGTGAGCTACAATGTAGTCTGTGTGAGATATTCTGACACGATATTTATTACCCTTCGGTTCGAGGTGTCAGATATGCCGCGACCACCGCACGATGTCGTCTGTCACAATCCCGACTGTGGCATGGATATGTTCGAACTGCACCACTCCCACGAGATGCCAGACGACATTACCGTCGACGATTACGTCTGCCCGTACTGTCAGTCTGAAGACCTCGAGGAAATTTGGCCACAGTGATCACGGACGGTAGCCCCACCGCTCACCCGCGGACGATCTGATCGAACCGGCTTCGACCGATACCGCATACGGAAACACAACCAATGGACTTCCTAGACGACCCCGAACCGCATCGCCCAGAAAACCGCGTTCTTCACCGAGATGACGCACCGATTGTCGACCTCTCGGAGGTCGACGACGTCCGACCAAACGTCGGCATCCAGGCTATCGATGAGCTACTCGAACTCGAGACCATGGGTGCAAAGCTCTGGCATTTCGAACCCGGAGAGGAGGTGGGCTATCACGCCCACCCCGAAGAAGAGGAATTTTACTTCGTGCTCGAGGGGGAGTTCTCGCTCAAACTCGGCCCTGCGGACGACCCCGAGTACGTAACGGTCGGCCCAGGCACCTTCTGGGCGGCCGGGCCGTACGAACCCCACGGTCATCGGTACGTTGGAGAGGAGACGGGCGTCGTCCTCGCACTCGGTGCCCCGCCAGGAAACGACGAGGTGCTCAACCCTTACGAACTCGAATCGCCGTAACTGGCGTCGAGATACTCGAGAATACGTGCCGATTCGGCCATCGTCACGCCGTACTCGTCGTCGACGAGGACGGGGACCTGGCGCTGACCGGAGACTTCTTTGACGCGATTTCGTCGTGAGTGCATCGCTTCCGTCCAGATGGAGTGATACTCGATGTCGAGTTCCTGGAGGCGGTCGACGATCCGTTCACAGTATGGACAGCCTTCCAGACGGTACAGTGTGCGTGTCATACACAGCCACCAACGGGCACTGACGGCAAAAAGGTTACGCGCCTGAGCGACCAGTCCGATTCTACAATCGCTTCGGGAGTGATTATCCCTCCATCGAGGGTGAAACTTTTTATCTATGTCGTTAGAATACCTCTAGCATGCCACCAACTGTAGGCGAAACTGTGCCTGATTTCGAGGCCTTGCTGTGCGATGGCGAAGTGTTCGAGGATGCAAAACTATCAGAAGTCGTGGGCGATCGCGGTGCGGTGCTGTACTTCCAGGGATTCGTGTTTAGCGCGATTGCTCGCCACTGGTGGAAACGCTTCGACCGCCGGGACTGGGACGAGTTTTCGGACGTGCCGGTGTTCGGTGTCGGTCGTGACGGTCCGTTCGCCCAGAACGAGTTTTTCCGCCAGATAAAGAGCCCCTTCCGGACGTTCAGCGACGTCGACGGCCAGGTGATGGACGCCTACGACCTCCGAATGGAGCGAGAGGGCATGGCCAACACTTCGACTCCCTACCGCTCGGTGTTCGTCATCGACCCCGACCTCGAGGTGCAATTTAGCTGGGTCGCTCCCGATACCGTCACACCGCCGCCGGCTGATGAGGTCGAGGAAGCGGTCGAATCGCTCTAGCATCCTCCCGAACGTGGACCCTGAGTGAAATCGATGCACGCAGTCTGTGTCCATCCACGGGCTCAGGGGAAGCAAGCAACTACCCTCCTTCAAGCCAGAACGTATGACCCGAATCGATAGCTCGTGCTGGGTTCGGCTCGCACGTCAATACTCACGGACGTACTCGAGAACGCAAAACGGCCCTGTCTACGTTTGATTCCGAATACACAGAGCGACAGTAATACACAGAGCGTCAATACTGTCTTCGGACGCACGTATCGCTACGAAGCAGCGGTCTAACGGTCGAACTCGCTTGCAGGTGCCAGACTGTCTCGAGCGCGCACGAGCGGCCGAACGAAATCTTCGGGGGTGAGCCAGGGAATCTCGATATCGTCGTCCGCATAGACGCTCGAGACGGCCTCGAGGAGCGCGTCCTCGTCGTTGATTGAGGTGCCTGTCACGGCTTCGTTGAGGCGATCGATCGCCTCGAACCCTGGTCGGTGGTACATGTCCCCGGTGTACTGCACCGCGTCGATGGTCCCGTCACCGTCGACACGGACGCTGACTTTGATGAGCTTTCGACCCTTGTACGCCACTTCGGCGACTTCGTGGTCCTCGTCCGCCTCTTCGATGATCCGACCGGTCGAGTAGCGCTCGAACCACTCCGTCGAGCCGTAGTATTCGCGATGTTCCTCGAGGGCCTCGGCTTCAGCATCGGTGAACGACCCTGATTCAACCTCGTCACCGGCGTGTGCAGCGAGGTTCTCGGCGGCTTCCTCGAGAACGGTATCGATGTCGACGTCGGGTGCGACGTCCTCGAGGGAGGTCATACGACCTTCGGCGCTGTCGGTGTCTTTGTCCTCGAATTTCTCTTTCGGGAGGCGAAGGACGTCGTCGATAATACCGAACTCTTCCGGTTCGTAGCTGCGATTGATGACGTTCGCGAAGACACCCCAGACGCCGTCCTGATAGCCAGCACCGGAGACGCCGACTTTCAGGAGTTGGCCATCACCTTCGGGAACCAGTTCGATGTCACCGCCGTCTCGGTAGGTCGCGTTCTCGACCCCAGCATCCCTGAGCGCGCTGGCGACGGCCTCGCCGGCAAGGTCGATGTATTCGGTCATCGAACGGTCGCCCTCGTCGGCAAAAAAAGCGTAGAGGACGGGCGTGCAGTCGTCCCGGAAGAAACCGGTCCCACCACTGACGTTGTACCGTCGACCGTAGGAAACACCGTGTTCTGCAGCACGTTCTCTGTCGATGAGTGAGGCGTCTTCGACCGGACCGAGTTCCAGAAAGAGGTCCGAACCGAAGGTCCACTCCATAATCGTCGGCGGGGCGTCTCCTGCGCCGATAGAATCGATGAGGGTGCGTTCGATGGCTGGATACGTGTCAGGCTCGATCTCGAGTGAGAGTTTGCGTACGGTGGTCATTGGAATCTTTGAGCGACGATTTGCTGTCCAGACAGAGGTCCGGACACCGGTAGTGGCGCTTCACCGTGACGATTGATTTGAGACAGTATAAAATTGGGGTTGAGCGAGCGACGAGTGAAGGCTCGAACAGCAACGCGGCCAACTCGAACCGCTAGCGGCCTGTCGTATCCACAGAACGGTCTGGACCTCGAGGCATCAAAAAACGGACTGGAAATATATGGTTGCCAATCGGGAATCTGTTCTGCAAGCCCTTATCAGAACCAGGGTGGTTGCTGGAACTCGCCTTCGGCGACGTTGTCAGGCCACAGTCCGACCTGTTCGCCATCTTGCCACTGAATCATCGGCGGCACGACTTTGCCTTCGCCGTAGACTGGGTCGTGTGCCCACTCGTGGTCGGCGTCGTAGAACTCCATGTTCCCGGTCGCGCCCTCGAACTCGACCTCTTCGAGTTCGGCAACGACCTCGTCGGGGTCGACACTCTCCGCGGCTTCGACGGCGTACTGGTAGGCGAGCACGGCGTCGTAGGCGGTGTATCCCTGGGAGTGTGGCGGCTGGGCACCGAACTCGTCCTCGTGTGCCTCGGCGAAGTCGAGGGTGACCTGTGTCGGTGCGGCATTCGGTGCGGCACCTGGGATGTACGTCCAGACCGATTCGGCGGCTCCGTCGGTGTTCGCGTAGTGGTCCGGGTTCGTCGAGTTGATGTCTGCGCCACCGAGGCCGTACGACGGTTCACGGTCTGCCCACTGGGTGAGTAGCGAAAGGCCACCCTGGGACAGGAACGCGAGCAACCCGTCGATATCCTCGCTCGCACCGCGGTCCAGAATCGGGGTGAAGTCGTCGGTATCCGGGGCGAAAACGGTATCGAACGCGAGGTCTATGCCGCTTGGCAGGTTGTCTTCCAGCGACTCGACGATCGGCTGGAACCCTTCGACGTCCTCGATGGCCAGCCCGACAGTGTTCCATCCCATCTCCTCGTAGGACTCACTCACGTACGTCGCCAGGTTCGAACCCAGCATTTCGCCGTTGGGCATCGCCCGGAACCAGTACTTGTATGTGTCGTAGTCGTCGTTGATCATCTGGTTCATATCGGTGACGGCGACACCGGCGGCGATGTGTGGAATCTGTTGCTGGGCGATCTCGTCGATGAGTGCCAACCCCACCTCCCCGGTGAACGCGCCGAACGTCGCGTCGACGTCTTCCTCGAGGACGAGTTCACGGTACTCCGTCTGTGCCCTGGATGGGTCCAGTTCGGTATTGCGAACGAGTACTTCCACGTCGGCTCCGAGGAGACCACCGTCGTCGTTAACCTGTTGACCCCACAGTTCGGAGGCGTTCGCGATGGCCGTACCGCCGGGGAACTGCCCCGGAAGCGGTGCCAACACGCCCACGCGAATCGTGTCACCGACCTCTCCGTCGTCGTCGCCGCCGAGGCAACCCGCCGTCGCGGCGAGTGCACCAACGCCCATCGTCTTCAAGAAGGTTCGGCGTTTCGGTCTATCGATCCCACTCGTGGCTACAGCACGGTCTACCCCACGCTCTTGTTGTGCCATACCATATCACCGTATATCACGAGTATTAAGCATATCGGTAAGCAGGAGCAGTAACCACACCTGGCCCAACATTATTTTATCCCATGGGTTTGTGGAACCTAAACCAATCGCCGTGAGACGTCGCCTCGTGGTCCGATACAATTTTAACCATCTACTGTGTTGGACACCTGTATGGTAGACGTAGTCACCATAGCCGTCAATGCCGTTCTGTTGAGCGCGTTGTATGCGCTTGTCGCGATCGGATTTACCATGATCTTCGGTATCGCGGAAGTGCTCAACGTTGCTCACGGAGCGAACATCACGATCGGGGGATTCTCGGCGTATTTCGTCTGGTCCGTCCTCGATTTGAGCATCTGGATCGGGGCGATAGCCGCCCTCATTATTCCGGGTATCTTCAGCCTGATCGTGTACAAGTATCTGATTAAACCGATCGAAGACGACCCGACGATGGTGGTTATCCTGACGCTCGCCGTCTTGCTTGTCGTCGAGTACGCATTCCGGACGTTCGTGGGGGATACCGCTCGAGCGATCCCTTCGTTACTGCCGGGTCAGACCGAAATCGCCGGTCTGACGCTGCAAAACAACCGAGTGTTCGTGTTTTTACTCTCCTGGGCGTTGATCATCGGGCTCATATTATTCATCAATCGCACGTGGACGGGTCAGGCCATCGAGGCGGTCGGGATGAACCGTCGCGGAGCAGCCCTCGCTGGTATCGATCAGCATCGAATCACTCTCTACACGTGGTTCATTGCCGGAATGCTCGCCGGCATCGCGGGGCTTTTCTTCGGTTCGTTCCAGAGCGTCTCCTGGGAAATGGGGCTCGACCCACTGTTGCTCTCGTTTACCATCGTGATCCTGGGCGGCATCGGCTCGATCAAAGGCAGTGTCGTGGGGGCGTACATTATCGGCACCCTCGAGACGCTGACGGTCACGCTGATCGACGCGCGATTGGCTGGCGCAGCGTCGTTGATCGTGTTGTTCTTCGTCCTCATCGCCATGCCCCAGGGACTGTACGGGCGTGCTGAGGTGGAATAATAATGGCTACGCAATCTACAGATGACGGCTCGGCGGGGACGATACAGCTCCTCCGCCAGAATATCCCGCCACGGTACTACGTCGGTTTCGTTGCCTTTCTCGTCTTGGCGGCCTTGCCGCTCGGTCTGTCGACGGTGAAAATTCTCACGATGACGGCGGCGCTTTACTTCGCGATGTTCGTCGTTAGCTGGGACTTCGTCTCAGGGTACACCGGACAGGTGAGCTTCGGTCACACCCTGTTTTTCGGTGTCGGTGGCTACACCGCCGCGTTGCTCAATCTCGAGTTCGGTCTGAGCCCGGTGTTGACGGTAATCGCAGGCGTGTTACTCACGACGGTTGCCGGGCTGATGGTCGGCCTGCCAGCCCTTCGACTACACGGGCATTATCTGGCATTGATCACGCTGTTGCCGCCCCTCGTGCTTATACGGTTTTTCAGCCTGTACCGGAGTACCTTCGGCGGTGAGACCGGCTTGCCGAACCCCGATAACCTGATCGAAGTACAGGGAGACTTTGCGGCGACGGCCCTGGTGAACTACTATCTCGGCCTGGTCATCTTTGCGTTCATTTTCCTGATTGCGTTCGTCATCACGCGGTCGGATCACGGAATTACCTACACCGCGATTCAGGAGAACGAAGACGCCGTCAGCTCGGTCGGGATCAATCCGGCCAAATTCAAGCTGTTCGCGTTCGTGATGAGTGCTGCCCTCGCCGGCTTCGCTGGCGCGATGTTCGTTCACACGCCCATTGGCAGTGCGTCGCCGAGCCAACTGCTCGAGCTCACGGTGATGATCGAAATCTTGATCGCGGCAATCCTCGGTGGTGTTGGAACGATTTCGGGGGCGGCAGTCGGTGCGATATTCATCTATCTGGCGAGAGACTACATCCGCGGTATCGATACGGTCGTTCCGATTCTCGACATGCCAGTGACGCGGATGGATACGTTCCTGTTCTACGTACTCATGCTCGGGATGTTGTTCTTCTTGCCAGGTGGGCTCTTGCCGAAACTGACCGAGTACGGACGAAAGGTACACGCTCGAGTGACCGGTGGCTCGCCCGAGGCAGTGACCGATGGCGGATATCAACAACCGGCGTTCGTTCGAAAGATCGAGGCGTATCGCGCACGGGTACTCGAGAAACTGGCTGCACTCCTTCGGAGGGATAACTGATGATGCCACAAAATTCGACGATGGCGGTGATGGATGCGGAATCCAGCGACGCGGGTCAGCAAACCCAACCGTTGCTCGACGTACAGAATTTGACGAAAAAGTTTGGTGGACTGGTCGCCGTGAACGATCTCTCCTTTCGGGTCGACGAAGGGGAAATTCTGGGCTTTATCGGGCCAAACGGGGCCGGCAAATCGACCACCTTCAACTGCCTGACCGGGAAACACAAGCCGACTGAGGGGCGGGTTACGTTTCGCGGTGAGGACGTAACGAGCAAGCCGCCTTACGAAATGGTCAACAGGGGCATGGCCCGCACGTTTCAGCACTTTGCGCCGCTGTACGATCGATCGGTACTCGAGAACGTCGCGCTCGCATACACGTCCGGAAAGGTATTCTCGTGGTCCGGCCTGTTCTCGCTCTCGACGATCACCGGAACGACCTACGACGCTGCCGAAGAAATCTGTGCACGCGTTGGGCTCCAGGACGACTTACACCGGATGCCCGATGAGTTACCACACGCCGGCTTGATCCGACTCGAACTTGGCCGTGCGCTCGCAACCGATCCCAAACTCATGCTGGTCGACGAGGTGTTCGCCGGACTCGCGTCGGGCGAAGTTGAGGAGATATCGAACCTCTTGCTCGAGTTACACGCCGAGGGTATGACGCTCATCGTCATCGACCACAACATGAGCGGGCTGTTCGAACTGATCGACCGGGCGATCGTGATCAACTTCGGTGAGATGATCGCCAAAGGGACTCCCGAGGAGATCAAAAACGATCCGGAAGTGCAGAAAGCGTACCTCGGAGGTGAGGAACTATGAGTACCGACCGGGTGCTCGAACTCGAGGACGTGAGCGTTTCCTACGGCAAAGTGCAGGCACTGCGAGACGTCGATTTACACGTCGATTCGGGCGAAGTCGTCGGCGTCATCGGCCCGAACGGGGCTGGCAAAAGCACGCTGTCGGACACCATCGCGGGCTTCAAGCCGTATGACACAGGATCGGTTCGGTTCCGCGGCACGGAAGTCTCCACGTTGACGCCCGACAAACTGACAGAGGACCGTGTTATCTACTGTACCGAACGCCGTGACCTCTTTGGGTTCATGACCGTCGCCGAAAACCTTCGGCTGGGTGCGTACACGAACCGCGATAATCTCAACGATCGCCTCGAGTTCGTGTACGATCTGTTTCCACGACTCGACGAACGTCGTGAACAGGACGCCCGGACCCTCAGTGGCGGCGAACAGCAGATGCTCGCCATCGGTCGTGCGCTGATGGGCAGTCCGGAGTTCCTGATTCTGGACGAACCGACCATCGGCCTCGCTCCGGTGATCATCGACGACATTACGAACGCCCTCGAGCAGATTCAGGAAGAAGAAAACGTCACCATCTTGCTCTGTGAACAGAACGTGACGTTCACGTTCCGACACGCTGACCGCATCTACCTGCTCGAAAAAGGCTCCATTGCCCGGGAGGGAACGGCCGAGGCGTTGCGCCAGGACAAACACATCAAAGACGCCTACATCGGTTGATTCGGACGGCGCGTCATTTTTCATTTCGAGGTGTTACGCCCTCGAGCGCTCTCGATTTACGGAAAATGCAGGCTGAGTGCCTCGGCTCTCGACCCCGGGGCGGTTCACAGTACGTTTAATAGACACCACTCTGTGGTATGAGACATCATGGTCAGGCGAATCGACGTACACGGTGAGACGGTCGGCTACTGGAACGCGATGGACGAACTCATGGCGACCCGGATGCACGAAGGAACGTTCGAACCGACGCTCGTGGTGATGCACTGGGATGCAGACCAGCCCTGTCTCGATATCGGCACGCACGAAGATGCAGACCGCATCGATTTCGAACTCGCTCAGGAGGAAGGTTTCGCAGTCGGGCGACGGTACGCCTTCGCCGGGGGGACGGCCGTTCATACGCCAGACTTTCCGAACTTCATGCTCTACTATCGGAAGGAAGATGCGAGCATCCTCTCGGAAGCCGATGCGAGCGGACTTGCCACCGTCGACGGCCTCGAGTCGATCGGTTTTTCGGCAAACTACGATTCGATCGGTGACGTCGAAATCGTCAAAGACGACGCTCGAGTGAAGGTGATGGCGGGTTCGGCGGCGACGATTCACCATCCGGACTACTGGGTGGCGACGATGTCGATCATCTGGGACTTCCCGGAAGAAGGGGCGATTCTCGACGACGCCGTCTCGATACCCGAAGAGAAGTTCAAAGACAAGGACACCGACTCACTTACTGGTCGGATGCAACCGCTCTCGCAGGTACTCGAGGAACTCGGAATCGACGTTTCCAGGGAGGCCGTAATCGACGCTATCACCGAGGCGAACGTCGAGGCCTTACTCGGGCCGGATGAGACAATCGTCGAGAGCGACTGGACCGACGAGGAACGCGAGTACCTCGAGACGCTGGCCCCGTTTTTCGAGTCGGACTCGTGGAGAAACCGCGTCTCGACGGCCCGAATGTGCAGGAACGTCCCGTCGGACGCCCGACTCGGGCAGGCCGCGTTCAAATCTCGGAAGTTGATCAACGTGAGCGTGGTACTCGATGACGACGACCGGATCCTCGATGCGATCATCGGCGGCGACCTCTACATTCGGCCACACCCGACGATCACGGCTGGGGGTGCGCTCGAGACGATGGTCGAAGCGATTCGTGGCCTCGACGCAACCGACGAGGCGGCAATCGAAGCGGCAATCGAGCCCGTCTTCGACCGTCCGGGCACCGAAGCGCCGGGGATCGATGCGTCGGATATCGCGGCCCCAATCGTCAGAGCAACCGAAAATACCCAATCCGTCGCGTCGTACCTCGAGGACGCGTGAAATGGGTGAAAGTGGTTCGAGAATCGGTGAAGTGAGTGAAAATTCGATTCCTCGAGTGAACCGGCCGTCGGAAGGTACTAATCTTTCGAGACGGTGACGCCAGCTTCTTCGCGGTCCCAGGTCGAATCGGCGTTGCCCCACTCGCGGAGTTTGGCCTTCTGGATTTTCTCGTTTTCCGTCTTCGGCAGTTCGTCGACGAACTCGAAGAATCGGGGGACCATGAAGTATGGCATGTGTTCGTTCGCCCACTTGGTGAGCGCTTCCGGCGTGGCTGACTCGTCTTCGCTGAAGACGATCCAGGCTTTTACCTCGTCCTCGCCACCGGCCTCGCTGGCTTTGACGCCGACGACGGCACACTCTTCGACCGCCGGGTGCTCGAGAATCGGCTGTTCGACGTCGTACGTCGAGATGTTCTCTCCACGGCGACGGAGGGTGTCACCCATGCGGTCGACGAAGTAGTACCAGCCGTCGTCGTCGCGGCGGAGGCCGTCGCCGGTGTGGAACCAGCAGTTACGCGTCGCTTCGGCGGTTTTTTCGGGCATGCCGTAGTAGCCCGGTGTCATTATCCACGGTATCTTCGGCCGGATGGTGTACTCGCCCATCGTTCCGGGGTCGACGGGCTGGTCGGTTTCTGGGTCGACGAGTTCGACGTCGAAGTACTCGTCCAGTAGCAAGCCCGCTGCGCCCTCGGGTCGGTCGGAGCCATAGGGGGTCAAAACGGGCATGCAGGTTTCGGTCGTGCCGATAACCTCTGTCGTGTACTCGATACCGTAGCGCTCTTCGAACTCGTCTTTGATGCCGTAGGCCGTCGGCGCGGCGAACAGACAGCGCAGGTCGTTCTGGTCGTCGATGTCGCGCTCTGGTTGCTGATAGACGAAGTCCATCATCGAGCCGAGGAAGTTACACACCGTCGCCCCGGTTTCGTTGAGGCGGTCGACCCAGCCGGAGGCGGTAAAACGTTCGAAGAGACAGAGCTTCGCGCCGGCGATCAGTGCCGGGAAGACGACCAGCACCTGTGCGTTGCTGTGAAACAGCGGATTGCCCGTCATGTAGACATCCTCGTCGGTTAGCTGGACCAGGTTCACACACTGCTCGGCGAAGAAGTACTGATGGGAGTAGGTCTTCTGGATGGCTTTCGAGGGCCCGGTCGTGCCCGAAGTCATGATGATCGAAGCGTTGTCGTGGTAGGCAAGATCGACGTCGAGGTTCGAGTCCTCGTCGCTCAGCAGGTCTTCGTATCGCCCGGCATCGAAGGCGTCGTCAGCGGCCGCGATGTCCTCGGCGTACTCGTCACCGTCGTCCTCGAGAATTGCGAACGACTCGAGGTGGGTCAGGTCGTCTTCGACCTCGAGGACGCGGGAGACGAACGAATCGTGGAACACGCCGTAGTCGGCTTCGGTGAGGTTGGCGACGTGGGTGAGCGTCCCGCGCTTGTAGCTGGTGTTGACGGGCACTTCAACGGCCCCGACCTTGGCACAGGCAAACCAGAGGAAGAGATACTCGAGGCTGTTTGGCAGCATCAAGAGCACGTGGTCGCCTTTCTCCACGCCTTGCTCGATCAGGCCGTGTGCGAGCCTGTTTACGATCCGATTCGTTTCGGCGAACGAGACGGTCTCGTCGGTGGTCTCCCACTGTAAAAACGTTTCATCACCGAGTGCTTCCGCCTGATCTTCAAGCACAGTCGGGAGCAGCCAATCCTCCTGGTCCGGATACTGGAGCTCGTAGCTCGCGAAGTCCTCGTACGTCTGCATCGAATAGGTAGACACGGTTGGAGTACATATAGCCAACGCTCACGAACGACCGTGAGCGATCCGTTTGACCAGTGCCTCCACTCGAGGCGTGGTCCTTCGACACGTCGCGTTTCCCGTCCGATATCCCTCGAGCAGCGGAGAGGAGTACGTTTATTACCATGCTTGCACCCATTTTCGGTATGGCAACACAGACGATCGGTGTCATCGGGGCTGGCACCATGGGAAGTGGGATCGCCCAGCTCGCCGCACAGTACGGATACGACGTCGTCCTTCGGGACATCGAACAGGAACTCGTCGACGACGGCCTCGAGCGCATTCGTTCCGGACTCGAGGCGGCGGAATCTCGCGACATTATCCCGAGTGCGGACGACGCCTTTGCCCACGTCGAAGGGACGACGGATATCGAGTACGTCACGGACGAGGCTTCGCTCATCGTCGAGGCGGTGCCGGAGGATATGGACCTGAAAAAGACGGTCTTCGAGGAACTCGACGCACAGGCTGCCCCCGACGTCATCCTCGGCACGAACACGTCCTCACTCTCGGTGACCGAGATCGCGAGCGTAACCGACAACCCCGAACGCGTCCTCGGGATGCACTTTTTCAACCCACCCGTCAAGATGAAGCTCCTCGAGTTGATCACGGGACATCACACGGCCGAGGAAACCGTCGAGCGAGCGGTCGACTTTGCGGAGGCCGTCGGTCGAGATCCTATCGTCGTCGACGACTATCCCGGATTTGCCAGTTCCCGGCTTGGCCTCGTCCTCGGGATGGAGGCCGCACGGATGGTCCAGGAGGGCGTCGCTTCAGCTGAAGACATCGATACGGCGATGGAACAGGGATACAACTTCCCGATGGGGCCGCTGAAACTCGGCGATTACAACGGTTGGGACGTTCGCGTCGAAGTCGGCGAGTATCTCGCGGAGGAACTCGGCCGCGACGTGTACCGACCTCCCCAGAACGTCAAGAAGATGGTTCGTGCGGGTGACTACGGGAAAAAGACCGGCCGCGGATTTTACGACTGGGACGACGAGTGAGCCCGTAACCCTGGCCAGTATCCGTTCTGGTCAGTATCTTCGTAATCGACGGAGTGGGTGAACCGTAGCTGACTTTTCGCGATGAGCCACTGGTCATCGACACGTCGATACTCGTCACGATAGGTGCCCACGCGGACGCCACTCGAGCCGTCGGCGTAGGTGATCGTCGAAAAGACGTACCAGCGACCCGTGGCGTGTGTCGGTTCGTCTTCGGTGGCGTTTTCGCTGTTGGTAGCGTTTTCGTCGCCCTCGCTTTCGATGTCCGGTCCCTGGCCCACGTCGATGAGGGGATTCGTCAACAGGTGGGTAGTTCGCTCGAGCGTCTCTTCGATTACTTCGGTGAACTCTCTGACGCCCTCGTGGCCCTCGTAGGTACCCAACCCGCCGTAATCGAGGGTGGTATCTTCGGTGAACAGGGAGGGAAGCGCCTCGAGCTCCCAGTCGTCGATCAGATAGCAGTACTGTGCCTTGCAGTCGTTGATGGCGATGCGGTGGCGAAGCGTGTCGATGGATGGAATCGTCGGTGTCATCGTTTCTCGTTCGGTATGGGTCAGGTTGTCGTTTGGTGACGGTACGTCGTATGTGCTACGTCTCTCGTTCGTCCGGAGCGAAAACCCGCCAGACTCCTTGAGCGGTGGCCAGACACTCTCCGGATTCGCGTCCGTAAATTTCGCCCTCGATGACGGCCGAGCGCGACGCCGTCGAGCGAACCGTCGCGTGGGCGACGATCGGTTCCCGGATTGGCGCGAGGTAGTTCGTCGTGAGCGACATCGTCGGGCCGTGGGCTCGCTCTTCGCCCTCGAGGGCGACGATCAACGAGAGCCCCATTACCGAATCGAGGACGGCGGCAGCGATACCGCCGTGTAACACGCCGCCTGATGCCGGATTCGCGTACTCCTCGTGGTAAGGCATGGTCGCCTGGAGATGCGCGTCGTCGTGTGGGGGCGTCGGTTGCTCGAACTCGATCTCGAGTTCCTTGATGAATCCGTGGCTGGACTCAATCTCCCGGATTTCCTCGAGTGCGGCCGCCCTGTCACTCGCAGTCGGTTGGGTTTCAGACACGGTTCACTCACCCATTTCACTCGGGCATTCGTTCGGGGGTTACCGTGTACGTCCGAATCACGTCGTCCTCGAGTTCGACCCAGCCCAGAAACGGCAGGGCGTTGCCGTTTGGGCCGACGACTGCGGCTCGAAACGCTCCTTTGTCGCCGCTCGCGACCACGTCACGGATTTTGTGCTCGATGCCTTCGGCTTGCATCTCATCGATGCGGCCAGCGAGGAAGTCGTGGACGGCGGCTTTGCCCTCGAGGGTGTCCGTCGCCTGGCTGGTGTGGCCATCGTGTTCCCACACCTGCGTGTGCGTCCACTCGACGTCGTCGTGCATTGCTTCGACTGCCGTCTCGGCGTCGCCGCCGTCGATTGAGTCGAAGTACGTCGTCTGCAGCAACTCATATAGGTGACTCTCCGCGTCAGTACGTCCCATACGACGTGGTCACACCCGACGGACAAAACGTTTACCCGTCGCCCAGGGGGACTTCGACCTCGAGTTCGATCAGGTACTCGGGTCCGGCCAGTTGCTCGACGCCGAGGACGGTGTGACACGGGTACGGTGACTCGAAGGTCTCGTCCCAGACGGCCTGATACTCGGCGAATCGACTGTGCGGGTCGACGATGTGTGCGGTCACTTTGACGACGTCCTGGAGGTCGCGGTCGACCGCCTCGCAAATCTTCTCGACGTTCGCGAACGCCTGTCTCGCCTGTGCGGTCATTTCTTCGCCGGCCAGGTTCCGGTCGGCGTCCATCCCGACCTGCCCCGACATGTAGAGACGGCCATCGGCGACGATGGCGTGACTGTAACTGTGACCGGACGAATCCGGTAGGTCCTCGTGGGTGATGGTCTCTCGAGCCATGTTCACGCATTCTCGAGGAGGGACTTATATGCTCACCTCGAACTCGAGGCGCGTGCGAACGATCCTCGAGACTGCCTCGTAGCGAGAAATATTTCCACCGGAAAACGAACGGGCAACAGATTGCTGGAATCTAGAGTGCCATGTAGCCGCCGTCGATCTGGAACATATCACCGGTAGCGAACGACGCTTCTTCCGAGAGCAACCAGGCTACGGCGTCGGCGATCTCCTCGGGTTCGCCAAGCCGCCCCATGGGATGCATCTCGACGAACTGTTCGAACGCTTCGGGGGTTTTCTCCTGAAATCGCTGTGAGAGGGGTGTGTCGATGGTCCCCGGACACACGGCGTTGACCCGGATGTCGTCCTGTGCGGTCTCGACGGCTGCCGTCCGGGTCAGTCCGAGAATCCCGTGTTTCGTCGCGACGTACGGGGCTGCACCCGCGCCCGTCTGCCCCGATATCGATGAGGTGTTGACGATGGCACCGCCCTCACCCTCGAGCATCGCCCGGATTTCGTGTTTGAGACAGAGCCAGACGCCTTTCATGTTCACGTCGACGACGCAGTCCCAGTTGTCGACGGTTTGGTCGACGGTCGGCTCGTTGTCGCCTTCGATGCCAGCGTTGTTGAACGCCATATCGAGCGATCCGTACGTCTCGAGGGTCGTGTCGACGAGATTTTTGACTGACGACTCGTTCGAGACGTCGGTTTCGACGAACGTCGCCTCGCCACCGCTCGATTCGATTCCGTCGACGACTGACTCGCCTCCATCTCGGTCGACGTCCGCCACGACGACGCTCGCGCCATCGCTGGCGAGGCGTTTCGCCGCTGCTCGTCCGATCCCCGACGCGCCGCCGGTGACGATGGCCGCCTTGCCTTCGAACTCGTATGCCATGTTCACTCGTTGAACAGTCAAGTTATATAAAATCATCTTCTGGCCAAGCCGATAGATTGGTGGCGAACCGGGAACGGTCGGCAAAGCGTTCCTCGAGAGGGGTAGCTATTTGATGGTGACGGTGCAACGCCTTACCATACCGGCTCGGAAAACGAGCCACGCCAGTTGAAACCATGAGACTCTACGACTGTTACGGCCAGCACACACTCGAACAGCTACAGGACCAACTCGAGCGCTACGCTGACGTGGCGCTGTACGAAGACGTCTTCTCTACGGCAGGGCTCGAGCCCGGTGCGATCTCCTCCTGGGAGGACTTTCGGTCGTTGCCGCTGACGACGACCGAGGACTTGCTCGCCGACGTCGAGTCCAACCCTCCGACGGGGTCGCTTCACGAAGAAGGGGCGATGATTTCGTTCACGCCGGCGAAGGACAGTGAACTGCCGGTGTTCGAAACGCCGGGGGACATTACTCGCTATGCAGAGGTCCACGGACGCATTTTCGAACGGCTGGGCATGGAACCGGGTATGCGGGCGATGGTCGCCTTCGGCTACCACGGCTTCGGGACCGGGTATCTACTCCACCGGGCGCTCGAGTACAACGGCATCGAAGTCATCCCTGCAGGTCCCGGGGACTCCGAGGCGAAAGCCGCCCGAATCGACGAGTTCGACGTCGACGTACTCTGGGCGAACCCGAGTTTCGCCCTCGAGGTCGCCGAACACGGCGGGAAGTCTCTCGACATCTTCATCGGCGGCGGCGAACCGTTCACTTCCGTCGACGGCCGCCGTGAACAGGTTCACGAGGCCTTCGGCGACCTCGAGTGTGCCGTCGACTGTTTCGGCCTGCGACAGGCCTGGCCGGTCGCCCTCGAGTGCGCCGCCGAGTGTGGGTTGCACGTCGTCGACGACTACATGATCGTCGAAATCGTGGATCCCGAAACTGGGGACGTGTTGCCGCTGGGTGAACGTGGCGAAGTCGTCCTCACGCACCTCGACCGTGAGGCGGGCGGCATGCTTCGCTACCGGACGGGCGACTTAAGCGTCCTCGAGGAAGGCTCGAGTCCGCACGTCGACGGCTCGACCGTGATGATGCCCCAGGGCGTCTTCGGGCGGACTGACGAGATGCACAAAATCAAGGGCGTGAAAGTGTACCCACAGGGAATCCCACTCGTCCTCGGTTCGTTCGATGGGCTGAATCCGTTCGTCTACCGACTCACCATCTCGAGTGACGGCGGCAGCGACTACCTGGCGGTGACGGTCGAAGGCGAAGTCGACGAGCGGGCCCTCGAGGACGCACTGGCTGATCGCTTGCTCGTCAGACCCGACGAAGTGACGGCCGTCGACGACCTCGAGGACGGCCCAGCGGTGGTCGACGAACGGTACTGACCACGAACAATTTACTATTGTCTTGCTACCAAATAAATCTGGAGTTACTACTAAATTACTATTGAAAGCTGAGCAAAGCACCACTCGAGTCAGGGACCCGTTGATCAGGGTTGAACGTTCGTTCAATGCCTCACTCGTCGTCGACGATATCCAGTGCTGCCAGATAGCCGTCGGTCATCGCACGGCCGTTCTGGAGACCGCTCTGGTAGCCGACGCCCCACTCGACTGGTGCACAGACCGAGCCCACGGCGTAGAGGCCCTCGAGGGGGTCGTCGTTCCAGTCGAGAACGCGGGCGTTCCGGTCGGTGATCAGGCCGACGTTGCCCATACTCGAGAGGCCGACGTACAGTCTGACGGCGTAGTACGGCGGTTCGGTTAGCGGACCGAGGTTGGGATTCGGGTCGTGGCCCGGGTCGCCACCCCAGACGTGTCCCCAGGCGTTTTCGCCACGGCCGAAGTCCGGGTCCTCGCCCCGTTCGGCGTGCCCGTTGAAGCGTTCGACCGTCGCGGTGAGCGTTTCGGCGTCCATCTCGAGTTGGTGGGCCAGGTCCTCGAGGTCGTCGGCTTCGGCGGCGAGGAACTCTTCGGGGAACTCTTTTCCGGGGAGTGTCGACCCCAGCGGGTACTTCTGCCTGTACTGTTCGTCGAAGATCATGTACGGCGGGAAGTCCTCGTACTCTCCGGTCGGATCGTACAGCGAGGCGGCCTGTTTAGGGTAAAACGATTCGTCACAGAAACGCTCGCCGTGGGCGTTGACGGCGATGGCGTGTGGCAGGCCGACGTTGTAGCAGTAGCGATAGAGCGGAGCCTCGAGAAACTCGCGACCGGGCACGGCGACGAAGAAGCCTTTCGCGCTCCCGACGGGCGGATAGACCCCGAGTTTCGCGCCTTCGAGGGCGGCCATCGTGTGGCCGTCACCGGTCGCGGTGGGAACGGCAGCGGAGGCGACGTACTCCGCCGGGGTACCTTCGAAGGATTCGATGAGCGAGGCGTTCCAGTCGTACGCGCCGGTGTTGAGGACGACGCCCCCGGTTGGGGTCATCGTCCGTGTCTCGCCGTCGCGTTCGTATTCGACGCCGACGACCTCGCCGTCCTCGACGAGGAGGTCGGTGACCGGTGTTTCAGTGTGGACGACGGCCCCGTTCTCGACGGCCGACCGGAGGAAGTAGCCGATGAGCGCCGTTCCCATCGTGGCGATACCCTCCTCGCGTCGGCGGGTGATCGTCTCCCAGTCCCACTCCTGTGCGGTGAACGCACCACCCCAGGTCAACAGTTCGTCGTTCGTCGCCCCGCCCGGGAGGTGTGGCGAGTTCGGTAAGTCGGCGGGGATTTCGTCCCTGTCGAGTGGCTGTGGCTCGAGATAGCGCCCCTCGTCTTTCCCGCCGGGACCGTCACTGTGGTAATCCGGCATGTTTCGAATGCACTGCACCTCGAGACCGAGTTCGGCCTCGAAGTAGGCGACGGCTTCGGGGGCTCGCTCGACGTAGCGCCGGGCTGCCCCCTCGTCGGCGTAGTGGTCGCCAGCGAGGTGGGTCAGGTAGTCAACTGCTTCCGTCACCGAGTCTTCGTGACCGAGATCGCGCATGTGGTCGTTTCCGGGTATCCACAACTGTGCACCCGAGAGCCCGCTCGAGCCGCCGATGACGGCCCCCTTCTCGAGAATCGTTACCGAGGCACCCTTCGCCGCTGCTGTTGCGGCGGTTGCGACGCCGCCGACGCCCGACCCCACGACGACGAGGTCACTGGACTCTCTGCTAGCTGTCATGTGATATGCGCTCACGCGCCACGTACTAAGCAATTCCGAATGTGGGATGAGTCTGTCGTGAGTGACTGGGCGTACGCCGTCTTAGGCGTCGATGAGCTCGTACGTACTCTGCTCATCACGTTCGACTTTTTCGACACGACTTGCGTCCTCAAGCACGTCCAGATGACCGATAATTTCGGACATCCCTGCAAAGGTTTCGGTCGCCGGGAGGTCGGGGAATTCCAGAGTCATCAGCTTGTAGGGCGTCATCGGTCCGTGATCGGCGAGCAATCCAGACACTCGGTCGCTTCGTTCGTCGTGATGAGCCACGATCTCCTCGACTCGATTCGGGATATCCGGAATGATATCCCGATGGCCGCCGTAGCCGGTCGTCACGTCCTCGGTCGCGATGCGCTCGAGGGCTGCCAGATAGTCCGGCAGACTCCGCGTTCGCTGGTCGGTCGTTCCCGGCTCGAGGGTGAGCAACGGGTTCGGGGAGATGTCGGCCATGACGTGGTCGCCGGTGAAGGCAGACTGGCGCTCGCGGTCGAGAAAACAGACCGACGCGGGTGCGTGACCTGGCGTATGGATCGCTTCGAGGGTCGTCGTCTCATCGAGGACGATTTCGTCGCCCTCGGCGAGCGCCCTGTCGACGGCCACGGGCTCGCGGAATCGGTTGTACGATTCGGGCAAGGTGACGACGGTCTCGAGTAACTGTTCGGGGACGCCGACCGAGGCGAGATACGGCCGGAAAAACGCCTGTTCGCGCTCGAAGTTCGCCGTCGGGTCGGCGAGCACGTCGACGGCATCGCGGTGGGCACATATCGTTGCCTCGGACTCGTTTCGGATCCGATCTGCCAGACCGAAGTGATCGATGTGGGGGTGCGTGATGAGGACTCGGTCGACGTCTTCGGTGGCGTAGCCGAGCCCCTCGAGGCTATCCGTCAATTCTGTGTACGCGTCGTCGGTCAGCGGGCCCGGATCGATCAGTGTGAGGCTCCCGCGGGTGATCGCATAACAGTTGACGCGGCCGATCTGGAACGGTGTGGGGATGGCGATGCGCTCGACGTCGTTCATAGTTCGGACTCTCGGGTCATCGTGATAACTCTGTGGTCAGGCACCGACGAATAGTGGCTGATTTTACGCGCAGTCGACGCGATAGTAGCCGGTGAATTTGACGTACTCACCGGACCTGAGCCCACATCCATTGGCCGACGGATACCCGTTCGATTCACCGGTGAGCAAGGCTGTGACCAGTGACTGGTCGTCGTCCGATAGTTCGTCGTAATCTTTTACCCGGGCGTCGGCCGGTACGTAGTCCGTTTTCTCGAGGGCGAATGCTGAACACTGCCGCATGTAAGATAGTTACTGCCATGTTATGCTTATCCTTGTCATTGCGGCAATCTTCACCCGCCGCCCAAACGCTCATGGATCTCGGCTATGAGTGCTGACTATGCCTACTGACTCCAGCGATCACCTCGAGATTCGAAGGCTCAGAGCGGCGTACGGCCACCATATCGACCGGGGCGAGTGGGATGCCTGGGTCGACTGCTTCACCGAGGATGCGGTCGTCGACTACGGTGCGTACGACCGACTCGAGGGCCACGACGAACTGGCGACCTTTGCCACCGAGGTCATCGACGATCTGTTTACGTACAGCATGCACCTCGCCCTGATGCCGCTGCTCGAGGTCGAAGGGGACCGTGCGACCGGCCGATGGTACTTGCTGGTGCTCTATTCGACCGGCGACGGCGAGCCCGGTTGGCTCGCCGGGACGTACGAGGACACCTACCGGCGGGTCGACGGTGAGTGGAAGTTCGCCGCAGTTGAAAACGTGGTCCACGCGGATACTGGCGCGTACGGTAATTGAACGTCTCGAGTCCGTACCCAGACTACTTCCCTTCGAACGTTGGGTCCCGTTTGCCCGAGAACGCCGCTAACCCCTCGGCTAGATCATCCGTATTCATCAGGTGACCGAACGCCTGGGCTTCGACCTCGAGGCCGGCATCGAGATCGTCCCAGCCGACGTCCATCGCGCGCTTGGTCAGTTCCTGGGCGATCGGCGGGCCGGCTGCCAGCTCGAGTGCGAGCTCACCGGCACGGTCTTCGAGGTCCTCATCATCGACCAGTTCGTTCACGAATCCGTACTCGCTCATCGTTTCGCCGTCGAAGTGAGCGGCGGTGAAGATAATCTCTTTGGCTCGACTCGCTCCGATCAGGCGCTGGAGTCGCTGAGTGCCACCCCATCCCGGGAGCAAGCCCAGATTGTGCTCGGGCTGGCCGAACGTCGAGTCGGGGGTCGCCAGCCGTAGGTCGACACAGGTGGCGAGTTCCATGCCGCCACCGAAGCAGTAGCCGTCGATGGCAGCCACGACCGGCATCGGGCACGTCTCGAGACGGCCGAAGACCGCCTGGCCGCGGCGGGACAGTGCTGCTCCCGCCAGTGGATCGCCGTCGCCGACGACCGTCTGGACTTCCGCACCTGCAGAGAACGCCCGGTCGCCGGTTCCGGTCAGCAAGAGCGAGCGGGCACCCGAATCGATGGCGACGTCGAGGGCCGCGTCGAGGTCCTCGAGTAGCGTCGGCGTGATCGTGTTCATCTTCGCGGGTCGGTCGATGGTAACGACCGCGACCCGTTCGTCGGTCACTTCCTCGCTCGTTTCGCCGTCACTCCCCAGCCACTCGAGGGTGAGCGACTCGAACTCGAGTTGCTCGCTCGAGGAATCGGTGTCGAAAAAGCCGCCCGCCGTCGCGCGCTCGGCAAGGTAATCGGCCACCTCGTAACGTGGGTGCCCCGTCTGTTCGCCGGCGTCCTCGAGCGTTTCGAGCAGGGCCTCGAGGCCGCGGTCGTCGGCCATTCGGGCCGGGCCGTTTGGGAAGCCACCGCCGAGTTCGACAGCTTCGTCGACGGTTGCGGCGTCGGTCACGTCACCGCCGACGAGTTTGGCGGTTTCGTTGGCCATCACGGCCAGGAGTCGGTCCTCGACCGCGCTGACACTGTCGGTTGGCGATATCTCGACCCCGCCGTCCTCGTAGTCGTAGAAACCGGCTCCCGTTTTTTTGCCGTAATCGCCCGTCTCGACCTGTTCGATCAGCGTCGGGCCGGGTTCGTACCCGTCGCCGAGCGTATCGTGGAGGTGTTCGACCACGTCGAGAATGACGTCGACGCCGATCTGGTCGGCGAGTTCGAAACAGCCCATCGGCAGTCCGAGTCCGAACTTGGCGCTCGCGTCGACTTCCGCAATCGTGGCCTCGTCCGTCGCCACCAGCCAGGCGGCTTCGTTGAGCAAGGGGACCAGAATTCGGTTGACGACGAAGCCGGGAACGTCCTTCGAGACGAGCACCGGCGTCTTGTCGATGGATTCGACGAACGTCTGGGCGGTCTCGAGGATCGTCTCGTCGGTTTCGTCCCCGGCGACGACCTCGACCAGCTCCATCCGTACCGGCGGGTTGAAAAAGTGCAGCCCACACACCTGCTCGGGTCGACTCGTGACGGCCCCCAGTTCACTGATAGACAGACTCGAGGTATTGGACGCCAAAATCGCGTCCTCTGGCGCGTACTCGTCGACTTCCTCATACACCGATCGCTTGATATCCATCCGTTCTGGGACGGCTTCGATCACCAGATCGACGTCTTCGAGTGCGCTTTCGATATCGACTATGGGAGTAATTCGCTCGAGCGTCTTTTCGCCGGTTTCTGCCTCGAGGTGGCCGCCTTCGACGAGTTTGTCGACGCTCCACTCGATCTTCTCGTAGCCGTTCTGTACCATTTCGTCGTTGATGTCCCGGAGTCTGACGGTGTAGCCAGCGATGGCAGCCACTTCGGCGATGCCGTGGCCCATGCTTCCCGCTCCGAGAACGCACAGCGTCTCGATGTCACTCGCGTCCATACGCGACTCTCACGCCGCGGGTACGTGAATGTTGACATCGAGGCCAGGTGTCTGTGGCAAAACGACGGGCGACTGTATAGGCTTATAATCCTCCACTGCGCATCTCCTACCCACACACGATGAAGATACTGGTCACGGTCAAGGAAGTGGCAACTGTCGACGACGCGTTCGAAATCGACGGCACCGCCATCGACGAGCGCTATCTGAGCGCCGATCTCAACGAGTGGGACGATTACGCCATCGAGGAGGCCGTCCAACTGTCCGAAGACGGCATCGTCGACGAGGTCGTCACCGTCACGATCGGTGACGAAGACACTGAACAGACGATTCGGCAAGCCCTGGCGAAAGGCGCCGACCGCGCTATCCGGGTGTGGGACGACGCCCTCGAGGAGGTCGACCTGCTGGACGTCGGTGCGAAGGTCGCGATTCTCGAGGCCGTGGTCGCAGCCGAAGAGCCGGATCTCGTGCTGACTGGCGTACAGTCGGGCGACGACAGCTTCGGGGCGACGGGCGTCGCGCTGGCGGAAGCCGTCGGCACGCAGTGGGCGGCGGTCGTCAACCAGCTCGACCTGGATAACGGCGCCGACGTAGCGTCGGTTCACCGTGAACTCGAGGGCGGCCTCGAGGAACTGACCGACGTCGACCTGCCGGCAGTACTATCGATCCAGACAGGTATCAACGAGCCGCGCTACGCCAGTCTCCGGGGGATTCGGATGGCCCAGCGCAAGGAACTGGACCACCAGACGCTGGCTGATCTCGGTGTCGACGCTGGCGACGTTGCTGGTGATTTGGAACTTACCTCGATGTACGAACCGGAGAGCGAGAGCGATACGACCGTGTTCGAAGGAAGCGCTGACGATACGGCTGGGCAGTTGGCTGAACTGCTGCGCGAGAAGGGGGTGGCCCAATGAGTTCCATCGCCAACTCCGTGGGCGATGGAGTCATTATCATCACCCGAGGTGAAAGCCAATGAGCGATATCCTCACTATCGCCGAACACCGCCAGGGCGAACTCCGTGACGTCAGCCTCGAGTTGCTCACGGCGGGTGCGGAACTGGCCGAAGAGACCGGCGGCGATCTACACGTGGCGGTCATCAGCGGCGACGTAGACAGGTACGCCGAGGGACTCGACCGCGAGGGCGTAGACGCGATTCACACGGTCGCCTACGGCGAGGAGTTCAACCACGACGTCTATACGCAGGCGGTAACCCAGTTGGTCGACTCGCTCGAGGCGAGTTACGTGCTTGGGGCGAACAGCGTGAACGGCCTCGATTACCTGCCTGCGGTGGCGACCCGGCTGGACGTGCCGCTGGTGACCGACGTGGTCGCCCTCGAGACGGCTGGGGAGACGCTGACGGCGACGCGCGAGATGTACGGCGGGAAAGTCGAAACGACCGTCGATGTCGAGGGAACGCCGGTGGTCGTCTCCATCCGAGGCGCGGAGTGGCCCATCGCCGAAGGCGAGGGTTCAGCCGCCGTGGAGGCCTTCGACGCGGAGATCGACGAGGACGCCATCGGCTCGAGCGTGAACGGGTTCGAGGAAGTCGCGGGCGGCGACGTGGACATCAGCGAGGCGGACCTGCTGGTGTCGGTCGGCCGCGGTATCGACGAAGAGGAGAACCTCGAGTTGATCGAGGAGTTGGCAGCGGCACTGGGAGCGACGATGTCGTCGTCACGGCCGATCGTGGACGCTGGGTGGTTGCCGGCGAACCGGCAGGTCGGCCAGTCCGGCAAGGTCGTCACGCCCGAGGTGTACATTGCAATCGGTATCTCCGGCGCTGTGCAGCACGTTGCAGGGATGAAAGGGTCGGAAACGATCGTGGCGATCAACACGGACCCGAACGCGCCGATCATGGACATCGCCGACTACGCGATTCACGACGATCTGTTCGACGTGGTGCCGGCATTGATCGAACAGTTCTCGTAAGTTGCTCACGCGAGCTTATTTTGGTCGCGAAAAAAGGTCGGAGGAAATCGTTCTCGTCAGGGCTCTCGAGTGGAGTGACCGTGTTAGGAGGCGCACAGAGACGCTCGAGTTGGTAATAAAATGTTGACTTCTGAGTTAGTTGGAATCAGCCGTAGTTATATAGTCACGGCAACCGAACGCTCAGGTATGTCTACAATACTGTTGTCAGTCGATAACGACGAATCGCGCGCGAAATCGCAGGCAGAGTCGCTGACACGACTGGATTTCGACCCCGAATCGACACACGTCCGGCTCTTTCACGTCTTTACCGACAATCCGTCTGGGGCGTCGGTAACACAGGTCGGTTCAGTCCGCCGTGCGAAAGAGATACTCGAGAACGCGGGGTATGCCGTTTCACTCGAGGGACAGAGCGGCGAGCCGGCAGAAGAAATTCTGGCAGCGGCGGAAGAACACGATGTCGATGCAATCTCCATCGCTGGTCGAAAACGGTCGCCCACCGGAAAAGCACTCTTTGGCAGCGTCACCCAGGAAGTGTTCCTGAACACTGATCTGCCAGTGTTGCTGACGAGCGCCTCAAAGACAGAATAGCCTCTCAAATTTTTGCGACGAGATCATTTCCGGGCGGGGATCCTCGAGTCGGGACTGGTGGGAACTGAAAGAGATTGAGGATTCTCTCGCTAAAATATCAACTTTATTTGTATGAATGCTATTTTACCTATACTCATCTACGTGACCGCTCAGTAAAACCGATCGAGACACTAATTGGCGTTAGGAGTCGATATAGTGTACTAAGGCCACTATCTGTGTGGTGAGCACTATTGGAGGTCCAAACACTATCTTTTTGCCGTATGCATTGGAAAATCGACTATCGAGTGGTTTTATACAGTGAAAGCCGAGCATCCGGGTTGTATTGAGGAGATAAATCAAATAAGTAGCTAATATTATCTCATCTGTACTATAGTAACACGCTACAGCCACTTTTCAACTATTGCGTAATATATGACACTACTGGCCGGAACTAGTCAAGTTTTTCTCTATCTGATCTCCTCGAGCTAGGTCTCATCTCTCCCTAGCGGATTGCCAAACTGATAACCGACTCCATCCTGGTGGGCACTTAACTGACCCCTCATATGGGGGTTGTACACATTTGGGAGATAGAGCCCTCCTACTAGTTAGAGCGAGGTTAGTATCCATGCCTGAATACGAACTTACCTGTCCCGATTGCGGACAACAGTTGTCGGTGGACCGTGCGGTGTTAGAGGCAACGGTGGCACACGGGTGTCCTCTGTGTGGCTCGAGTGTGTCCCAGGAGTATGCGACGCCCCTCTGAGGGCGGTTGCATCTTCGCCTGATGCAGTTTAATCAATTGATGTCGCGTATCCACTCCCTGAAGGGCGTGGTATTGCGCCTGTTCGGCGTATAATTCTCGAGGGAGTTCTTTCAATATGGCTCTGTTGAACCCCTCACTACTTGACAAGAGGGGCATGCTGAATACACAGCGCGAATGCAGCAGCGAGATATCTCACAGAGACCCAAAGTTGAAATAGAAGCTGATTCGCCGGGGACAGGGTGTTCGAAAGTATCTATGATCTTTCCGCTTGGCCGATGTGACGGTCGGGCCCCGAGGGGGTGGAGAATCGTTCCCAGATCGTTAGAGTAGACGACTGTTTTAACGGTTCTGGCCCCAATGGTTTGGTATGGATCTGCTCGTCGCTGTTGATGGATCCGAGGAGAGCAATCGGGCGCTTGCGTACGCCACAAATATTGCTAACGCGACCGACGGATCAATCACACTAGTCCACGCGATTGAACCGGATATCTATGATACTGGCGGTGGAGAGCCGATATCCGAATCTGACCGTCGGGACAGGCTGATCATCGATAGCTTTGACGCCGCGGAGGTGGACGGTCAAGAGATCTTGGACAAGGCAATCGAGTTTGCAGCGGAGCGGGGACAAACCGTATCGGGCGAACTACGCTACGGACAACCAGCGAGGATTATAACGGATTACGCTGAGGAGGGAGCGTTCGAGACGCTCTACGTCGGTCACCGGGGTCGGTCGGAACGAGCCATCGAATTCTTGGGGAGCGTGGCACGAGATGTCGTCGAGCATGCTACCGTTCCAGTCACCGTTGTCAGGTAATACCACCAACGAAATTGCAGTTGCCTACCTTACAAGATATATCCGCTGAGGGCGCAGCAACAATATTGATTTCACATTGGAGTAGGAGTACCAAATTCCCTGGTGCCGAATTACAAGGGAATTTCGATTTCACCCCTTGTTACGATCCCCTCACCCTCTCTATCATGTAGTCGATTTCTGCCACCCCTGTTCCGTAATCGAATCATCCCACTGGAATTGAGTTTGAGCTCACGGCTCCTCACCCCCGGTCGGTGGGACAGTCATAACCGTACGGCGAACCTCTACCAAGAGAGAGTCAAGATGGACATCACCGAGATCGTTTCCACGTCGTTCACCGAATTCGACGTCGGGACACCCCTCTCTAAAGTTGCAGGAGCGTTCGAGAATCAGGAACTAGATGCCGTTGTCGTTACGGACGGAGACGAGTATCGCGGCATCGTCAGCCGTAGACAGCTGGCATCCTCGTCTAATCAGCCTTCGAAGAAGGTCGGTTCCCAGGTCAAACACGTCCCGGCCGTTGAACGCACCGAGGACGTCCGCGAGGTCGCACGGCTCATGATCGGGAGCGACGCCAAGACACTTCCCGTGCTTGACGACGGCCGCGTCTACGGCGTCGTAACCGCAGATGCCGTCCTCGTGGCCGTCCGCCCGTTCCTCGACGCGGCGACCGTCACCGAGGCGTACTCGGGCGAGTTGATCAGCGTCCCCCCTGAGACCGGTATCGGGAAAGCACTCAACACGCTACGGGAATCGGGCATCGCCCATCTCCCGGTTGTCGAGGACGACGAAGTAGTGGGGATGCTAAGTCTCTACGACGTCATCGAGTTCACGACGCGAGGTGGGAGTCGGAGCCAGGGTGGTTCATCCGGCAACTTCGGCGGCGGCGGTGGGAAAGCCACCGGTGGGAGCCACGGGGGCTTCGGCGCGCGCGAGGGAGATTCCGATCGGATGCTCGATCTGCCGGTTCGGAATCTGATGTCCGATATGGTCGTGACCATCGGGCGAGACGCAACGCTCGACGAGGTGGTCGAGACGATGTTCGAGTGGGAAATCTCCTCGCTCGTCGTCACTGACAGTGAGACGGACAAGCCCATCGGCATCGTTACGACGACGGACGTCATTGAGGCGCTCACCTGGGAGCGGGACAACGGACGCCACCCCGTGCAAGTATTCGGTATCGACTTGCTCGATAGTATTGACTACGACGGCGTCTCGGCATTGATCGAGAGCGTGACCTCGAAGTACGGCGAAATGCAGGTGATCAAGGCCAGCATCGAACTACAAGAGCACAAGGAACAGAGGCGGGGCGTGCCGCTCGTGCTGGCACGGATCCGGCTGGTCACCGATCGGGGCTACTTCACCGCCGATGGCGAGGGCTACGGCGCTACACACGCGATCCGCCTCGCCGCGAACGCCGTCGAACGACAACTCCTGAAGGGGAAGACCTACGACAGATCGATGAAGCAACCCGACGTCGAGGAACAGGAGAAGCTCTACGGCTGGTGGCTCGGTGGATGACGGTATTAGGCACACTTACCGAACAACGTGAGCCGAGACGACAGGGGGACGACCGACGTACGTCGATTGCTTTCAGAAATTTGTTTTACTACCGGTTCCTACCTATCCCCCTCGGGCTGGTACGGCTCACCCTGCACGAATGGGTTCAGGTAGGATCTTGTCGAACTCGGATTAGACAATTTCTAAGATAGGTTTACTGAATATGCGCCCCCGATCAGCAAAATTCGTGGAAATTGCCACAATGTTGCCAGAATCTGCGTGACCGACTTTGAGCATCGGTTCAGCGTTTTGGCTTCGATCGTTTCAAACTAATTCGATCGATCTTTGAACACTCTAGTGGTTCGTCGAACGGATTCCGATCTTTCATCGTCCAGAAACCATCGAAATCGATAGTCAGATCCGAGAGAATTTCGAAATCCACGCGTTGTTGCAATGCCGGGAAACACGACCCCTCCCAATTCTCCCCTCCCGAATCGCAGCGACTCGACAAATAGGCCCACCTTTCTTCACTTGGCGAAGAACACCAGATGCTAAATAGGTGAACTAAGTTTGAAACTGGAGCTACTCATTTTCAACCACACCCGTTTCTCACTTGTGGACGTCGTACGACTCGACCAACGTGAGGAGATCTCGTTCCAGTTCACCGCCAATAAACTGGACGCGCCCCGTTTCAGCCTCATAGTCGATTATCCGAGCCTCGTCCAGTTTTGGAAGATGGGTATGGTGAAGTGTGATCCGGACGCGTTGTCGGTGTTCGGCTGACTCCCGTTTCGTGTCATCGTCCCGAACCCGGTCTGCAACGCGATCTACGAGCACATCGTATTCCAGTGTCTTCTCGGAGGCGGTGTCCAACGCGTCGAGGATGGCACGTCGATGTTCGTCCGCTACTGCTGACAGAACCGTATTGGGGGAGATCGCTCTCTCATGCCTTGAAGAACCGGAAACCGCATCAATTGACTGGATATCACGTGTCCCCAGCTCTCGACTCTCATCCATACTCTCATAACGGAGGCCCAATTGCCTGGCTCTGTCCCATGGTGTATAATGGAATCGGTCAGTCCATGTTCGCCGCTGACTCGGGCGTGAGAAGCGCGTGTCTTCCGAACGCACCGATGGCCCGACGCAGTCGCTCCGTCACTGCCTGATCGGAAATTCCGAGTTCGTCAGCTAACTTCGCAGTCGTACAGCCTCGTGGAATGTCGTAGTATCCCATTCGGATGGCAAGTGTAAGCGCTTCTCGTTGGGGCTCACTCAAACCGTACCACGGGCCAGCATCGGGGTCTGTCGGATTATATATACGGGTTATCTCCAGAGAGATGTGCGCATCCTCACAACAGGTCTGGCACTGACTCAATGCTTCGCGGTCTGCGAATCGAATCTCGAAATTCCAGCCTTCCGGTGATCCAGTTGCACTCAGTATTTGCCCTTCGTGTTCCAAAATGCACTCAAAAAGGTGATCCTGGCTCGCATCCCAGTCGAGTCTTAACAGCGTCCGGTCGTCGAAGACGTCCACATCTGTGACGCTATTGACCGTTGGATAGCGCTCGACGGAATCGAGAAAGCCGTTTTCGACCGGTTCGTAGACCCAGAAAAGTGGCACGGTAGCGCCCCCACTCGGGACGAGCGTTTCGAGTTCGACCGCCGACGCTCGCTCTAAACTGAGAATTTGGCCGAGTTCGAAGTCGTCGGATGGAATGCGAATCTCCGTTATTACACTCATGCTCGCTTATGAGACTAGATTGGTCGGTCGTACAAAAGGAGGCGACATGGTGTATCATGGCCACCTGGGTGCCAAACGGACACTTCGTTCCCAGAGCACGCGGTGCCGACCAGCACCGGTGCATTGGTTCATCTCGAAGCCATGATACACCATCCCCGTCGATTATCCGCCTGCTAGACGAAGGGTTCCGCATGGCGACTGTAATGGAGTTTACAAGTCCGACAGAGGAGTTTCCGCTGGGGAGTGTGTTCGAGGACTTGCCCGGAGTAACGGTCGAACTGGAGCGCCTTATCCCACACGAGACGCTCATTATCCCGTACTTCTGGGTGCGTGGTGCAGAAACGGAGGATATCGAAGCTGCGTTCGAACCACACGCCGGCGTGACCAATATCCGAGTGGTTGATAGCGTCGAAGACGAGTATCTCATGCGTGCCGAGTGGGAACAAGAGTACTTCGGCATTCTGAGTGCTTTGGCCAAAGCCAACGTCGTCGTGCTCTCTGGAATCGGTACGAAAGACGAGTGGCGATTCGAGGTGCGTGGCGAGAGCCAGGAGACAATCGCCGAGTTTCGAGAGTACTGCCAGGAAAACGACATCCCGATAGCGATCACCGCTGTCCACGCCATGCTTCCGATCCAGGGGGAGGGCTACGAGTTGACCGAGACCCAACGCGAGGCACTGATATTGGCCTACGAGCGAGGATATTTCAACACCCCACGCGAGGTGTCGCTTGAAGAGGTCGCTGACGAGCTCGGCATCACCCAGCAGTCACTCTCATCACGCCTTCGACGCGGACATCGACGCCTCATTGGAGCGACGCTCAGTAGTTCGGTGTGATCACTCGGTTAGATGCCCTTATTTAAACCCATTGTATAATCAGTGCCTCTATTAAACTGACTCAGACGGCTAGACAAGCCAAGATGGACACAACGGTATCTGGGGTTGGGGTCGAAGCAGTCGAGTACTCTCGGGAACCTGGGGCTGTTCGTACCCAGTTCGATCAGGAGAAGACGCCTGCGAGCATAGCTGTTATCGCAACACTGGCGGATCTAATGGGGACTGATCCGGTTGAACTCGACCCGCTCCATTCCGCTGTTGACCCCGACGAATTAGATGCGCTCGTCCGCGTTCGCAACGGGACGAACGGAAATCCCCACAACGGGGATACCCACGTCACATTCACGCACGAGGGGCACGCGATAACCGTACACAGCTACGGTGTAATCACCATCACACCAGCACACGAACTTACAGCAAAGAAACACGAAAGGGGCGCAGGAAGATGACGTCTGAGGAGACCTCGCTTACGTCGAAGGAGGAATTGAACGCGGAGCTGAAAGCCCTCCTTCGCAGGGCCTACGAGAGTGGTGTCGATGTGGAAGGCGGATTCGAATGTCGGAATGGGGTCGAACATCCTGACTGGGACGTGATCGTCACGGAAGTCGAAAAGAACGAACATTCGGAGTGACCGACGACGGGGGTTACCGGCCGTCGCGGATAACAGATTCGTGAGAGACTCTTAATCCGGGGAGTACCTCACGATATGTTGCGAACTCCATTACGTTCTACTTCCCAAACTAGCGGACATGAGACTCGTCGAGTCCGATAGATTCCAAGACGAGGGATGACGGGGACTGAAATTCGACGAGATGCGTCGATTTCTCGGCCAGATCGCTGACGGTCATGACAAGTGATATGCGCCTATAAGCGCTCCGCTGCTGACTATGCGCCCTGGACTTGCACGACGCTACGAACAACATCCATAGCTGGTAGATATTTCAGCGGTCAGTTCGCATCTGTGTCCATCGATTGGTTTCTTTTTGAGACCGCGTAATAAATGAGGTGATCGTGCTGCACTAGTCCTCTGTATTCAGCAAGGTTGCTGAAACCTATCACCTACTTGGGGTTTCAACAAGGCCTTCAATATGATACTATCACAGCTTGCTAGACAATGTAGCGACCGCTTTCCTTTATCCGCCACTCGTGATGAGACGCTAATGGTTCGAAACCTGTCCGGGCGACTCACGATGGGAATCGTCGTCATCCTCATCGGCGTCATATTGCTGCTTTCGACGACCGGGGCCCTGGAGTTGCGGTCGGTGTGGGGACTGGTGGCGCTGCTGTTCGTGTTCGTTGGTCTCTGGACCCTTATTCGTAGCGAGTTTCGTAATCTCGTCGGTCCAGTCATGGTTATCGCCATCGCAGGCACGTTCTTCCTTCGAAACGTAGGTATTCTTCCAGACGAGGTCATCAGCGTCTGGTGGCCGCTATTCATCGTTCTGTTTGGCCTGTTGCTCGTGATCAATCGGTCACGTAGACAACAGCGACGCAGACTCGAGGGCGATGCCAGCGGCGAAATCGCCGCCGCAGCTATTTTTGGTGGAGATAGCCGCCGACTGGTAACGGATACGTTCACCGGAGCCGAACTCATAACGATATTCGGCGATACCATGGTCGACCTTCGCGATAGCGATATCCGATCTCGTCCGGCAATCATCGAGACAGTGACGCTGTTCGGCGACACTGAAATCCGCGTTCCGGACGACTGGACGGTGCGGGTTGAGACGCTGAACGTCTTCGGCGAGACGATCGATCGACGCCCGCGGTCGGCTGGACGGGGGAGCGACTCACCCCCAGATCTGATCGTGACCGGGGTCACGCTGTTTGGCGAGACTGAAATCTCGGATTAAGACTAGTGAGAACGTCGGTTTCGACTCCTCGAGTGCTTACACTTCCTGAGAACACTGCCCGGATCAGGAGTCGTCGCGTTCAATCTCGGTTCGGCGTCCGCTCAACACCGTTGGCTCGAGTGCGTAGAGCTCGATGTCGAGTTGGTCTTTGGATTTCCCCCAGATCTCGAACAGAGGCTTTTTCGCGGCACCGTACTGTTCGATGTGTTCGACGGTGAGTTCGTCCGGATCGATGTGCTCGAGTGTGCCTTCTGCAACGACACTGCGGTAGGTTTGGCCTTCACCGGCTTCCTCGTACACGACGAGTCGGGCGTCAGGCGTGGATTCGAGGAAGGCTCGCTTCTCGCTTTCCGGCGTCGATACCAGCCGCATATAAAATGTCTGTGCACTCGAATTATAGCCATACGAGATGGGTATCGCATAGGGTGCTTGCGCGCCTGAAAGGGCTAGAACGCCAGTTTCGTGCCGACTGAGAAAGCCATCGATTTCGGCTTCCGTCATTTCGGTTTCCTCGGCTAGTGGCATCGTCGTATACGCAGTGATGGATGATCAGTCATTAAACGATTTCTGTTGGCGTCGGCTGGGATGGCTCCAACGCCAGGGTAAATTACGGAACATTGACAGTGGGTGTTGATTCATTCGGGACACTCGAGTGAGACACCGACTGGAAAGCCTGCCGGTGTTTCTCAGTACCACCATTGACAACACTAGCCGACTCAACTATCGCGTCCGAGAACGTCACCGAGCAATTTCCGCTGTGCAGTGATCAGATGTTCGGTCACTGTCGAGGGCGCGATATCGAGCGTTGCAGCGATTTCGGTCGCGTTCGCTCCTTTCGGGCGTTCGAAATAGCCCATGTCGAACGCCGTCTCGAGGACCTCTTCCTGCCGATCTGTGAGTTTCCCGCGGTTGACGAACACCCGCTCTTCGGGCGTTCCCTCGAGTGGCGGTCGCAGGAGTTGTTGGACGTCGACACCATCGAAGTGTTCGCGGAAGTCGGCCATGATGGACTGCAGCTGTTCGAAGGTTTCAGCGTGGAAGACGACAGTGAGGATACCGTCCTCGACATCGTACCGGTGAATCGGACAGCCGTAGGAACCGAGACAGGTACAGGGGCACGTTGTGTCGGTTTCGTGTTCGAAACGATAGATTGCGGTGTCTCCGTAGGAAAATATCGGTCCTCTAATCGAAGCGGGTTGTGCGTCGGTAGCCCGAACGGAGGGGGCCAAAAACTCGGTCGTACTCCCGACGTCGTCAGCGGGTACATTGCTGGTCGAAACCTGGGTAATACTCGTTTCGACCGCTCGAGAAAACTCGACGAGTGGACAGCTTTCCGGTGTCGTCACCGCTACGGTCGCACGTATACCCGACGACATACATCCGAGATTGCTCCTGTGCCCTCTTGAAGATACGGATGTTCGAGGCCGTCTAGAGCAACTAGGATACCCGTTGTAGGTGCAATACCGCATGCACTCGAGGTGCTACCGCGAAACCAGCGTCGATGCCCTCGGCGGAATCATCACTATCGGTTTATCGAAAACTCAAGCAGCCGTTGAGCGAACCGATAGCGTTGACAAACAACTGCTCCTGAAAAGCGGTGGTTGTAGTACTACACCAGTATCTAGCTGGCTTCTTCTTCGTCGTCTCTGTCTGACAACCGTTTCGATAATCGATCCAATTTCGCTCGAGTAGACTCACGACGTTCCTTCGTCTCCTCAGGTTGGTACGCCATCGATTCCACGTCTCCGCACTCGAGCGTCACTGACACCACACTGCCGTCGTTCTGTGCGTCCGTAGGCAACCGTCCTACGGGCAAATCGAGTTGTTCGATTGTCTCGCCATCTTCTTCGAGCAAGATCACCGCAGTCTCGCCGTCGACGATTCGATCAACCACGCCGGTATAGGTCCCATCCATTTTGATCAGCCAAAGGCAGGCGCTTGCACCGTATGAATCACGGGGCTTGTAGTGATCGAACTCGTCTCACCATCGTCTTCGCTGGGTTTCTCCTCGAGTATGTCCTGGGCATCGTTCGAGAACGATTCGGCGGTCGCCACCTCGATCGTTGTCCCGTCAGTCGAAACGAGGATATCGCCATGCACAGCTGTCCAGTACGTGTCGATATTGTGCGCTGCAAATCGCTCGAGGACTTCATCGGCGGGATGGCCGTACTGGGAATCGTAGGCACTCGAGATAATCGCGATCTCCGGGTCCACGGCATCCATGAACGGCTCGGTCGAAGAGGTAGCTGAACCGTGATGGCCAGCGTGATACACGTCGGCGTCGATCTGGTTGGCCCACGCATCGACCAGTCGCTGTTCGGCGGCTGTTTCAGCATCACCGGTCGTCAAATATCGGAAGTCACCGAATTCGAAGACGATACTGACACTGTTATAGTGTAGATCACTCCCCGAATCACCGTCTGGCGGATTTACTACTGTCGCCGTAAGGTCGCCATCTATCGGGAGTTCTTCGCCCTCCTCGACGATGAACAGGTCAACGTCGTATTCATCGACGGCATCGAGGTAGTTCTCATACGTATTCGAGGTAGCCGGAACGCCTGAATCGTAGGCTGCACCGATGCCTTCGCCCTGCGTTTCGAAGTGCTCGATTACGCCAGCGTGGCCGCCGACGTGGTCTGCGTGTGCGTGTGTGGCGACGAGATGGTCGATTCGATCAATACCCAGATCCTCGAGAGACGCAATCACTTCTGATCCGTCTTGTCGCCAATCTCCGGTGTCGATCAGGATGGTCTCGCCTTCGGGCGTGATGATCAACGTCGAATCTGCTTGCCCGACATCGAGGTGATGAATCTCGAGTTCGCCGTCGACGTCGATTGGCTCAGCGTCGCCGCCGTCAGTCTCGTCCACTTCGTCCGAATCGTCGCTTTCCTCGTCTCCTTCGCCTGTCTCGCCGTCCCCCTCGAACTCACCGTAGCCATACTCGAACACGACTTCACCGTCTGGACTCGTGAGTGTCACCACGTCACCACTCCCACTCCAGATATTGACGCCGTAGCCCCAGTAGCGGTCACTATCAGTATCCTCGCCGGTGCCGGTCCAAACGGTCACGGTAGCTCCGGCCTCGAGTACGAACCCGGAGGGAAACACGAATGCAGATAGTCCACCATCGATCTGTCCGCCGTCGTGATCGCGCAGTTCGTACCCTGAGAGGTCGATGTCCTGGTCGCCGGTATTCTCGATAACGATATACTCTTCATCTGCGGAGACGCCTTCGACCTGTAACGCAGCCACTGAGAGCGCGTCACCGATTGCAACGTCGGTGTCTCCGGTTTCGTTCTCATCTGCACCTCCACTATCGTCGGTATCGTCTGTGTCGTCGCCTTCGTCTGTCGCCTCCTCATCGTTGCCGTCTGTCTCGAGGGCGTCGTCACCGACGTTATCGGTCCCCCCGGAACAGCCGGCGAGCACGATCATCAGTGCGACACAAATAACGAGAATCGCCCGTTTCATACTCGAGTGTTTCGAGGGAGTTGCTTCAGTGTTCCGTCCATCAAGTGCTCGAGAGGTAAACTCTGCTGAAACCACAAACTGTTAAATTTCACCGATGACTAAAAGATGCAAACAGAACATGTTTGGATTATGTCAGTCACTAAGCTCGCTTCCGAGTTTCTCGTTCAGGTTCCGGGTTTCGATATCTGATTCGATGAGTTCACAGCATGCTCCAACGAATTCTGTGTTTTTCATCCTCCCGGCGAAGACCTGGGATTCGCCGTCATTGGTTCTAACAGAAGCGACGATGACGTCGCATTCTTCACCGTTGAGGTAATTATACGTTGTGGCGATTCCTCCTATGATCAGGAACAGCAAAAAGACTGCTTCGATTTCGAGTCCTGAGGGGTTTGTCCCAGCGAAATAGAACATGTAGACGGTCACGATGAGTACGATAGTGATCCCGCCGAAAAACCATCCGAGAAACCTGTTGCCGAGAAGCGTGGTGTCGCGCTTGAAAGTGACGCTGGTAATCTCATCGATTGGAATGGTTACCGACTGGGAGATCTCGGGGTTATCCGGGGTGTACGTGATGCTGGTGTCATCTCCGGCGAAGATTCCAGTATTTTCTCCATCGATGACGTACTCACCGATACACGCTTCAGTTTCAAAATTCATTCAGTCTGATTTTGAGAGTACTCTGTTTTTAGATTTTTGGCCCCCTGTGGAATCTACTGGAAAATTCGATAGCCCCATTCTCTTCCCCTGGTCTGATCGTTCCCGTATTCTCACTTCGTTAGAACGAGAAAGAGTAATTTAATACCGAACGCCGAAGGATTAGGTACTAATGGGAAGCAGCGAGGAGTACACGTTCGTTTGCCCTGACTGCGCTCAGTCGATTTCGGTCAACGTTTCGATGCGCGACGCACTCGTTGCCAACGGCTGTGTCGTCTGTGGTAGCGCCGTCTCCGAAGACGATTTCGAGTGTCTGTGTGCGTGACCGGACACACTGAGTCTCTTTTCTCGAGGATGGGGTGCATCGATTTTGTTCCGAACTACTGGTGGATAGCTACCCCTATATAAAACACCCACGATATCAGTGGTGTACACTGGTACCGAAACGATGGCTACAATGAAGTATGAGTCAGGCACTGACGGCAGGGACGAGCCGATTTGGACACGAAGAGCTTGCTGACGGACGACAGACGATTGCTGACTCCGACGGCGTTGACGCCATCCTTACAGCCCTGAACGACGACGATTGTCGAACTATCTTACAGACGGTGAGTGACAGTGACGAACGGCTCTCGGCAGCAGAACTCTCCGACCGGTGTGACGTGCCGCTCTCGACGATGTACCGCAAACTCGAGATGCTGACGGATGCAGCACTGCTCGAGGAACGGCTTCGAATCAAACGCTCTGGTAAACACACGAGCGAATACGGTCAGCGGATCGCGGACGTTCGCGTCTCCGTCGATTCGGGTGCGGGAATCGAACTCGAACTCGCACAGTAATCCCTGGCGAATATTCTTTCTGACGGGTCTGTTGATGATCTAAAGAAAACAGCGAGAGTTCCACGGGTCACCCGACCCGTGGTCGTTTACGCAATTGGTACAAACTGCGTGCTAACTACAGGGCGCGAATGTTGCATCCCATTTCGCTAGAGTAGATTGAACAGATAAATGACGACTCGTTCGGCCGTTGGAACTGGTAACTCGGACGAAGAAACTCTTACTATCTACTGTCAATAAACACTACTATACCAGTAACGAGAACAACGGTACCCCCGAGGATAGTCAATAGACTGCCAATCTGGGGAATAAACTCGCCTCCATACACGGCATAAATATCGAGTAGAAGGTACGAAGGGAGCGCTATCGCACTCAACCCTGTAAGAACTAAAATCATTGCTGTGAACTGTGTGTATCCGACAAGGATACTCATACCCACCGAGACGGCGATGAGCAAGAGAAGGACAAGTGTTACGTCAACTTCAAGCCCCGATGACATTCCCGGCAGGTATACAAGGCGGATCACCTCACGCGCGGGATTCGATTGGAGCCACGGAAGGTAAATACCAACACCGATGCTAATGGCACCAAGGAGTGTAGCCCCAACTAACCGAATATCATCAATCGAAGACTGACAACGTTGAAAAAGAGCGACGGGCGATTTGTGCCTCATAAGAGTATAGTAGATAATACCTCTCCTCCGAGAAAAAAGTTCTGCTAATTAACATTTATTTTCCTCGGTTGGACGCACCTCAACAGGGCGTGGAACAAGTGTCCCTTCAATCTGGATTCCATTCACGACCGAAACTCAGAGCTCGAAGAGCGAGTGTTGAACCTGGATTTCGGTAACAGATCCAGGGTCACACCGGTGGTACGGAAAGTAGAAGGTCTCTGTCTCACCCGGCCGAAGTTCCACGCTTCCCTGCTCGTTATGGACGACGGTTCCGTCATTGAGGACCGCTTCAACGATGACCTGTCCTTCGCCCGTGACGGACGACGCATTTCGGATCGTAACGGCAGCCCCGTAGACGGACACCCCATCGGCCTCCCCAAGTTTTCCCCATCCCTCTTTTACCAGTTCAGTACCGTCCTCGACGGTCGGCCCGGGGTCGGCCGTGGCTCCGTCCGGGGCGTCCAGTTCGTATCGTTCGACAGCCGCATGATTACCCTCCGGAGCGACGATCGTAAACAGGTACGCTCCCGGAGTAACCTGGTAGAACTCGCGGTCGGCAACGGTGATTTCGGTTGACGAGCCGACGAATGTCGCTCGCGTACGCTGGAAGTACCCGCCGCCGTGGAACTCTATGCGACCGCCGAGGCCGTACCTGCCGGTCGAGCCGTCGTAAAAGAAGTGGTGATCCGTGATCGTCGCTCCGGGTTGGTTCTCGACGGTCCCGTCGCGCTCTTCACCGTCGACGCAAATCGGCGTCGCCGATTCGTCGAACGCGGTATCGGCAATCTCCTCGTCGGTCCAGTTCTCGGACGGAACCAGCTTCGAACCTGTTACGTTGCTCGTGTTCGGTCCGTCACCCTCCGTGCGTTCCGAGAGACAACCACCGAGTCCGCCGGCGACGAAAGCTGAAAGATATGTTCGTCTTTTCACAGTACATCTCTACCCGGAACGACCCTAAAAAAGCTCAGTTCGGTGACAAAGTGACTTTACCTACCAACAAAACTGTATACCCGTCAAACGCTTTTCCGTCCTCGAGCCGATTCCGAGTTCAGGCGAACGGAACTGGTTCGGGAAGTGGGAGCATCGTCACGACGAACAGTCCCAGCACGGTGACGACGCCGATAAGGACCGGGAATATCACGATGGCGAAGTTGGTCGAGCCGATGACGCGGCCCAGATCACCGGTCATACTCGAGAGCTTTGGGGTGGAGCTTTGTTTGAGGATGCCCAGCTCGAGGCCGAACAGGATGACGGTCGCAGATGCCGAGACCATGCAGAACGGGCAGATCTCGCCGATCGGGACCAGTTGCAGCCACACGAAGTACGATGATGCGAGGACACCCGTCGCTGTGATTGGCGTCAGGATTTTGATGATCAGTGGGTGGCGCGTGTCGAACCACCAGAGCGTGAGTCCGATGGTCGTCAGGTAATAAAACGCTCCGAGGGTTGCCAGCGGAACGCCGAAAACGTACGCGTATGGACTCGTGATCACTTCGATTGAGCCTTGCACTGGTGCATCAGCCGGTATTGCCGGGAGGGCGAAAAAGTGGATAGCGGTGAGCATCATGCTGACCATCCAGCCGACGATTGCAACTCCCATGAACACGCCAAACAGCGTGGACACGCTCGAATTATACCCCCATTCGTAGTCGAACAGGTTCGTTGATTGTGTTGCCATATCTGGAGTATTGTGCGGGTTGCACATAAGTATTGGGTATGATGCCCAATACTATGGAATGCCGAGGTCAAAACCTCACCTTACATACCTCTCAAATCTGCATAACACATTTCTTGATTGATGGCGACATTTGACGGTCATTTCTATGTTTCTATCTTGCACCCTATCTGAAATTCTATAACTGGGCCCAACGCGAGTAGGTGACTCGAGTGAACGAGAAATTGACGATCAGTTCATTCTTCTTTTTCGTAGGGTTCGCCGACCGATGACGGCATTCGCGTTTTCCCCCAGACGGTGAGTACAATAATGACGCCAATGTACGGCGCTAACCCGATGAGTCGGGCAGAAATGTCTCGGCCGAAAAAGGTGATATCAGTCGTCTGGAACTGCACTTGCAGCATGTCTAGCCCGGAGAACAGTAATGCGGCACCTGCTGCACCGAGTGGGTTGTAGTTTCCGAACAGGTAGGCGACGATGGCAATCCATCCACGACCATCGACCATCGTCTCGCCGGTCCCGACGAAATCCCCCGCATGTGCGAGCAAGACTGCACCACCGAGTCCGGCCATAGCCCCCGAAAAAATAACGGTCGCATACCGCACTCGATTGACGTCGACACCGGCCGTATCGAGTGCTTTCGGATTATCGCCGGCGGCTTGTATCCAGTAGCCGTACTGGGTACGGTACAGAAACACCCAGGAGACAACGACCACGATGACGGTAAAAAGAACCAGGGGTGATTGGTTGAACACGATAGTCCCGATGTACGGAATATCCTGGAGATACGGGACTGCATAGTTGTTGATGCTCGCCAGCCCTGGACTCCGAACCGTGTCCCAGAGCAAGGAGGCGGCAAAGGGTGCAAATCCGAGACCCATGAACCAGATAGCGAGTCCGGCGACGATCTGGTCAGCTTTGTACCGGATCAAAAGCACCGCGTAAAGCACGGTGAGTGCGAGTGTGAAGGCCACTGCGATCGCGATTGAGAGCCAGATATGTGGTTGACTCGGCGAGGTCCCGCCCATCCCGTACATGACGGCTGCTGCGGTGATCGCTCCAAAGATCATGAACCCCTCGAGACCGATGTTGAACACACCACTTTTTTCGGCGTAGAGACCGCCGATTGCGGCGAGGGCGATTGGCGATGCGCCGACGAGTGTTCGATTGACGAAGCCCACGGTGAATATTCGATCGAGGGGAATGTCGAACAGTAGCACGGCGATTCCAGCGAGGGCAATGAGGGCTATGAGCGCCAATCCTCCCAGGCGAACGCTCCGCTTGGCCGTATAATCTGCAACGCTCATTTGTCCTCACCCCCGAGCCCCGTCCGTTGGGCAATCATTCTGAATAGCTCCGGCGCAGCGACGAACAGCACGACCAGGCCGACGATCCCGTCGATTAACTGCACGGGAACACCGCTGTGAATCTGTACGTACGAACTCGAGGAATCGAGTGCGCCGAAAAGCAGTGCTGCAGGAACGACGCCCAGGGGGTTGTTCGCCGCGAGCAAGCTCACGGCAATAGCGTCGAAACCGTAGTTACCGATGCCAGTGGGATCGATAAAGTAGCCCTGGACCATAATAGCGAAGACTGCGCCGACCAGGCCGGCAATCATCCCCGAAATGGTCATCGTCATGACGATCATACGTTTTGAGGCGACCCCAGAGAAGGTGGCCGCAGGCTGTTGATAGCCACTGGTCACCATATCGTATCCGAGACTCGTTCGTGTCATCACGATAGAGACGATGACCACGACCGCGATGGCGAGAGCGAGCCCGACGATAGAGAAGTTCGGGTTTTCGAAAACGAGCTGTGGAAAGCCGACGTTATCAGGGAGATACGCCGTCCGAACGGACCGGGCATCGTCGGGACGGAGCGGACCGTCGACGGCCCAGCCGACGATACCGATGGCGATAAAATTCAGCATAATCGTAGTGATAATCTCATTTGCCCCGTAGTAGGCTTTCAATGCGCCCGGAAACGCTCCATAGAGGCCACCGGTGACAGCGGCAACGACCAATCCAAGGATAATCAAAACGATGCCCCCTCCCGTCCCGTTTGGCAAGATCGGAGCGACCCAGATCATCGCGAGGGTCGAGGAAATACCGCCGATAATCAACTGTCCCTGAACACCGATGTTGAACACACCGGCTCGAAAGGCGACTGCGACCGCGACGCCAGCGAGAATAAACAGGGTCGTAAACTGGAGGGTCCGAGAGAACGCTCGCTGGCTGCCAAAGGCCCCAACGGCCAGGTCGCGTGCAAACTGGAACGGGTCGTGACCGACCGCGGCCACGATGATTAGTCCGATAGCCAGCGCCAGCAGAGTTGACCCAACCGCAATACCGATGCGTTCTAATACAGTCGCATTGAGCATTCGGTTCGCTGCCCAATCTAGCACACCGCGAAATCGGCCGGGTTCTGCATCGCTCATGAATTCACCTCGCTATCGGTTTCGACTGTTTCGGCGATGCTATCGGATAGCTCATCTTCGAGCGTCTTCCCGGCCATCAACAGCCCGAGTTCTTCCTCGGTCACGGATTCAGGATCGACGGTGTGAATAAATTCTCCCTCGTACATGACTGCGATTCGGTCGGCGAGTTTCTGAATCTCATCCAGCTTTGAGGAAATAACGATGATACCGAGTCCCGCATCCCGGAGTTCGATCAACCGATTGTGGATAAACTCGATCGATCCGATGTCGACTCCTCGTGTTGGTTGGGAAGCTACCATCACGTCTGGGTCGTGTCCGATTTCACGTCCGACGATGAACTTCTGCTGATTGCCGCCGGAGAGTGAGGTTGCGCTCGCTCGCGGGTTCTGTGGTTGAACGTCGAACTCGTCGATAATCTCGTTTGCGTGTCTGGAGACCTCGCCCCAGTCGAGCCACCCACTTTTCGAATACGGCTCGATAGTCTGATTTCCGAGGAGTGCGTTTTTGACCAGGTCGTAGTTTTGGACGAGCCCTTCTACTTGCCTATCTGAGGGGATGTAGCCGATACCGAGTTCGATCCGTTCGCGACGACCGGTCCCCGTGATATCGGTGCCCCGAAAGCGAATGGTCCCGGACGCAACGGAGCGCAAGCCAGTGAGCGCTTCCGCGAGTTCGCTCTGGCCGTTTCCTTGCACCCCAGCGATACCAAGGATCTCGTTTTCGTGAAGTGTGAGGTCGATATTTGTTACCTGTTCGAGTCCCCTATCTCCAGTGACACTGATCGACTCGGCGTGGAATACTGGGTCACCAACAGTCGCGTCGCGATCCAGTCGGTCAAATAGGACCTCGCGTCCGACCATCATCCGAGCCAGTTCCTGCTCGTTGGTGTTGGCGGCGTCAACGGTTCCAACGGCGGCACCGTCGCGTAAGACGCTAATCTCGTCAGCAACACCCAACACCTCGTCGAGTTTGTGTGAGATGAATATAAGCGACCGCCCAGCCGCTTTGAGGTCTTCCATCAGTCTCATGAGCCCGTCAACCTCCTGCGGAGTAAGTACTGCAGTTGGCTCGTCCAGAATCAGGATTTCTGCCCCTCGATAGAGGCTTTTTACGATTTCGATCCGTTGTCGCGTACCCAGGTCGAGTTCTTCGACCGGCGTGTCGAGATGCTTGTCGACGTTGAACCCGTATCGGTCACAGATTTCCCGAATATCGACTCGAGCGGTCTCTTCATCGACGAGGCCGCTACTTGTTGGTTCGTGCCCCAGGATGACGTTTTGTAACACCGTCATCGGTTCGACCAGTTGGAAGTGCTGGTGTATCATGCCGATTCCCGCATCCATCGCATCCTGTGGCGAATTGATTGTCCTGGGTTCGCTGTCGATGTAGATCGTCCCCTCGTCCTGTTCGTAAAGCCCGTACAAGACGCTCATCAGCGTCGTCTTTCCGGACCCGTTCTCGCCCAGTAATGCGTGGATGCTTCCGCTTTCGAGCGAGAACGTCACATCGTCGTTAGCCACCACGTCGCCGAAGGTTTTCGTGATACCCTCGAGGCGGACCGTCGGCGGCTCACCGCTTACAGCCATGGTGCTCCAGTAAATGTGTGCATGCGTATAGACTACCAAAAAGTGTGTGGCTTGCTAACAACCAGTCGGACCGCAGGTGAGTTCGATTTCGTCGTCGATGAACGCCTGTCTGGCGGCTTCGATGTTCTCGTCGAGCGAGTCTGGCAGTTCTCCGACGAACTCCTGGCCGACGATGAAATCGATTCCTTCGTTTTCGATACTCAGGTTCTGTTCACCAGAGACGTCTTCCCAATTATCTTCGACGACCGCCTCGGTCACCATGTAGGTGGCCTCATTGAGCGCTTTGATTGCAGAACCGAGGATTACATCGGCGTATTGTTCGTCGCCGACAGACTGGTCGGTGTCGACGCCGAGAGCGAACCGATCGTTATCCTGCGCTGCGGAGAACGCGCCAGCGCCCGCGGCGGCCGCGGCGTGCCAGACGATATCCGCACCGTCGTCGAACTGTGAACTGGCTACCTCGTTGAGCGCCTCGACGTCGGAGAAACTCCCGCCGTAGCCTGTGAGGACGTCGATACTGTCATCAATCCACTCGACACCTTCGATATAGGACTGTTCGAAGGCGTTGATGAGATCGATATCCTCCCCCCCAGCGAATCCAACGACTGATTCGTCCGGGTCAGTCGAACTATCTCCGTGCTGAATATCCTCCTGCGTGAGGGTAGCTGCTGCAACGCCAGCGAGGAACGACATCTCGTTGTTCATCTCGATCCAACCGGACACGTTTTCCGCACCCTCGACGTGGTCGTTAATTAACATCCAATACTGGTCGGGGTACTGCTCTGCATTTTCGGCCAAGCCTTCCCAATGTTGGTAGCCAACCATCACGATGAGGTCGTAAGCCCCTTCGGCGGCCAGATCTTCCTGTCTCGCGGCGAACTGTGCGGTTTCGGTCTCCTCGACCTGTGTGACCTCGAGACCGAAGTCCTCGGCGGCCTCTTCGAGACCGGCTAGGGCGTTGTCATTGAACGCGTTGTCGCCGAATCCGGCGTCACTTGAAATGATGGCGACCTGTCCACCGTCAGCTTCACCATTGCCGTTTCCATTCCCGTTCCCGTCATCGTCGCCGGTCCCATCGTCGTCGCCGTTTCCGTCGTCGTCCCCGTTGCCGAGACAACCGGCAATCGTAATCGCACCAAATGCCGCACTCGAGCCCAGTACGCGTCGTCGGCTGATTCTTCCCCTTAGATCTGTTCGTGAGGCGTTCCCTTCCCCTTCGTGTTCACAGCTATCTTGCACCATGTGAATGAAGTCATTACCCGAACATTAAACTTTTTCGACATATTTTACACCTGTTGGGGGTGCTATATTATCTACCTATCGACCAATATCGCTGCTGTATATTATGTGGATTTTATGAATAGCCCATCAAATTAAATGATTGCTGATTGATACTATAGTAGCCAGTGAAACGATTTACACACCTATCCCGACGTAGTCTTGCGGTAGGGTGTGCAATGACTTTCACTGGCTACTATAGTGGCTTCCCAAACCTGCACGGATGCGTGAAATCGATAGCTGTGTTCCGGTTTCACGCATGGGTCGACGTTTGGGAGGGTACTATAGAGGTCGAACGGACTTACTGGAACTGCTCAATGACTCCCTCGAACACTCCTTTGGGAAGCTGGTAGATCTGTTCGCTGCCGGTGATGACGTCGGTTTCTCTCACCAACACCAGTTCGTTTTCCACGTACTCGGCGTCGACGTTCGAGACGAACTTGGCTTCGTACCGTGGGAATTGCTGACCGTGTTCACCGACCGTAAAATCACGAACGGTCGTCCATTCGTCGCTAGTGAGTCTGTTCGTTGTAGTTTGTTGCATGATTGTTGGACAAATAGGAGGGACAGGTGTTAAATACGTCCATAATAGGATATCCCAGTGGGGATATTGCTTAAGGAAGTATATATTCGGGTTCTACAGCGCCTCGAGTAGCGCGTCGATATCTCCGCGGGTGTTGAACGCGTGGACCGACACTCTGATACCGTCCGGGAACGGCAACGAGCGAACGGTGATGTCGGCATCCGAGAGCCTCGAGACAGTCGCTTCCGGGTCATCGACGTCGAGCGTCACCAGCCCGGACTCGAACGAACGAGGGCTCAACAGTGTCTCGTCGTCGAGACCCGATTTGAGTCGGTCGGTGAGCGTTTCGATGCGCGATTCGATGGCCTCCGTGCCGAGTGACTGGTGAATATCGATAGCTGCCTCGAGGCCGGCATACGGGGCTGGCGTCGTCGTGCCGAATTCGAAGCGGCCAGCTCCGTCGATGTACTCGTAGTCGGGGTCGGTGGGGGTGACCACACTTTTGTATCCGATTGCCGATGGGACACACCCTTCTTCGACACCGGGTTTCACATAGAGGAAGCCGGCCCCGAACGGGCCGAGGAGCCACTTGTGGCCAGCACCGACGACGAAATCGGCGTTCCACTCGGTTACGTCGACAGTGGTCTGGCCTGGCGACTGGACGGCATCGACCACGGCGAGTGCCCCGGCGTCGTGGGCGATATCGACGAGTTCGGCGACTGGCAACCGCGTGCCGTGACTCCAGGTGATCGAGCTGAAGAAAAGCACTCGGGCGTCTTCGACGGCATCTTTGACCGCGTCGATGTCGACCCGACCGCGTTCCGTCTCGAGGACGCGAACCTCGACACCGTGGGCCCGCTCGAGTTTGGCCCAGGGGAGCATACCGGCAGGGTGCTCGAGGTCGGTGCGGACGACGACGTCACCTTCTTGCCAATCGAAGGCCCCAGCGATGCGGTTGATGCTGTCGGTGGTGCTCTCGGTGAGCGCGATTTCCGATTCGCTGGCGTTGAGCAATTCGGCGACACCCGTTTTCGCCCCATCGATTCGCTCGCCAGCGGCGGCGTACATACCGGTGTCGACCGGGTCGTTGTACTCGTGGGCCTCGAGTGCTTTCGTTGCGGCGTCGACGACTCGACGTGGGCTCGGGCCGCCTGCGCCGGTGTTGAGGTAAATGCCTCGCTCGAGTGCCGGGATATCGGCACGGAGTGTCTCGAAGTTCATCGTTGTGTCAATAGTTGTGTGGGGGGTGGTAATCGTTTGCCTCGATCAACGAGCGTGTGCGATACGGGGCTCGCCGAATAGCGGGTGACGAGTGGAGCGGGGAGAACGGACCACGTCCGTGCTCGACAGGGCGAGTGATAGGGATAATTGAAAACGTTTCCCGGTCAGTGACCACCTCGGTTCGTCGCTGACCAGCAAGCGAATACAACAAACCCTATGAACCGTTTAGAGCTGTGGGCTGGCTGCTTCCGTTTCGGGCTCGGCAGCTGATTCGGGCTGTTCGTCGAGCCAGCCTTCGGCGTCGAGGGCGGCCATGCTGCCGGTCCCCGCGGCCGTAATCGCCTGTCTGTAATCGGGGTCCATGACGTCACCTGCCGCGAAGACGCCTTCGACGGCAGTTTCGGTCGTCATGCCCTCGAGCGTGACGATGTATCCGGTTTCGTCTCGGTCGACCCCGGTTTCGGCGAGGAAGTCGGTGTTCGGGACGTGGCCGACACCGTAGAAGATGCCCCCGACCTCGACGTCCTCGAAGGTGACGCCGTCGTCTTTCGCCGTCGGATGCCCGTCCGGATGGCTCACCAGCCTTGCGCCGGTGACGCCGGTTTCGGTCGAGCCGTGGATCTCGAGTAGTTCAGTGTTCCAGCGGAACGAAATATTCTCGTTCTCGCGGGCACGCCGGGCCATGATGTCAGAGGCCCGAAGTTCGTCCCGTCGGTGGACGACTGTCACGCTGTCGGCGAACTTCGTGAGGAAGAGCGCTTCTTCCATCGCGCTGTCGCCGCCGCCGATCACCAGCACGTCGTCTCCGCGGTGGAACGCACCGTCACATGTTGCACATGTCGAAAGCCCATACCCCATGAGTTCGCTCTCGTTTTCGGCACCGACCCAGCGGGCGCTCGCCCCCGTGGCGACGATCAGGGCCTTCGTGTGAATCACGTCGCCCGTGGCCAACTCGAGGGCGAATGGGCGTCCCTCGAGGTCGGCCTGTTCGACTTCGCCGTGGGTAAATTCGGCACCGAATCGCTCGGCTTGCTGTTTGCCGCGCTGGATGAGTTCCATCCCGCCGATGCCATCGGGGAAGCCCAGATAGTTCTCGACCTCCGTCGTGAGCGTCAGCTGTCCGCCCGGTTCCGGCCCCTCGAGAACCAGCGGCTCGAGGTCGGCGCGGGCCGCGTAGACGGCTGCGGAGAGGCCGGCAACGCCCGAGCCGACGATGACGAGTTCTCGTGGGGTGTCCTGATGGGGTGTCTCTGTCATTTCGCGGAGTTTAGTTGGTGTAGTTATCGATCAGCTGTCGCATCTGTGCCTCTGGCAGGACGCCGACGTGCTGTTCGACCTGCTGGCCGTCCGCAAAGAGCAAGATCGTTGGGACGCCGCGGACGCCGTAGTGGGCGGCCAGCTGCTGGAGCTGGTCGACGTCGACTTTGGCGATTACCGCGTCCGTTTCTTCTGCTAGCGTCTCGAGGACTGGCTCGAGCATCTGACACGGACCACACCAGGTGGCGAAAAAGTCGACGAGGACGACGTCGTGCTCGTCGACGACCTGGGAGAGGTGGTCTGCGCTTTCGATATACACTGGCGACGACGCCGGGTCTGTCGCCGTCGTATCGTTCGTAGTTGAATCAGTTGTCATCACATCCACGTATGAGCTCACAGTGTTTAAAGGTTTTGTGTTCACTGTGCAATACAGCACCTCCCTTTCATACACTCCTCCGAATCCGTTTTTTCCTCTACTGTTGAAAACACGCCTCAAAATCAAGCTCTGGCCATTATACTGGGTGGGAAATTGGCCGCCCCCTTCGTTTGCGGTCGAACGTGGCTCGCTTCGACGAATCGACTATCTCTGGTGTTTTGCTCAAATAGTGCTATATTGCTTGTCGATCAAGATGTGCAATTCGGGGAGTCACGGGACGTCACCGTTCCTTGAGGTGTCACGCCAATTGCTCCGCAAGTACCGCAGGCAACGAGTGATAGACTGCCGCCGTCCGAGCGAGCGCATCGACAGTGATGTACTCATCACAGGCATGCACTGTATCCGTCGCCACGGCGAACTCCACGGTGGGAATGCCTGCCTGTCGTAATCGCTTTGCGTCACCGCCGCCGGTCGCACTTCGTTTGAATACACGGGTCTCGAGGACGGTTTCAGCCGCCTCAGTGAGGGCTGTCACGAGCGGACTATCCGGCCGTTCGGAGGAACCGACACTCCAGCTGACGTCGGCGATGGTGACACCCTCGACGTCGGCCACCCACGAACGGATTTGTTCGAGGAGACTCTCGGTATCGACACCGGCGCTCAATCGCACGTCGAGTTCCGCTCGAGCGAACCGGGGAACGCTGTTGACGGCATCACCGCCCTCGATCGTTCCCAGATTGATCGTCGGATACCGAAACAGGTCGCGCGCGACCTCCCGCCCCATCGATGGTGCGTAGTACTCGAGTGACTCCTCGAGAATCGGTTCTACCTCGGGCGGAATCGACAGCGGCTGATCCTCGAGCCCGGTTCGCACTTTCGTAATCGCCCCCCAGAGGCGATCGATCGCGTTGGTCCCGAGCATTGGTCGCGAGCCATGTGCCGACTCGCCCGTGGCTTCGAGGGTGAGCCAGATGCTGCCCCGGTCAGCCACCGTCACCGAGTGCGCATCGCTGGTACAGGTCGGTTCTCCGATAACGCAGGCGTCCGCCTCGAGTTTGTCGGCTTCGAGCAGTGCCTTCACACCGGCAGGGCCGCCGACTTCTTCATCACTCACGAACGCAAAGGTGAGCGTGAGTGGTGGCTTCTCGTCGCTCGTCGCGTAGTATCGTGCGAGTTCGACCATCGCTGCAACCGCTCCTTTCATATCCGTCGTCCCGCGTCCGTACACCCTGTCCTCGACGCGTTCGCCGAGCGGGTCGTACGACCATCCGTCAGGATCGTAGGGGACGGTGTCGAGGTGGCCGCTATACAACACGGTTTCCTCGCGCGTTCCGGGTATCGTCGCGAGCAGGTTTGGCTTGGCTGGATCGCTTGCAAATCGTTCGGTCTCGAGACCGGACGCTGAAACGGTGTCCTCGAGCGAGCGAACGATCGCACGGGTGTCACCCGGCGGGTTCGACGTCTCGTGGCCGACTAACTCGAGTGTTCGTGTGACGAGTTCGTCTCGAGTAACCGGTGACAGATCGAAGGCCACGACCCTAGCTGTTCGCTTGTAACTGTCGTTCGATGTTCTGGTCGTATTTGTCCTCGAACTCCTGGATCAACTGGCCCATTTTGGCGTACCAGTCGTTGAGCATGCGCTGCATGTCGTTGGCGATCTGCTCTGGATCGGTTGGCCGGTAGACGTGGTAGTATCCACCCTGTTCGTAGTTGATCTGTTCTTTCTGGATGAAGCCACTCTGGAGCAATCGCTGAATTGCCCGATAAGCCGTCGAGCGTTCACGGTCCACTTTCTCAGCGACTTCGTCGATCGTCAGCGGGTCATCGCTCTGGACGAGCGCCTGAAAACACTCCTTATCGAGTTGCTTGAGCCCGTGGATACACTCCAGCAGGCCTTCACACTGCATATCCTGCTGCAGTTGTTCTGCCATCGAGTTTGCCATGAGTAGCGATACGAACCCCACTGGTATAAGGGTTGTGTGAATATTGCACAATCCCGATGAGCTGCGGTTTTTGTCCTGATAGGGCGACTTGCAGACTCCGAAACTGGTGTTCGGTCGAGTACCACTCGAGGGACCAATCGCAACTTGTGTTTCCCAATTCGGCTCCGTTGGAATCGTTACTCAATTGCGCCCTCAGACTCTAGAACGCTTCGATGACCGGTTGCTGACCGTCTCGAAGTCTGCCATCGCCTCGAGTTCTTCGTTTACGCTCTCGAGGTCGATGGTTCCAGAGATGGCATCGGCGGGGCGGAGCTTACCGGTATCGAGCATTCGAAAGATCTCTTCGTACCGCGTCGGCGGCATCTCGAGCGAGCTGTAGAAATCGATTATCTGCATCACCATGGTGCCGGTAGGCAACGCCACCAGGGCTATAGCTACGTGCTGGTTCCGAACCTGTTTTGACTGGTGCCGAGGTCCCGTTACGCGGTTTTATCTGCGTCGCCACACGATATACTGTCGATGGAGCGATCGCGGGACGGCAAGGGAGAGACGTGCCGTAGCCGCCGGGTAGAGGGTTCGGATGCGTTCGGTTCCGAGCGAATCCTCGTTTTGAACCCGGTGAGCGGGAACGAAGATCACGCCCTCGCTGTCGAGTCTCGTGCAATAGAACACGGATTCCAGGTTCACGAGACAACAGGCCGCGGCGACGCCGAACAGATCGCGCGTCGAGCTGCGAACGCGGGCGTTTCCGCGATCGCAGTCGCGGGGGGCGACGGCACGGTACACGAAGTCGTCGCCGGACTCTACGACGTCGGAGCTATTGCGGAGGTAGACTGTGCGGTCGTCCCTGCTGGGACCGCGAATGTCTTTGCGAGACGGCTCGGGATTGCCGACATCGAGGAGGGATTTCGCACGATCGAGCGGGGCAAGACCCGGCGGATCGACGTCGGAGTTGCGAACGACGAACCGTTCGTCGGGACCTGTCTCGTCGGGGTGACTGCGGAAGCGAACACGACAACGACGGACGAAGCAAAGCGTCGGCTGGGTGTGTTCGCATATGCTCGGACGGCGCTCCGGTTGCTCTCCGACTACGAGGGGCGGCCGTTGCGAGTGACGATACGCGACGAGGGGAGAGCCGACGACCGGTGGTCCGGCGACGTCTTCCTGTTGTTTGTCGGAAACGCCGCTGGATTCCCGGCTTTTCGGGGGCTCGCGGCGACGAATCCCGAGGATGGGCGGTTCGACGTTTTGATCGTCGAAGATCGTCCGAGGGCCGATCTGTTGGACTCGCGGACGATGGCTGGAATATTCGGCGACGGCCCGATAACCCGCCGCGAAGGATCGGCGCTTACGATCGCCGCCCGTCAATCCGACCCCATCCCGTTCAGTCTGGACGGCGAGCTCCGATTGGCGACTGAAATAGAGGTCCGGATGCTCGCGCAACAACTATCTGTCTACGTCGGGCGCGATTACGATTTGGTATCCGACTATTGATACGGACGGTGGTGATCCTTTCGTCCACGTGGTCGTCTCGTCCGTCGTAGCGGATCGGAGGATCGAGCGAAAAGCTATACACTCGTGGACCGTCTGTCTTGCCGTTTGGGCGCGCACCGATGTACGAAACAATTCTCATTCCGACGGATGGAAGCGAAGGGACGGACCCCGCGATCGGCAACGGGCTCGACATCGCCCGGAAGTACGACGCGACCGTCCACGCGTTGTACGTGATAGACGTCGCCGAACTACTCGAGATCGGGTATCTCGGGGGTGACAGCGCAGACTTCGAGGAGACGATCGAACCGCTCGAAGACGAGGCGAAACGCGCCGTCGAGGCGATCGAAGAACGGGCACGACGCGAGGGCGTCGACATCGTCACGGTCGTCCGCCAAGGAACGCCCTACGAGGAGATACTGGAATACGCCGAGGACGCCGCCGCCGATCTGATCGTGATGGGGACACACGGGCGCAGCGGTCTGTCGCGTTATCTCATCGGGAGTGTGACGGAGCGGATCGTGCGCACGAGCGACGTTCCCGTACTCGTGGTTCAGCTGTCCGAAGACGGGGAGTAAGGAGGACATCTATCGACGGCTGTCGGACGTCGAGGCGGTGATCGCCGGCGACGTCGAATATCGTTGAGGACCTCACGACTACCGATGGACCGGCGAGGAGAGCGATGAAAGTGGGATCTACGACCCGACTGAGGAGTTATAGGCCATAACTGCGCTCCTCGACAGAGACTCCAAGTTCGAAAACGAAATATTTCGGGTCACCTCATCCGTCGTACTCTACAAAAAAGCAGGCCGAGTGCCTCGGGATCGTTCGGAATATCTTCGATCTTCCGTGACTGAGCGAAGCAAAGCTTCGCGATGTCCGCGAAACCGATGGTTTCGCTTGATGACGAAAGGCCCGAGGCCTTTCGAACCACTTGACCCCGAGGCGGTTCACGTAATGTACAATCCACTCACGACGACATACCCACCAACACAGACGAGCACAGTGGGAACGAGCCAACGGTCGACCCGGTCAGAAATCCCGTCGAATGCAACGCGATAGACGAGCAAGGCAGCGGTGAGAAACAGGAGTAATCCACCTACCAAGTAGACGCCAACGACCGCCAGCAACTCCCTCGAGGAGAGGTCGGCGAAAAACGGAATAAACACCGCGAGGTTTTCACCCGTCAGACCGATTCCGGTGATGGTCACTACACTGATACGCCCAACGGTGTTCGGCACGGCCTGGATGTGCTCGACACTCGTCTCTGGCGGTCGACGGATGAGTCCCCAGAGGCCGATACCGAGGGGTATGACTCCCAATATGAACGTCCACTCCCTGAGGAATTCGGCAGCGACGATAGCTCCGATGACCGCAGCGACCAGGCCGATACTGAAACTCACGTAGTGCCCGATGAACACCTCCCAGATCTGGTAATCGTTGTCCGCACAAAATGCCCCCATAACGAGTAACGCATCAAGATGGGTTAGGATAAACAACCAGACAGCCAGAAGTAAGACGGTCTCCACGGGATACTCGAGGTTTTATATCGAAATCATATATTGGTTCCCCTCTATGTCATTCAGCTCTGTTGTTCCATTGACTACTTTTGCGAAACCGTCGAATTTAAAATCGGCGGCTCCGTTGAAACCCTTTGTTGGTGATAGGTTTTAGGAGTCGTGATGAATACACAGCGCGAACTTTTTCCACCTCGGGTTCGCCACAGGCGAACCACTCGGTGCAAAAACTTCGATGAAAAAGGCGGACAGCTCGGCCTTCGGCCTCGCTGCCCGGGAACCGCGCTCGCTTCGCTCGCGCGGAGACCAGTGATACATACATGCTCTGGATGTTGCACGCCAGTTGTGACACTTGGGGCATAGGTTGAGCGAGGCGTGCAAGATACAAGGCGCGAGTCTTGCATTTTGAATACTGCTCTCTCGATTGGCGATGCCCAGCAGTTCATCAACAGTAACTACTGTTTGCCCGATGATAGGGTCCTCGTCTGAGCAATGGCGAGTTGATGAGTATACCTACTTTGGTACTATTGGCTCACGTATTACAGTACGTTGTATACTCCGTATCGAATTCTCGTGGCGGTGGTTGCTGGAATTGTGAACCGATATCCTTCGATGTATAGGGATTTTCCAACACGGTCAATAACCGTTCGAATTTTGATAGCGTCCCAGTTTCGAGATACTCGTCCAGTGCCTCTTCAACCAGGTAGTTGCGGGGAATGTACCGCGGATTGGCTTCCTGCATCAACTCCTCATCTAGGCCGACAGCAGCCAGTTCATCCCTGAGTTGTTCGAATTCTGCAGTTGCAAACGCTGGGTCATCAAACGTACCGGGCGTCTCTAATTCGAGGAACGTATTGGTATAGTCTGCGTTCGACTTGCGGAGCCACTCCAGGAATTCATCGACGAGCGTTTCCCCGTCATCCGAGGTGATACCCAGCTTCTTTCGCATCATCGTGTAGTATTGGGCATCGAATCGATCGTCAAATTCGTCCAGTTTACCTTCGATCTCATCATACGTGAGCGCCGTTCGTGTACACAGCGGTTGGAGCGCCTCTGCGAGGCGTTCGAGATTCCACCGCAAAATGGGTCGCTGATTGCCGAACGCATATCGCCCGTGCTTGTCGATCGAGCTGAAGACCGCCTCATCATCATAGTAATTCATGAACGCACAGGGTCCGTAATCAAGTGTTTCTCCATCGATACTCATGTTGTCCGTATTCATTACGCCATGGACGAATCCGACACGCAGCCAGTCGACAACCATCTCGATCGACGACTGCATGACAGCATCAAAGAAATCGATGTACGGACGATCCGTTGCAGTTAGCTGTGGGTAGTGTCTGTCAATAACGTAGTCAGTGAATCGCTGTAGCTCATCGGCTGCTCGGCCTGCAACGTACTGGAAGGTCCCGTATCGAATGTGGCTGTTCATCACCCGGACGAGAATGGCTCCAGGTTCCGTCCGTCGTCGTCGGATCGCTTCGTCAGTTTCGACGACCGCTAGACTCCTCGATGTTTTGATCTGTAGATTCTGCATCGCATACGAATACAGATACTCTCTAAGCATCGAGCTGACAGTTGCGTTGCCGTCGCCTCTCCCCGAGTACGGCGTTCGACCGGAACCTTTCAGTTGAATATCGTATCTACGACCCTCGTGTACATGTTCGCCGAGTATCATCGCTCTGCCGTCGCCCAGGACGGTAAAACTCCCATACTGGTGGCCTGCATATGCCTGGGCGATTGGTTCTTCTAAGAGGTCTTGGCCTGCTAGAACGGTAGCATTGAGTTCCGCTGGATCCAATCCAAGGTCAGCACAGAGCCCGTGATTACGAATCAAAATTTCTGGGTTAGCGATACTTTTCGGCGTTACTCTCGAATAGAGGGTTGCGTCCAAATTTTTGTAAGTGGTGTCAAATGAAAAGGTCATATTGTCTTATGTAGTGTTATCTTGTTCGTTTTAATAAACTTGCCCTTGAGAATGTTAAGAAGCAGTCAGTAGAGAGATTCAAATCGGCGCGTGCTGCATACACGCTCTGTATGCAGCAGCCGAATTCTATCAGCCATTGAGGATCTCAACAGAGCCACATCGTCCAATATCTCAATCGAGAGATGCCTCTCGAGCTTTGTGGCTGGATACAAATACACACTGGCTAGAGAAAGGGTCAAATACTCGGATTAGTCGTGGGGATGGAAGCGCTTGATAGCCTGGTCGACAGCCCCGGACTGGCCCAGGAAGGTAACGCGGTCGCCGGGGCGCAGTTCGTGATCGCCCGTGGGGACCTCCGTATCGCCCTCCTTGTGGGTCAACAACCCGACGATACAGCCGTCAGGAATTTCGGCATTGACCTCGGCAATCGAGTGGCCGACGAGGTCCGTCGCCGTTACCTCGATTTCTTGAACGTCGCCGGTTCGGCCCAGTTCGTTCATCCAGGCCGACAGCGAGGGCCGCTCGAGGACGTTCTCGAGCGACCAGGCGGTCGCCATCGAGAGGTCGATGGCCTGGACACCGAGCGCTTCGAACGCGTCCATATTATCCGGGTGGTTGACCCTCGAGGCGACCGTTTCCGTATCGAACGTGGTTTGGGCGAGCTGACAGACGAGCAAGTTGACGTCGTCGTCGGGCGTCGTGGCGATGACCGTTTTGGTGTTCTCGATACCGGCTTCTTTGAGCGTCGCGGCGGTTGATCCGTCCCCTTCGACGACTCTGAAACCCCGCTTTCGAGCCGCGTGAACGGCGTCGGGGTCCGAATCGACGAGCAGGACGTTCTCTCCATCTGCTTCGAGTCGTTCGGCGAGGGACAGGCCAACCCGTCCCGCGCCAATGATGAGTGTGCGCATGGGTGAAACGTTGAGGGCTCGTGCAATCTGTGGTGCCAGGCCGGCCTGGAGGATAACCGTCGCGAAGATGATGAGGAAGACGGTTCCGGCCAGCAACTGGGCTTCCTGTTGGCGACCGAGCGCCTGGAGTTCGACGGCAAACAGCGTGGCGACGCTTGCGGGGATGATGCCCCGCGGGCCGACCGCGCTCAGGAAGAGGCGCTCGTTTCGCGTGAATCGTTCGTGGGTCGTCGAGAGGTAGATGACCGCCGGCCGAAGGATGAGGGTGATTGCGATCACGATTGCGACGCCGGCGACACCGAGTGCGAGGATGTCCGAAAAGTCGATCAGGGCAGCGAGCGCGACGAAGACGAACGACAGGACGACGACCGACAGGTCATCGAGGAAGTCGATGACGTCCTCGTGGTGGGGCAGATCGACGTTACCGAGTGCGAACCCGGCCATCGCGGCAGCGGCGATTCCCGTTTCGCTCGCGACGAGTTCTGCGCCACCGTAGGCGACGACGACTGCCGCAAGGACGATGAGTCGCGAGTGAAGTGGTGCGTCACCGGGGGCGAGTCGACCGCGAGTGAGTACTAGCCAGACGGCGGCAGCGACGAGGAGTCCCACACCCAGGCCGATAGCTAGACGTATGGCGAAGTCCCCAAATAGAGCGAAGACACCGCCACTGCCGACGATGAGTACCTCGAACACGACGACAACGAGGATGGCAGCCGTTACGTCGTTGATCACACCTTCGCCCTCGAGAACCGCTGCAACGTGATCGCGGACGGTTACGACCTGCAAGATTGGGCCGATCACCGTTGGTCCCGTCGCGATGAGAAGTGCGCCAACGAGCAAGCCGACCTCGAGGGAGGTCTCGAGGAAGTAAACGACGGCGACTGCTGTTCCGAGCCAGGTGATCAGTGCCCCGATCGTCGTCAGCCGCAAGAGAGCTGTTGGGCTATCTCGAAGCTTGTGGCGGTGGAGGTGATACCCACCTTCGAACAGGATGATCGCCACGCTGACACCGACCATCGCGGAGAGGCCGCCGCCGAAGGTATCTCGAGTGACGATACCGAGGACTTCGGGTCCGATTGCGATGCCGGCGATGATCAGGAACAACACGCTGGGGATGCCAACGCGGTCAGCGATCACTCGAGAAGCGACACCGAGCGCCAGGATGAGGGCAACGACGGCGATCAGCATCATCGATACTCACCCTGGCGTTCGGTCACTGGGTGGAGAGAGCAGGTCGTCACTCGCCCCCTCCCGCAGGCGCGGCTGCACGGTGTTCGTTCGTTCGAACGGACTTGATCGCGTAGTAGAAAATCACGACCGTGACGAACGCTGAGGAGCCGACAAGGAGGACGAAGCTGACTCGATTCAGCACCGGCATGTTGAGCCAGTTCGACAGTTCGCCGAACGCGACACCGATACTGGCCAATATGAGCATGATACCGAAGTAGATCGTCACATCGTCCTCATCGACGTAGGCTGTCGAGGCGGAGCCAATTCGTGCCCCGAGTGCGCTCCCGGCGAGTAATGCCGTCACGATGCCAAGGTCGACGACACCGTCGAGACCGTACGTGAACGACCCGACAGCACCGGACATGAGTGCACCGAAGAGACTGGTCCCGACGGCTGCCGCGAGGGGCACACCGATCAGGTAGTAAATCGCGGGCATGCGAAGGAATCCGCCACCAACGCCGAGGAATCCTGAGACGACACCGACGCCGCCACCGACGCCGGAAATGGTCCACATCGAGGCCTTCGAGCCGTCGGTGAGCGTCACCATCGGCGGGATGTTGTACGATTTAATCGTTTTCGCGATTTCGGGGATATCGTCCTCGTCTTTTGGCTCGTCATCGTCGTTATCTTCAGCGGCGAGTGCACTGCGAAGGAACAGCGCACCGATGGCACCCAGTAACAACACGTACGCGGTGCCGACGACGATTTCTGCCTGGCCGAGTGTCTCGAGGAAGTAGACGCCCATCTTTCCGGCTTCGATGCCGAGAGCGATCCCGACGAACATCAGCGCGCCGAGTTTGTAATCGACTTGACCGACGTCGTGGTGTTTCATCGTGGCGATAATGGCCGTCCCGAAGACGAATGCCATCGAACTGCCGATAGCGACGGGAGCAGGGTATCCGAGAATGAGCAAGGCTGGCGTGACCAAAAAGGACCCGCCCATCCCGAAGAACCCGAAGAAGACTCCGACCATGAAGCCGAAGGCGACGAACAGGATCAGTAGCTCGATCGTGAGCCCGAGTACAACCATTGCTTAGACGTTCTCCACTGTCTCGATAATCGACGGTCCGACCACTCGCTCGAGGGCACCGTACCCAGCGTAGAGGCCTACGGCCTCTACGAGGACGATTACGACGAGGAGTGCGGCTTGCACGACGGGAGGGACTGAGATAACATCGATCATCGACATCCCACCTCCACGGTTCGCAGTAGTGTACGGATCATGGTTTCTTACTCACTACTGGATACTCCGAGCATACGTATAACGCTTTTGGGACTGGAGCACAATATTACTGCAGAGTATGGGATTGGTATCCTATAGAAATATTCCCATACGTTATTTGAATATAGAGGTGCTGTACATCGAATACAGTATATCTGGCGCGCAACTGGTCGTGAGAACGTTTCACAAGCGAGGATGAAGATGAGTTTCGTCCCATTAGTATATTTTCGCGCTCATGGAGGTGCTCTCATGCGTGATTCACTGATGATAACCGAAGAAGATGCACCTACGGCAACGGGTGTGTATTGGATAAACCAAACAATATTATAGCTCCAGTTCGTAGATGCACTATGAAAGCGGTCTGTGCCACTGACCTGTCGGCTGCGAGTGAGGCGACCATCGAGAGCGAGACCTGCCTCCAGTGTCTCGGTCGAATCGGCATCGAGGAGATACACCTCGTGACAGTTATTCCCTCGAACGTCTATGCGGGTATGCCCGGAATCGATTTCGAAAAACGTCGCAAGCGCGCACTCAAACGGTACAAGAAGGTTATCACCGACCACGGGTTCGACGTCGAAACCCACGTCGTGCGCGGCACCCCACACCGACGAATCAACGGCATCGCCGAAACGATTGGAGCGAGTCTCACGATTATCGGCTCACGCGGGAAGAGTCCGCTCGAGAACCGTGTGATCGGCTCGACGGCGCGAAACCTGTCGCGGTCGACGACGAAACCGTTACTCGTCAACCGAATCGAACGCGAAGCCGAGGATCCGGACGTTCTCCGACAGCATCTGTTCCAGCGAATGCTCTTTGCCACGGACTTTTCGGACAACGCCGAACAGGCTTTCGAGTGGTTTACACAATTGCGGCATGCGACCAAGGAGGCGCACCTGGTACACGTCCAGACGCCCAAAGACCCCGGCCTGCCCGAGGATGAAGATCCCGAAGCGGAACTCGCAACCCTCGCTGGTACCCTCGAGGACTGGGGTATCGAAACGACATACGAAGTGCGGTCGGGTGACCCGTCGGACGAAATCCTGGCCGCCGAAGCCGAGTTCGAACCGACGACGACGCTGGTCGGCTCTCGAGGGCATAGCCGCCTGCGCCGACTTTTGCTCGGCAGTGTCTCCGAGGACATCATCGTCCGTGCGAACGGGAACGTGTTGCTGGTGCCGCCGGGACAGCGTTGAGTCCATTCCCGGTAAAACGGCAGCTAGTCGAACGGAGACTCGTGGAAGTGTCTGTGACGGGTGTCACTCGAGGTAATCGGAGACGAAAGCTGATCGAGGCGCCGTGTCCTCACAAAGAATTGCTCGGAAGGACGTTCGCCTGGCTCCACTCTGATGATTGTAGTTCAATAGCACTTGATCCAAAAACAATATTAAATTGCTACTGAAAACAGACCAATTGAACGGTCAATCGACAGTAGGTATATGTCGTCCGTGTGTGTATTCTCGAGCGATGAACGCTGATCAGCGGAGCCCGGTTCTGCTCGTGGTACTGGTCGGTTCGATACTGGTAACGGGTCTCGTCCATCTTGTGTTTCTTCCTCGAGTGTTCCCCGAGGAACTGTTCGTCGCTTCTGTGTACCTCTTTGCTGGCTGGATCGGCTTCACGCTCGTTTTCTATAGCCTCGGGCGTCTCTTCTCGAACCCCGATCCGATGCCTCGACTGGGAGCGACCGATTACGGTGCCGGGCTGTTCGTCCTCTCGATTCTCGGCAGCCTCTTTCTGGATACGCTTGGATTTTCGTTGTCCGCCGTCCCCGTCGGACATCTTCCGTTCGCAGTCGGTGTTTACGTGGGCTTGGCGCTCATCGGCTGGTCTGTCGGTGAGCGAACGGTGGCGATAAATCGGGCCGTTGCCTCGAGCGAGGATTCCTGATACGGTCTAGCGTGTCCTAGGATCGTTCACCACGATCCATAGAGCTGCGAACTGACCGAAATACCTTTACGATACAACCGACTACATCTGGGTACACTATGCCGGTACTCCTCAAAGACCACGACTCCGAACTTACCCTTCGGCCAGGAACCACGAAGTCAGACATTGTGGCGTACCTGTACCAAAATCCTGAGTGGGGATACTCCCCACAGGATCTCAAGGAAGCCCTCGACATCCCCCGAGGAACCGCTACAACCACACTCAAACGTCTCTACGACGACGGCTATATCGGGAAAACGGACGACGGCTACTACTACGCTCTGAGCGAACGGGAAGACATCCGACGGTACGTCTCTAGTCTCAACCAAGTAGATATGATGTTCGGTCACCACCGCGATGCGGACGCCACTCCCGAAGAACCCGAGAAACAAATTGGTGAGGGTCGCACTGACGAGGAACTCGATGCAGAACTCGCAGAGTTGGAAGACGAGTTAAATGAGTAAACTATCAGCAGGTGATGTTTGCTGGGCACAAGACCCAACAGGTGCTCATCCTCAGAGACCAATTGTTGTCTTAGCTGAAGTAGAGGGCGCTAAGCCCCCTTCCTCAGGGAACGAGCCGAAGGCGAGTGAGCAGGGAGGGGATACAGTGCCCGCCCGACTCACAACCACTCTAATCAGAGCAGTTAACTAACTATAATCCAAAGACGAAAGCAAGTCACATGGTGTACAGTCCAAAATACCGACTCTTCCCGACGAGCGAACAGCGGGAGAGACTCGACTGGACTCGTAACACCGTGCGACAAGTGTACAACCACGCACTCCACGAATTCAACAAGCTACCAGAAGACGACGGCACGCTTCGACAGCGCGTCTGGCAAGTCCGAGACGACCTCCCCAGACTCAAACAACAGTGGAGCGACCTGAAACAAGTCTACTCCACCGTGTTACAGAAAGCCGTCGAACGCATCCGAACCAACATCAACAACCTCGGCAAACTGAAAGCCAAGGGATACAGCGTTGGCTCGTTGAACTGGAAGAAACCGCGTGAGTACCGGAGTTTCACGTATCGGCAATCGGGCTTCGAACTCGACACGAAGAGTGGCCCGAGAGACCGAGCAATTCTGCGACTCAAAAAGGTTCGCGGTGAAACCCTCGAAATTCCAATCCGACTCCACCGAAACCTGCCAGAGCACGACGCTATCAAAGAGGTCACGGTGAAGAAAGAGCCGACAGGAGCGTGGTATGCCTCGTTCTGCATCAGCACCGATGAACCAGAGAAACCAGACCCAGAAGCCATCGATGCAGAGGACACGGTTGGTCTCGACCTCGGTGTGCTCAACTTCGTTCACGATTCTGACGGGCTTTCCATTGGGCGACTCGACTTATCAGATGAGCGAGAGCGACTCGAACGCGAGCAACGCTCGCTCTCTCGCAAGCAATATGAGTCGAACAACTGGGAGAAACAACGCCGTCGAGTGGCCGAGGTTCACGCTCGGATGTCGAACAAAAAGCGCGATTACAAGCACAAGCTCGCGCACTTCTACGCGACAGCGTACGACGCTGTGTTCGTTGAGAACCTCGACGTGCAGTCGATGCTCGAATCCGAGGGGAACGCTCGGAACAAATCCGAGGTCGGATGGAGCGATTTCCGTTCGATTCTTGAACACCACTGTGACAAGCACGGCACACACTACGTGGAAGTGACTGCTCGCGGCACGACTAAAGAGTGTGCGTGTTGTGGGGTAGAGACTGCGAAGCCGCTGTGGGTTCGCGAACACTCGTGCCCATCGTGTGGGTTCGAGTTGGATAGAGATTGGAACGCCGCATTGAACGTGAAATCGCGTGGTCTGGAGAAACTAGGAGTGGTTCACTCCAAAGGTACGCCTGTGAAGACTGCGACTGTCCTCAGAACCGTCGGTTCTGATGGGCCACACGAGAACGGAGTTCTCGTGGACGCTGTGGACGCTCGTTCTGTGTCTGCAAGTCGTGTCGTTGAAACAGGAAGCTCCTGCCTCAAGGAAGCCGTGAAAGCGGCTGAGTAGGCAGGAGTAGTTCACCTCACGATACACACCCGTTTAGTGCCACTGATTGTACCGTGATGTGTATCGGGACAAGTGCCGGAAAGTACCAACAAACGACCCCTGAACTCAAAGACGAACATCTCACCGGCATCTCATTCAACGATACATCGTACCTGATGCCGTGGGCACTCTACACGATCGCGCCGGGCTCAATCATGAACGGAAAAACAAAGGGCGAACTGACGGAAGATGGACGAAGGCTGGTAAAAAAGTCACTCATCTCTCTCATCCCGTAACCGATAGTCAGTGGGAACCAGCACAGTCTAGTTAACCCAACTCGAGACGTGGAGAGGTCGTAGTGAGACGAATTATGCACTGAGTGATACGTGTACCACCTGTATTGATCGTTTTCAAAGTCCGTGCAAAGCTTCATGTGGTGCGCTCGGTACGGTCTGTTATAATTTTGTCAGTGGTATTCCATACCGGTTCGGAGACCACTGAAAGCGATTTCAGTAGACCGTATGAGATTCGGCACTGTCCGTACTCGGAGTCTGTACTCGTGGTTTGGGAGGGTTCTATAGGCGGTGCAGGACGAGAACCTCGACCCTTGAGGTCGAGGTTGTTGACACGAGCCATTGTGCGATTTACACACCTATCACGACGCCGTCTTGTAATAGTGTGAAAAATGACTTTCAATGGCTACTATGGGGACCGTCACTCGAGTGATGGGACGTACACGTCGATATCGCCGAACCGAATGACGTGGTCGGTGACGCTCCCGATAGCGAGTTTGTGGACGCCACCTCGGCCTCGAGTCCCCATCACGATCAAGTCGGCGTCGATTTCGTTTGCGTACTCGAGCAGTTCGGTTTCTGGTGGCCCGGTCCGGACCGCAGTCGTGACGGGCAGATCACCGGCCCGGTCGGCCACTCGAGAAACGAAGGTTTCGGCCTGTCTGTGCATGGCGTGTTCGGCACTGTCGGCATCGCCGGGCAATCGGACGTGCCCGAGGAGGCCGGTTTCGGCGACACAGAGGACGTGGACCTCCGCGTCGTGTATCTGCGCTAACTCGAGGCCAGCGTCGGCGGCCGATTCGGCATCCTCGCTGCCGTCAGTTGGAAGTAAAATCGTCTCGAACATACGTTCATATCATCGGGCTGGGTGATACGCTTTTGGACAGTCAGTGTGCAACTCTCAGCCCGGAGATGTACCGTCCAGTGCTGTCCGCAGAAAGAATCGTCCACTACTCTCCCGCCGAGTGCCGACTCGGGGTGAGAGCCGGCACGTGACATCAACACTCTCGTTTAGAGTTCTCTCAAACGTCGAGAAGGGAACCGAAGCCATCGGGTTGGCTCACCCGTTCAGGCGCGGGGAACCACTCAGCCTTCGGTTTCGATTTCTTTCCGGCCGGTTAGCCTATCGGGAACCAGCCGGAAATCACGGAATGTGATTTCGTCACGAGGTCGTTCGAACACTTCGACTTCGGGGATTTCGACGCCCCACATGGCCTGAACTGCCATCGACTCGTAGGGAGCCTCGTCGATTTCCTCGAGCGTACCGCTTGCGACGACGCTTCGCCATCCTTCCTCGGGGTGGGTGTACACGACGAAGGTCACTGGATTGGTGAGCAATTCCGCTTTGGTACTGTCGTCCTGTGGGAAGGCGAGGTGGAAGTAGAAACTGTCATCTTCGGGGTAAAATCCGTAGGAAACCGGGATCGAAAACGGTGGCTTCCCTGCATCCGTCGCGAACGAGAGGACGCCGACGCCCCCCGTCCCCAGGACCGAGTCGATCTCGTCTCGAGGGAGTTGCACCCAGCGGAGTGACTGCATGGGTATGTCGACGACCTGGAGATAAAAATACGGCTTTCACCGTTCGGTGTACAGTATACTAAACGAGAACGTCAGCATGGACTGGTTTTGTGTCAGTAGCGACTGGTGTGGGTGTATTCCGGGGGTGTGATGTGTGTCGAATCACTCGTGTGAACCCGTTATCGCTCGAGGCACACGATTCGCGTCTAGACGAGCAATTGGACGTCGGATTCGGCCATGTGCTGAATCGCGGTTGCCGCGCCGACACCGGTCGTCACGCCGTCGTAGAAGTCGCCTTCGTCGTAGCCCATCAGTTCGATGGTCATCTGGCAGGCCTGCAAGTCGACGCCCTGGTCGAGCGAGAGGTCGATCAGTTCCTCGATGGTTGCTGTCCCGTTCTCGTCGATTTTCTTCTCCATCATCTTCGTCGCCATCGCGTCCATTCCGGGGAGCGCGGCGAGCGCGTTCGGCATCGGCATGTTCGGGTTGCCAACGGCACTCAGTTTGAGGTCCTGGGATTTCTCCTCGTGGAGAATATCGAGGCCCCAGAACGTGTGGAAGACGACGACCTCCCAGCCGAAGGCCGCGGCCGTGCTCGCGAGGATTAACGGCGGGTACGCCATGTCGAAGCTCCCCTGCGTAGCGACGATGGTCATCTTCTTCTGGTCGGTTTCCATCGCTGCGACGGTATCCTCGAGTTCGTTCACGCGGTCGCGTAGCGCTGCTAACTCGGCAGCGTCGAACTCTCCGTCACCTGGCTGTGGGGCGTTATCGGCACTCATTTTATGCAGTCTTTTTCACGTAGTGGGTGTACAGTTCGTCGCCTTCGACCTGGTCGAGGAGTTCGACGCCGTCGGTTCCTTCTGCCCAGCCCTGAATGTCGCTCATCGAGCCGGAGTCGGTCGAAACCACTTCAAGCACGCCGCCAGCCTCGACATCGTCAATCGCCTGTTTCGTTTTGACGATGGGCATTGGGCATGACAGTCCTTTCACGTCGAGCGTCTCGGTCACGTTGTATTCTGAACTCATTGGTATCAGTTGGTCCGTATTGGACTTGGAACACAATACCGACCCTGGACATAAAAGTATATCGATTATTGCACCAGACTCGAACAACAGCGAGTGAATATTTCGCTCTACTGGCGCCCACAGGCGTAAAGAAATATACTCTGGGAAAATCTACCGGGAGTAGTATTGTGCTTTAGGGGAACTACTATGCAAATGTTTATGTATCCGGGGCCAATACTGGTTGATGTACAATGGACGAGATGGATTTCCCAACTCCTGATGTGCCGATCGAATCAATCACCCCTGCAGACCTGAAAGCGGACATCGACGCCGGCAACGCGGTCACCCTGCTCGATGCGCGGATGGGAAGTGATTACGAGGAATGGAAGATCGAGGGCGACAGCGTCGAATCGATCAACGTTCCGTACTTCCACTTCCTCGACGATGAACTCGACGATGACATCATCGAGCCGATCCCGGACGACCGCGAAGTGACGGTCCTCTGTGCGAAGGGAGGTGCAAGCGAGTACGTCGCCGGTCGACTCAAAGAGCGTGGCTACGACGTCAACCACCTCGAGGAGGGCATGAACGGTTGGGCGCGAATCTACGAAGCTGTCGAGGTCGAACGCTACGACGGCGCGGGCACGCTTATTCAGTACCAGCGGCCCTCCTCGGGCTGCCTCGGCTACTTCGTCTACGACGGTGACGAAGCTGCCGTCATCGATCCGCTCCGTGCCTTCACGGACCGGTACCTCGAGGACGCCAACGACCTCGGTGTCGAACTGCAGTACGCCATCGACACGCACATCCACGCCGATCACATCTCGGGCGTTCGCGCGCTCGCTGAGGAAGGTGTGGAGGGCGTGATTCCTGACGCCGCCGTCGACCGTGGTGTCACTTACGCCGACGAGATGTCGCTGGCGGCAGACGGAGACGAGTTCGCGGTCGGTGACGCAACCATCGAGACGGTCTACACCCCAGGGCACACCTCCGGGATGACCTCGTACCTGATCGACGACTCGCTGCTCGCGACCGGTGACGGGCTGTTCATCGAGAGCGTTGCCCGACCGGACCTCGAAGAAGGCGACGACGGCGCACCCGAGGCCGCGAGCCAGCTCTACGAATCGCTCCAGGAGCGAGTGCTGACGTTGCCCGAAGAGACCCTCATCGGCGGCGCACACTTCAGCGACTCGGCCGTGCCGGCCGACGACGGCACCTACACGGCCACGATTGGTGAGCTCCGCTCGAACATGGCTGCACTCACGATGGAAGAAGACGACTTCGTCGAATTGATCCTCTCGGATATGCCACCACGTCCGGCCAACTACGTGGACATCATCGAGACCAACCTCGGCCAGCAGGAGGCCGACGACGACGAAGCATTCGAACTCGAGCTCGGCCCGAACAACTGTGCCGCAAGTCAGGGCTCGTTGGCTGATGACTAACCAACGTAACCGTGATTACTGAATCAACGATTCCGCTACTGACTGCCGAGCTGTTCCCGAACGGCATCTCCAGATATGCTGTCGGTGGACTGCTGGTCGGTCTCGGGGCCGTCGTCATCTACGTCGGGACGGGCATCGCCGCCGGGGCAAGCACGTTCCTCGAGTCCACGCTCTCGTACGTCTCCGATCAGTCCCGATTTCAGCGCTATCGCTCATCTCGTGACTGGCGGATCGTCTTCACTCTCGGCATCATCATGGGGGCGATGGTCTACGCACTCACCTTCCAGTCGGGTGTGCTGTCGAGTTCGCTCTACCAGCCTGGATCGACTGGCGAAGTGTTCGAACTCGGTGGGTTCACCTTCTGGCTCACCGACGTCCAGCCTTGGCGGCTGTTCCTGGGCGGGATCCTCGTCGGGATCGGCACGCGAATCGGGAAGGGCTGTACCTCTGGACACGGCGTGTGTGGCGTTGGCTCGGCCTCAAAGACATCGATCGTCGGCGTGATGACGTTCCTCGCCGTCGCGATCGGTACGGCTCAGATCGTCGTGGCGCTGGGGGTGTCACCATGAGCGGCGAGCCAGGGGGACGCCATCCCGCGTTCATGCCGCTTATCTTCGTGGGCGGCCTGATCTTCGGGTTCGGCCTCGGTTTCAGCCACATGGCCAGACCCGAGGTCGTCCTCGAGTTCCTGCAGTTCACGGACTTCGGCCTGCTGTTCGTCATGTTCGGGGCTGCCATCGTCACGGGACTGGCGTTCGCCATCGTCCCGCGCCTTCGAGGCCGGGCGCCCCTCACTGGCGACACGTACGGTCGTCGACTCAAGTCATTCGACAAGAACGTCCTGATCGGTGGCTCGATCTTCGGGGTTGGGTGGGGCCTCTCGGGTATCTGCCCTGGGGCCGCCTACGCCAGTCTCGGTATCGGTAACCTGACCATCCTCTGGGCGCTCGCGGGGATGTTCGTTGGCGCGTATCTGCAGGGGGTCTGGCGAAGTCAACAGGCCAGTGCGGCATCTATGGCAAACGCCGATTGAACGACGATTTTCCCAGTAGCCATCCTGATTTCCCCAGTGAAGCTCCCCTCGAGCGAACGGTTTCGAGCATTTTTCGTCCGAACGAGTAGCGACTCTTGTGATCTCCGCGGGGGACCGACGCTCGTGGGGGAACACTTTGTATGTTCCTCGAGAATACTCGCGTATGTCCAGTCGCGACACAGGCACGTTGACGATACTTGTCCCACACGACGGATCGGATCCGGCGCAGGCGGCATTCGAGTACGCCATCGAGACGTTCCCCGGAGCCGACCTCGTCCTTTTTCACGCTATCGACCCGTTTGACTTGCCACACGCCACCGACGAACGAACGCCGCTAACAGATAGGTGGCTCGAGGTCCAGCACGCTCGCGCAGCCGATCTTTTCGAGGCGGCGATTGCGGATTTACCTGTGGACGTCGTCCGGAAATCGGACCCTGAGCTCGGTGATGATGAATCGAGCAACGAGGGGAGTGAAGAATCGACAACCGGTACGTCGGCGAACCGACAATATACACTCGAGTCGCACTCGGTAGCGACGGCGACGTCGGTAGGCTCACCTGCACAGTCGATTGTCGCCTACGTCGACGACAACGATATCGACCAGGTGGTACTCGGGAGTCGTGGTCGAGGCGGAGTACCAGCCCCACAAATTGGGAGCACGGCAGAAATAGTCGTCAAACGGGTTGAGGTACCAGTCACAATTGTTCGATAAGACTACCGTACTCAGTTTTGGACTGAGCCAGCCGGAAAGGTAGTGATCTCTGCTCGGCGGAGGAATAATTTTCAATCTTCCAAAATCTTTGAAACTCGCCACGCTGCTGTCTCCCTCAACATATTATGGCAAAACATCACCAGTAATGGGGTGTATCGGTTATTTTCACCCTCATTTCTATTGGATTCAGGTCGGTGTTGATCTGCAGGACTCTGTCTTCCAAATCGGACGGGATGTTCACAAATTTGATATAGCGTTATTTAGTTTATGGCGGTCTTCGTACCAGTTCTCTGTATTTTACTTATTCCCGTTGTCTCAACTGCGACAAACCAATAAGCAGTAGTTTTATTAGAATGTCACGTATGCTGTAATACGTGAAAATGCGAGATAAGGAATACACCAGAACAGAAGATTTCGGGTTACTCGAGGTGGTAGAACGGTGAGTCAGTCAGATCAGATCAACTGGTCACGAATGTCGCTCGAGGAACTACAGGATTACTGGAACACTCACGTCGAACTCGAACTCAAGCGCGAGGGATTCGACCCAGAGCGCAAGCCGACCTACGAGGAGATTACCGAAGCAGGCTACTCTGGGATTGCGTACGCGCTCCGAGAGCACCACGATATGACGCTCTCGCAGTTTCTCGCCACAGTCGGCTATACAGACGCCTCTTCGGACGCTTACACCTGGGGTATAGACGACGAAACGACCATCGACGAACTCGAAGCGTACGTCCGAACGATTGATCGGCGTCGAGGGCTCGCCCAGTCGACCGTCGACACCAAACGAGCACGACTCGCTCAGTTCGCCCGCGTGTACGCGGATATCCACGGCCAGGCCGACCTGGTAGCACGAGTGGGTGATGGGACAAATCGGCAGGAAGAAATCCAGCGCCTCCTCGCTGTCTTCGATGCGTTTCACCACGACCTCGAGAGCGACGCATCGAAGTTGAAGTACTACGGTGACGTGAATCAGTTCTACGACCACCTCGAGCGACGGGCGAAAGCGGCGTTCAACCCTGTCGCGGGAATCAAAGCCGAGTACAACTGGCAACGCGGCGATCCGAACAACCAGCCGCTCACTACGCGACAGGTTCGTCGTCTGTACAAAGCAGCCGTCGATCCGGGGGAGAAACTTATCGTCTTGGGCCTGTGTGCCTGGGGGCTCAGGCGAAACGAGGTGGCCTCGCTGCATCACTCCCAGCTCGTCCTCGAGACCGACGACCCACATATTGCGTTCGAGAACCGAAAGAACGGCCCTGGTACGGTTGCCCTGTTGTACGGCGTCGATGAACTGGTTGATCGAATCGACTGGCTGGGTGGCCGTGATCGGGACTGGAACGGGTACGTACTCCCCTCGAGGGCTTCCAACAGTGGTCATATCATCGGTGAGACTGTACAACGTCGATTCCAGAAACTCGCCCATCGAGCCGAGGTGCGGGTTGATGGAGAGGTGCCCACCTCTAAGATGGGACGTCGGTTCTGGTACACGACGTATCTCAAGGCGCAGAAGCAACTGCTCGACAGCCTCAATGTCATCGCTGGCGAGCAGGGGAGTTCGGACCCCTCCGTCGTGTTGAACAATTATCTCTCGGAAGCCGAACGACGGAGGTATCGGCGTAAATTTATGCGTGATCGGTTGGAAGATGCGTTCGGACGGTAGTTCGTGATAAATATATTATCGCTATATATTTTCCATAACCGCCTCGAGCGACTCCTTTACTCGTTTCCTCTCGCACCCAGGGCGACAAGGGCCACGTCCTCACAGAAATGCGAGGAGGAAGCCCACGACATCAGTCGTGGGTCGATGACTAATCCTGCCGATGTCTGGACAGCAGTGCGACGAGAGACAGTGCGAGCAGCGCTGCCAACGCGCCGAAACCGGGAATACTGGAGTCGCGATCGTGATCGGTTTCGGTGTCGTGTTGACTCGTCGTATCCGTATCTCCATCGTCTTCCTGTTCGGTGTCGTGTTCGCTTGTCGAATCCCCATCCGTATCAGTGGCATCTTCGGATACCGAATCGGAATCTGATACAGGGAACGTGACGGTCGTCTCGTACGTCGCGTCGTTGCCTGCGTTATCTCCCACGACAACCGCAATTGTGTGTGAGGTGCCGGCGGTAGATTCGACGGTGTACTCGGCGGCGGACGACGTAATCTGCCCGTTTGCAGTCACGTCAGTCCCGTCCTGTAGCAGGGACACCGAGCGCACGTCCACGCCCGATAGTGCATCCTCGTACTCGAATCGGACAGTGACGCCGTCGGCCGACTCGAACGTCGAGATATCGACGAGTCGAGGCGGTTCATCGTCGGCGATCAACGCACCGTACGTCGAGAAGTGCGTCACTGTCGAAACGAGGAACGGTGTATCATCGACGACGGTAACCTCGGTTTCGACCGGGTCCCACTGGTCTGTGGATGCATCGTAGTAGTGCATCTGTGCGGCGTCGGCACTGACACCGGATGGAAGCGATTCCTCGTCGATAGCCATCGAGATCGTCGCGCTTTCGATTGTCCCTTCCTCGAGGTAGTAATCGATGAAACTGTCCATATCGGCCGTCATGAATCCGACGCCGAGGTCACCACCATTGACGTTCGGATTCATCTCATTTTCCGACAGTGCCAGGAACAGCTCCTGGGACTTGATCGCCTGGTCGGCGTCGTCGATCAGATCGAAATCGATCGAGGAACCGGACGGGAACGTTATCCGCCCGTCTGCGAGGGTGAACTTCGTGTGGACGACGACTGAGGCTTCGTCGGTCGCCTCGTTTCCGGCCCTGTCGGTTCCGGTGACGGTCACGACGTACTCACCGGGCTCGTCCACTACGAGGGTGCCGGTGAAACGCGTCGGCGAGGGACCAGCGTCGTCCATCGTCACCGTTGCGGGCGAGGTCGTGCCGTCCGGGGCGACGAACTCGGCGACGACCGTCGGGACGCCAGACAGCGGCTCGTCACTCTCGACGACGAGTGTCGCATCCGACATGGTGACGTCTTCGAGACTGGCGGCCATCGAAGGGCCGTTGCGGTCGACGACGAGTATCTCATCGGCGACGTCCATGCCAGCCGTTCCGATGACATCCACGGCGAACACCGACAGCGAGTAGCGGCCGTCATCCGGTATGTTCCATATCGGGACGTCGATAATCCATCGGTCCCCGTCCTGGTGGGTTCCAGCGGTGCTGACGGCGTAGCTGGTCTCGAGCGACTCGACGAGCAGCGTCACGTCGGCCACGTCGAGATCCGCCGTCACGTCTACTTCGACGGTTGCCTCGTCGCTCGCGAAGACGAGTTCGTCGCCGGTGTCGAGGTCGATGCCTGTCGAATGACCGATGACGGCAGCAACCGACGGATCGATGCTCGCTGGCGTGACCGTCACGGTGCCTGCATCACGTTCGCCGAGTTCGAGATCGTACGTTCCCACGGTGGTGATCTGGGCGGAGACGTTGAGCGCGCCCAGGTGGTAAAATCCGGGCCTCAGGCTCACTTTTTGCGTGCCCACGACTGCAGACTCGCCGGTATCGACGTTGGTCGCGGTGAGTTCGATCGTCTCGGGACCTTCGACGGTTCCCGCCTGATAGATACTGCCGATGACGTACAGCTGTTCGCCCGCGACCGTTTCTATCGCGGAGGGCGACGCCGCGATCACTCTGATATCGGAGACGGCGGGCTGGACCTCGACGGTACCAGCCGAGCGGCCACCGAGCTCGAGGTCGTAGGTCCCGGGGGCGTCGAACTGAGCGGAGACGTTTAGCGCGCCGAGGTGATAGAACCCGGGTGCCAGGCTCACGTCCTGCGTACCGACGACTTCCGTCTCATCGGTGTCGACGTTGGTCGCGGTGAGTTCGATCGTTTCAGTGCCTTCGACCGTACCCGCCTGATAGATGCTCCCGATGACGTACAGTTGTTCGCCTTCGATTACCTCGATCGCGGAGGGTGACGCCGCGATCACTTTGATATCGGAGAACGCTGGCTCGACCTCGACAGTGCCAGCCGATCGGCCACCGAGCTCGAGGTCGTAGGTCCCTGGGGCGTCGGGCTGGAAGGTGACGTTGAGTGCGCCGAGGTGGTAGTAGCCGGGCGCGAGACTCACGTCCTGGCTCCCGACGACCGTTGTCTCGCCGGTTTCCTGATTCGTTGCGGTGAGCTCGACCGTTTCAGTGCCTTCGACCGTTCCGGCCTGATAGATGCTCCCGATGACGTACAGCTGTTCGTCTGCGACCAGCTCGATCTCGGAGGGAGACGCCGCGATCACTCGAATGTCGGAGAACGCCGCTTCGACCTCAACCGTTCCGGCGTTGCGGTCACCGAGCGAGAGCTGGTAGGTGCCGGCGCTCTCTGGCTGATAGGTGACGTTGAGGGCACCGAGGTGGTAGTAGCCGGGCGCGAGGCTCACGTCCTGGCTTCCGACGACGGTCGTCTCGCCGGTGTCGACGTTGGTCGCGGTGAGCTCGATCGTCTGGGTTCCTTCGACGTTACCGGCCTGGTAGATGCTCCCGATGACGTACAGCTGTTCACCTTCGATCAGTTCGACGGCCGAAACCGAGGTCCCGATCACCTGAATGTCGGTGAGCGCTTCGTCGACCGCGACGGTTCCTGCTTCTCGGCCGCCGAGTTCCAGCTCGTACGTCCCGGCACTCTCCGGCTGGAAGGTGACGTTGAGCGCGCCGAGGTGGTAGTAGCCGGGAGCGAGCGTTACCTGCTGGCTCCCGACGACTTCCGTCTCGCCGGTGTCGACGTTGGTCGCGGTGAGTTCGATCGTTTCTGGACCCTCTGCCGTGCCTGCCTGATAGATGCTCCCGATGACGTACGTCCCCTCGCCCTCGATCAGTTCGACGTCCGACACTGACGCGGCGATGACCACGATGTCGCTTTCGGATTCCGCGACGGTGACCGTCCCCGCGTTTCGTCCGCCGAGCTCGAGGTCGTAGGTTCCGGGATGGTCGGGCTGATAGGTGACGTTGAGCGCACCGAGATGGTAGTAGCCGGGCGAAAGGCTCACGTCCTGGCTTCCGACGACCGTTGTCTGGCCAGTATCGACGTTGGTCGCGGTGAGTTCGATCGTTTCGGTCCCTTCGACAGTTCCGGCCTGATAGATACTCCCGATGACGTAGGCCGCTTCGCCCTCGACCAGCTCGACTGCCGAGACCGATGCTGCGATCACCTGAATGTCCGAGATGGCCGCTTCGACCTCCACGGTTCCGGCGCTCCGTCCACCGAGCTCGAGGTCGTAGGTCCCAGCACTCTCCGGCTGGAAGGTGACGTTGAGGACTCCCAGATGGTAGAAGCCGGGCGAAAGGCTCACGTCCTGGCTTCCGACGACCGTTGTCTGGCCGGTGTCGACGTTGGTCGCGGTGAGCTCGATCGTCTCGGGCCCTTCGACGGTTCCCGCCTGGTAGATGCTCCCGATGACGTACAGCTGTTCGCCTTCGACCAGTTCGACCGCTGAGGCCGATGCTGCAATCACTTGAATGTCCGAGACGGCCGCTTCGACCTCCACGGTTCCGGCAGAGCGGCTACCGAGCTCGAGGTCGTACGTTCCAGCACTCTCCGGCTGGAAGGTGACGTTGAGTGCGCCGAGGTGGTAGAATCCCGGTGAGAGCGTTACCTCCTGGGTACCGACGACCGCAGTCTCGCCGGTGTCGACGTTGGTCGCGGTGAGCTCGATCGTTTCGGGACCCTCGATAGTGCCCGCCTGGTAGATGCTCCCGATGACGTACAGCTGTTCGCCTGCGACCAGCTCGATTGCGGAGGGTGACGCTGCGATCACCTGAATGTCGGAGAACGCTGGCTGAACCTCCACGGTGCCGGCCGAGCGGCCACCGAGCTCGAGGTCGTAGGTCCCAGCATGCTCCGGCTGGAAGGTGACGTTGAGTGCGCCGAGGTGGTAGAATCCAGGCGAGAGCGTTACCTCCTGGGTACCGACGACCGCAGACTCGCCGGTATCGATGTTGGTCGCAGTGAGTTCGATCGTCTCGGGACCCTCGATAGTGCCCGCCTGGTGGATGCTCCCGACGACGTACAGCTGCTCGCCTGCGACCAGCTCGACTTCGGATGCGGAAGCAGCGATAACCCGAATGTCCGTGTACTGGTGTTCGACCGTCACTGTCTCGACGAACAGCCCGTCGACAGAGAGCGTCACGTCCATGGTGTCCTCACCGGCTGGAAGGTCGTCTTCCTGGGGTGTCCAGACGAGTTCGACGCCGCCCCGGGCGATTCCAGGACGGACGGTGACTGTCGTCTCGTCGACGACGTCGCCGTCAACCGAAAGCGCGATGGTCCGGCTCCCGGCGAGGTCTCCCGCATTGTAGAGGTCCGCCGTCACGACGACTGACTGGCCGATCGTCACGTGATCGCGGTCCGCGCTTGCGCCGTAGAGGATGATGTTCGCTTCGGGATCGACATCCTCGACGACCACGGTGGCCGAATCGACGTCGTCGTCACTCCTGACTTCGATATCGACCTCGTCTCCCGCATCCGGAGTTGTCCACGACAGCGGGAGCTGTGCCGACTCGCCCGTATCGAGCGTGAGGCTCGTCGCGTCCACGACGGTTCCGTCGACGACCAGTTCGATCGTCTGTGTGCCTGCGGAGTCGCCGGTGTTCTCGACCGTCGCGGTGACGGCGAGGACTTCACCGCTGAGGATCGGGGAGGGAGCATCGTCGATCGTCACTGCGAAGAACGCGGGATCGGGCGAGGGTGTTGGTGACGGCGTCGGGGCGGATGCCGCCCCGGTAACGGTCACTGTCGTGGTTGCTGTGGCATCGTTGCTCGTGACGGCGAGTGGAATATCTTCACCCGCGTCGCCGTCCGCAGTCGCCCACGAGAGCGTGAACGACGTTTCCTCGCCCGGATCGAGCGAGACGCTCTGGGAATCGAAAGCATCCACGATCGCTTCTCCGTTATCGGGCACCAGCAACACCGTCTGCGTCCCGGCAACGGTACCGGTGTTCTGGACGGTCACGTCCACCTCGAGCGCGTCGCCTTCGGTTACCGGCGTGTTGGTGCCGTCGATCGTCACCGCGAAGAACGGCTCCTGTGCACCAGCCATCACGTCTATCGATCCCAGACTAATGCCGTCGACGGCGATGGGGTAGGTGCCCGGGTCGTCGAACTGGTGGGTGAGCGTGAGGGTTACGATCTCTCCGGCTTCGATCGTCGCAGTCTCGGTTGCGACGGGGACCCCATCGACCTGCAGTTCAGCCGTGTACTCGCCCGCTGAGCCACCCTGGTTCATTACCTGGACGGTGGTGTCCACTGACTCGCCGACGACTACCGTCCGGTCCGAGACGAAGGCCTCGATGATCGTAAACGCCGCTGGAAGCTCGCCTTCGCCGATTGCGTAGAGGCGACCGTCCTGGCTACCGACGTAGACGACGCCGTCGAGCACGGCTGGTGAGGACCAGACGCTGTCTCCGGTCTCGAATGCCCAGAGTTCGTCGCCGGTGTTCGCGTTGAGCGCGTAGAGGTGATCGTCGAAACTGCCGACGTAGACGACACCGTTCGCCACCGCAGGCGAGGATCGAACGTCGCCACCGGTCTCGAAGCTCCACAGCTCGGTTCCGGTGTCTACCTCGAGTGCGTAGACGTGGTTGTCGTTGCTGCCGACGTAGACGACGCCCTCGGCGACGGCCGGTGCGCCGTTGATCGCGCTCGCGCTTACTGGCGAATCCCACAGCAGCGTGCCGTCTTCCGCATCGTACGCGTAAACGATTCCGGTGAAGTCTGCGACGTAGACGACGCCGTCGACGGTGGTCAGTGCCGTATTGACCAGCACCGGTTCGTCAGCATTCCACAGTTCCGTTCCGCTTGCCGCCTCGATGGCGTACACTCGCTCGTCTATCGGCTGCCCCGATCTGGGGCTGGTCGCGACGTAGACGACGCCGTTCGCGACGGCAGGTGTCGTGTCGATTTTTCGGTCCGTGTCGAAGCTCCACAGCTCCGATCCGTCCACCGGGTCCAGCGCGTAGAGGCTCCCGTCCTCGCTGCCGACGTACAGCTCTCCGCCGACGATCCGCGGCGAGGTGAGCGGTTCGCCGATCGACTCGCTCCACAGGATGGTTCCATCGTCGACGTCGATCGCGTAGACCGTTCCGAGGTTGCTCGTCGCGTAAACGACGCCATCAGCGACTGCGGGCGCGGTGACAACCGCTCCATCGGTGTCGACGGTCCAGATGGCCTCGCCGGTTGCCGCGTCAACGGCGTGGACCATCGGTGGCCAGCTTCCGACGTAGACGACCCCGTCAACGACGGCGGGAGCGGAGCGGACGTAGTGCCAACTCTGGCTGCCCGCAGTGTATTGCCACTGCTCGTCGGGCGAGAGGACTGGCCCAGTTAGCTCAGCGCCGTGGCCGACGTTGTTGTCACCAAAGCCCTCCTGGGTCCACGCGGCCGTTACGGTAACCGTCTCCGCCGGAAGGTCGGCGACCGTGACCTCGATTTCGCCGCTCGTCTCGAGCTGGGTGAAGAAGGTCAGCGTTCGCGACTCGCCGGGGGCAAGTGTTCCGCTCTGTTGGTCAACGACCGTGCCATCGGCGCTCAGGAGCGATTCGTAGGAACCGTCCTCGCTTCCCTCGTTTTCCACGGTAGCGCTCACGACCACCGTCGAGCCGGTGTACAGATCCGTCGACGAGAGGCTGAGATCGGCGTACGTGATGTCGACCGATTCGGCCACGACGGTGACGGTTCCAGCCGCGACGCCGTTGACACTCACGACGTACTCACCGTCCTCACCGAAGCTATGGACGAACTCGGCGGTATCGGTCTCGCCTGCGTCCACCGGGACGCTCAGGCTATCGACAGTTGCCCCATCGACTTCCAGCGAGAGCGTGATGCTCGCCGTCTCGCTGCCGGTGTTCTCGAGGATCGTCGTAACGAGTACGTCTTCGTCGACTCCAACCTCGGTCTTGTCCAGTGTAACGTCGACGATCGCCACGTTGTCTCCGACCCACGGCTCGAACCGAACGTTTTCGGTGACGCTATCGCCGTCGCCGTTCGCTACCGTTCCGGTGACGGGATCTGTGACCCCGCCGCTCGGGCCGTTAGCTGCGCCCCACCAGTTGTTGGTCGCATCCACCGGCTCGTAGTTGCTCCACGTGCCGCGGTCGTAATCGACGCCGATACCGTTGTTCTCGAGTTCGTTTCCGTTAATCTGTATCCCGTCGGGCTGGAATGACACGAGTATCCCGGCATCGACGTTGTCGGCAATTACGTTGTCAGTCACGACGACGTCGTTGGTTACCCTGACCCCGATCTGGTTGCCGCTGACGGTGTTCGACGTGAGCTCGATCCCTTCGATTCCACTCCACCCAAGGTCGATTCCCGTTGCGGCGTTACCGGTGACGCTATTGTCGGATAGGGTTGCGTAGTCCGCTCTAGTCGCCCGGACGCCGCTGTTTCCGCTGTCTGTGATCGTGCTGTTCTCGATGTGGGTCCCAGTACCGCTGCCAAGCGAGAGGCCATCATTACCGCTTGCGACGATCGTTAACTCGCGGATCGTCGCTTGCCTGTCCAGAGAAACCCCGTCACCACCGCTGTTCTCGACGGTGACGCCGTCGAGTACGAGACCGGCACTTCGTTCGGCGTAGAGTCCGCGTGAGCCGACGTTGCTGATCGTATCGTTGGTAATAGTCGTGTTCGTCGCACCCTCGAGGCGGATCCCGTTTCGATCGCCGTCGGTAACCGTGTTTCGCGCGAGGTCGACACCCTCACTCTCGACGACTCGCAGGCCGTCGTACGCACTCGAAGTCACCACGTTGTCGGCAACGAGGCTGTTATCGGACGCCCAGAGCGTGATCGCTCCCACTCGCTGGACGGTAGAGCCCGTGCTGTTGGAGACCGTGTTGTTCGTGACGGTCGCGTCACTGAACGCGATCTGAATCGGTGCCGTCACGCCATCGAACTCGAGGTCGCTCACCGTAACGCTGGTTGAGTTAACGATGATTACTTGTCCGGGGTCGGCGGGAATTTGGGGATTGTCCACGCCCGTCTCGTAGTACAGTTCCTTGCCGGCAACGGTGTTCCCGCTGAACGAGTGAGTCGAAAGATCCTCCTCGAGCGTCGAGTAAGGGTTCGAACTCGAGATCAGCAGGACGCCCGTCTCGAACGTGTTGTCCCGAACGGTGACGGCTTCGGTTTCGAAGATGACCAGGTCGGTATCGTGGCCGCTAATATCGTTGTTCTCGATGATCTGGTCACCAAAGTATCGAAGGAAAATCCCTGCACCTTCGCTGTCGGTGATCGTGTTGTCGCGGACGACAGCGTTCCGATTGACCATCACGCCGTTCCCGGCGTTGTTATGGACGAGGTTCGCCTCGACGAGCGACTCGTGCGAGACGTCGATCCCCGCCCCCGAGTTGTGTTCAACCGTATTCTCAGTGACCGTGGCTCCGAAGGGCCCGGCGATCCCGGCCCGGTCGTTGTTCGAGACGGTGTTGTTGGTGAACGTCGCATCGCGACTGTTCCGCCAGTAGATACCGTCGTTTCCGTTATTCGTGATGACGTTGTCAGTCATCACGGCATATCGCGCGCCAGGACCGCGGTTGTCGTGGATTCCGTTCCCGGCGTTGTCGTGGATGTGGTTACCCGTGAACTGAATTCGTTCGCCGCTGGTCACGAGGATCGCAGATCGGAAACTCCCGACGTTACCGCCGCCGTGGTGAGTCCCTGAGATCGTGTTATCCGCGACCGTCGCGTCATCAGAACCGGACAGGAATAGCCCGCCGTAATTGTCGGTGAGTGTGTTCCCCCGGATTTCCGCGTTCGAAGAACTCGTTACCCTGAGCGCTCGTCCGTCAGTCTCCGTGATGTCGTTGTTGGCGACCGTTGCACCCGAGGACCCGCTGACACCGATTGCCGGGCCCGAAGTATCCGATCCGAGCATTGCATGGCTGACGACGTTGTCTTCGACGACTGCCCCGCTCGAGGCCCAGAGCCGGATGCCGTGTCCGGTGGTGTTCGTCACGGTGTTGTCCGTGACGACGACGCCGGGGCTGTACGCGATCTGGATCCCCGCGGCGACTCCATCGATCTCGAATCCACTGACGTCGACGTTCGTCGAATCGACGACGATGATCTGTCCAGCGTCAGTCGGGATCGCAGGGTCGTCCTCTCCGGTCATGTAGACGAACGGACCGCCGCCGATCGTGTTTCCGGATGCATCGTGATCGAAGTGGGCGAGCGTACCTCCGCTGAGTAGAATTCCGGTCGAAAAATCGTTGTCAATAATCACGGCGTCCCGGACCGATCCGAAATCAACGTCGGTCCCCTGTCCTGAGAAGGTGTTGTTCCGGACCTCCGTATTCCGGACCGACGACGCCTGGATGCTCGTTCCCTCGTTGTCGAAGGTGTTGCTCTCGACGACGGCGTCGTGTGCGTTCTGGGAGTTTAGCCCAGTTCTGAGGTTGATGCCGTACACCGTGTGATCGGTGATCGTATTTTCGCTGATTACTGCATTGGGCGTCCAGACGGAGAGCCCCCCGTCGTGGTTCGCGATCGTGTTCCCTTCGATCGTGACTTCCTCACCACCGGCCCCGCCTCGAATGTAGATCCCGAGTCCCGTGCCGGATGCCGAGTTACCGTTCGCCTCGAGGTGGTTCCCGGTGATCTGGACGCGATCGCTTCCCTGGATAGAGACGCCCCGAATCGGATTGTGTTCGATGACGTTGTCGACGATCACCATATCGTGTGAGGTGGTATCGAAGTCGCGAATCGCCTGATCGTTCTCGGTGATCGTATTCGATGCGATGGTCGCGTTCGGACTGTTCTCGATCCGGACCCCGGTAGCGTACCCGCGGATCTCGAGGCCCTCGACGGTGACGTTGGATGCACCGTCGATGTGGACACCCGTCCCTGAAGAACCCTGCAACACCGGGTTGGCTCCCGATGTCGCCGCAATGGTGACCCCCTCAGTCGTCACCTGCAGGTTCTCGTCGTACGTTCCCGTCCCCACGCAAATCGTGTCCCAGGGGTCTGCCGCGTCGATGGCGTCCTGGATACTCTCACCCGGACCCACGACAAGACAGTCCTCTGTGATGTTGGCAGAACCAGTAATAGATACGAAAGGAACGACGATAGAGCCGACCATGAGAACCGAAAATACGATGGCAAAAATCCGGATCAGTAATGGGGTTTGCTTCTCCTGATAATACATGCTGGGATAACTCTCTCAAAAGATATAGCTTCACGCTAACCAGGAAGTAACTGACACAGTCACCACATGGTAACTGTCCCGCCTCGAGTGTGGTTAATCGTCATACGTTGACGACGGGGGTTCCCAGTCCTCATCTATAGTAGCCAGTGAAAGTCATTGCACACCCTATCGCAAGCGGGTGTCGCGGTAGGTGTGCAAATCGTTTCACTGGCTACTATATTTGCACCCACTCCCTCGAGTCCAGACTCCCTTTGAACAATCTCTCGTTACTCGGAATCGTTGTTGAACCGTCGTCTCATCATGTAGGCAGCGCCGCCCAGTCCGGCGAATGCGCTACCGATACCGAATCCTGGGAGTCCATCGTCTGGCTCACTGTCATCGGTCACTCCGTTTCCATCACGGTCACTACCGGCTGTTTCTCCGTCGTCTGTGTCGTCGCCACTCGGTGTACTCTCGTCGGAACCATCGGAATCAGTTTCCGTTTCGGCAGTAGCGGCGACACTGGCCCATTCGTCGTGGTGTCCCAGGGAACCCTGTGCTACTCGAGAGCACTCACTCGAGCCCGAGACACCCGCGTCCAGTGCGTACACGTTGCCGTCGCGACTGCCGACGTAAAGTACTCCGTCGGCCACTGTCGGTGACGAATCGACCTGACCGCCGGTTTCGAACGACCAGACCTCCGCTCCGTCTGTTGCATCGAGTGCGTACACGTGGCGATCGTGACTACCGATGAAGACCGTTCCATCTGCTACCGTTGGCGACGAATAAACCCAGCGGCCGGTTTCGAAGGACCAGACCTTTGCTCCATCGCTGGCGTCCAGCGCGTACACATTGGCGTCTGTACTCCCGACGTAGACTGTCCCGTCTGCCACCGTCGGCGAGGAATCTAATGGACCGTCGATCTGGAACGACCATAGCTCTTCACCCGCAGTTACGTCAGCCGCATAAACATGGTCAAAGAATCCGAAATAGACAGTTTCACCGACTACTGTTGGTGTGCTGGGTATTCCACTCTCGAGTTCGAACGACCAGTTTTCGTCGCCAGTGGTTGTATCCAGGGCGTACAGTGTATGATCGTTAGAGGCGACGAACACTGTCTCGTCCACGACCACGGGGGCATCGGAAAACCAACTATCGGTTTCGAACGACCAGTCCTCATCGCCGGTTGTCGAATCCATGGCGTACGCGTTACCATCCTGGCTAGTGACGTAGACGACGCCGTCGAACACCGACGGAGAAGATCCCACGCTGTCGCCCGTTTCGAACGACCAGACTTCCTCACCAGTTGCCGCTTCCAACGCGTAGACGTTGTGGTCACCACTGCCAACGTACACCCTCCCGTCGACGACGTTGGGTGACGACCAGACGGTGTCACCGGTTTCGAACGACCAGACTTCTTCGCCGCTGGTTGTATCGACCGCGTAGACGTTGTGATCGCTACTGCCAACGTAAACCGTCCCGTCGACGACCGTCGGAGAGCCAGTGACCAAATCATCGGTCTGGAACGACCACAGTTCGTTTCCGCTGGCTCGGACGGTGCCGACGCTCGAGAGCCCTACTATCGACCCAGCGCTGATGCTTGCCGTGGTTGCGAGAAATCGTCGTCTGCCGACCGATGTGCCGTTTACTCCTTTTGTCCCTGCTGCAGACTGTTGCATGCATACCGAAGACATACGCCCACAATAAAGTTACCGGAAATATTACACTTACTGGAGGGTAACTACAAAGTTACCTGAAAGTAGCCTATCCTGTCACGGAAAAGTATGTCAGAGTTATGATTATTAATCGGAAATAGAACGCTAGAAAATATACCGGAGCCCTCACCATTCGTGAGTGCTACCAATTTGCGATTGAAACTATGCTATTCATACTAGCTTACTACATATTGGCTATTAATTTTTGTATATCGCTCGAGACACCCCGGATCGAGTGCGTGACCGTAGCTGGATGGGGCAATCCGAGTCGGTATCGGATCTGATCCTGGCGTTTGAACGGTTCGAAGACGGCCGGTTCCTCGAGCGACCAGACCTGCGCCCGCTCATAACGTCCGTGGCGTTCGAAGATCGCATTTGCTGCTCGCCGGCCCGCTTCGTTGGCCGACTCCATCGACGCGAGGTCACTGTTGGTGCGGACGTAATCGCTGGCGAGTGTGAGGTTTTCGATCCCAACGTCTGCGGGTGGACGGTTCCGGAGTGACCCAACCGTGTTGATCAACAGCGGTGAGCGGTTCTCGACCCCGTCGTCGGTTTCGACCAGTGCCGGGTCGAGGAACCAGTCGACGAGAATTTCGTCGCTCAGGGTCGTTTCGGCGGTGTTCAGGTGGGCTTTGAGCTGTGCCCAAATTTCCATGGCTATCTCCTCACGGGTACAGTGTCTGGCGGGTTTGTCGTACAGGATTCCGGGCGTATCCCAATCGGAGGCGATGACCGAAAGCACGCCGTTGACGCCGTCGGGGCCGCGGGTTTCGACGTCGAACTCGGGCCAGAACTGGCGCTGTGAAATCGAGGTCAACGCCCACGGGGCGTCGGCGTACACTTGGTGGCCGCGAGTGATTTCGACGTCCTCGGTGAGGAAGTACTGGATGCCGTTCATCCAGGCCGTATCGAGCTGGTCGATTCGACCGAGCGCGGGAGCCGCTCGCGTGAGTTCGGAGGTGAAAAACGACGGAGCGACCTCGACGGGAACGGCGAGGACGTACTCGTCGCCGACCACGGTCTCGCCGGTGGCGAGGGAAACGCCAGTCACCCGGCGACCGTCGAACAATAGCTCCTGTGCTGGTGTTTCTGCACGGAGCGCAACGTCGAGTGACTCGAGGTACGTCGTCCAGGGGTCGATCCAGGCCTCGCTCGTGGGGGCGTTGAGAATTCGCTCGGCCGGTCTCCGGGGATCGAGTTGTCCGAACAGCAGTTGCAAGTAGATCGTCCCGATGGTCCGGGCACTTCCGAGTTGTGGCCGCAAAGCAACCAACGACTGGACGGCAAAGGCCAGTCGCTCTCGGAACTCCTGGGAGCGGTTGTCGGCGTCGATAAACTCCCACCAGGAGATATCATCGAGTTCGTGTTCACGTCGTTCCTCACAGGCGGTCAGGACGTACAGCAGGCGCTCGACCAGGAATCTGACGTCCGCTGGCGGGAGGTCTTCAGCGAAAGCGGGTCTGAGTGCCTCGAGCCACTCGGAAACCGTTGCAGGCGTTCGCGTGTTCGCGACGATATCGGGCCGATGGGTGCTCGCGATGAGGGTTGCTTCCGTTTCGACCAGATTGTCCTCGACGGTTCCGGTTCCGTCCGGGATTCGGGTCATCGTGTCGATGACGTGGCGATAGAAGGCTGGAAAGAACCGGAATCCGTGTTCCCCGTGCAGTGGCGCTTCCCCATCATCGACTGGGACTGATCGAGCTTTGCCACCGAAGCGGTCGGCCGCCTCGAGGACCGTCACGTCGAATCCGCGTTCGGCGAGTTCGTGTGCGGCAGAGAGTCCGCCGATACCGCCGCCAACGACGACTACGTCTGTCATGTCCCACTAGAAGATTCCCAACGAAAAAGCTCGAGACCCTAACAAACGAAATCGACTCTCGACGGCATGGTTCGGGCCACTCGAGACGGAAAGCGTTTCACAGACCGTTTCACTAGTCCCGTGTATTTTCCCGAACGACTTCGCTCGAGTGTACGCAAATGCTTATCAGAACAAACTCCATATCCAAAATATGGAGACGGCTTCCGGACCGACAGCGAAATCCGTCGGGAAATTGCTGCCGCTTGCAGAGCGACCGATGCTGAGACGTCAAGCGGTATTTGTCATTTTGACGTTCGTCGGGATGATGGTCGGCTTGCTCGGAAGCTGGTTTGGACTCTCGTCGACAGTCGTCTGGGGAAGCTACACCGTTGCGTACGTGTTTGGCGGCTGGTACGGACTCAAAGCGAGCATTCATGCCATACGGGAACCAGTCGTCGAAATCGACCTGCTGATGATTCTCGCCGCCCTCGGCGCGCTGTTTATTGGGGCGCCGTTCGAGGGAGCGATGTTGTTGTTTTTGTTCTCGCTCTCTGGAGTCCTCGAGGAGTACGCTATCGGTCGGTCACGAACGGCGATCAAATCGCTCATCGAGATGCGCCCGGAATCCGCTCGCGTCCGACGTGACGGCGAGACGGTGACCGTTCACATCGACGACGTCGAAATCGGGGACGTGTTCGTCGTCAAACCCGGTGACAGGTTGCCACTCGACGGCGTCGTCGAATCGGGTGAGAGCACGATCGATCAGTCGTCGCTCACCGGCGAATCCGTTCCCGTGCCCAAAGAACCGGGAGACGAGGTGTTCGGCGGCACGATCAACGAGACTGGTAGCCTCGAGGTCAGGGTCACCCGCGAAGCACAGGAGTCTGCGATTTCGCGGCTTATCCACATGGTCGAAGAGGCCCAGAGCAAGCGAGCCCCAACCCAGCAACTCATCGATCGGTTCGAACAACCGTACGTACTGAGCGTGTTTGCGCTGACGGCGGTTGCCATCGCGTTACCGATCACGCTGCTCGACCATCCGTTCGAACCGACGTTCTACCGGGCGATGACGCTCATGGTCGCCGCGTCGCCGTGTGCGGTCATTATTTCGACGCCGGCAGCCGTCCTGTCGGCTATCGCAGCCGGTGGTCGTCAGGGCGTCCTGTTCAAGGGTGGCGAACACATCGAAACTGCGGGCAACGTCGATGCCGTCGCGTTCGACAAAACGGGGACGTTGACCGAAGGGAACACGCGATTGACGGACGTCGCTGTGCTCGAGCAGCCAACACTCGAGGCTCCGGCACACGATGGTGATGAACGAGTAACTGAACTCGAAGGGTACACGCCGGGCAGCCAATTTACCGAAGACAGTCTCCTGGCGCTCGCGGCTGCCGTCCAGTCGCGTTCCGAACATCATCTGGCCGAGGCCACGGTCGAGGCGGCAGCTGAACGCAACCTTGCGATTCCGGATTCGACCGAGTTCGATGCGGTGGTTGGCAAGGGTGTCCACGGGAAGGTAGACGGGAAGACGGTTCACATCGGCAACCCACGCTACTTCGAGACGGTCACTGGCGACCGAGAGATCGACGGACTCGAGCGGGGTCTCGAGGCGGTTCGTGAACTCGAGTCGCAGGGCAAGACCAGCGTGCTCGTCGTTAGCGAGACCGACGATCGACTGTGCGTCTGTGGCTGGCTGGCGTTTACCGATACGATTCGGACTGATGCTGCGAGCATGATCGAGGAACTCCGTGAACGGGGCGTCGAACAGATCGTCATGCTGACTGGAGATAACGAACGCGTCGCTCAGTATATCGCCGACGAACTCGGGATCGACGAGGTCTACGCTGAGTTACTACCGGAAGAAAAAGTGACCCATATCGAGGAGTTACAGCAAACCCACGAGGCCGTCGCGATGGTCGGCGACGGCGTCAACGATGCGCCGGCACTCGCGACGGCAGACATCAGCGTCGGCATGGGTGGTGCAGGCACGGACGTTGCCCTCGAGACGGCTGACATTATCCTGATGTCGGATAAACTCGATCGGCTTCCCTACGTGTTCGCCCTGAGCCGTGAAACCCGGCGGACGCTGTATATCAACTTCGCTATTGCGTTCGGCGCGATTGCAATTATGGTGGTCGCGATCCTCACGGCTGGCATCCCGCTTCCGGTAGCCGTTATCGGTCACGAAGGGTCGACGGTTCTTGTCAGCCTGATCGGCTTACGGTTGCTCGGCTTCGATGCGTGACTTCGGTTCGTGCTGGTGCCACAGACGCCGTGGATACGTGTTGGCAATGCATACAGCTACTATCAACGGGCGAAGCGGGCTGAGTACTCCGTCAAGCGTCGACCTGTGAGCCGAACCTGACAACCGCTATCGGTTCGGCCCACACGTTCAGGCGTGACGAACCACTGAGTGCCTCAGGACGGTGGATATCCTCGATTTCCGTGAACTATGAAAGCGTACGGCTTTTTGATTCCCTGTAACATGCGTCGGTTTGCGTTACGGACGTGAGCTGAAAATGGAATTTACAATCCGTGTCTGGAGTCTTCTCACGAGCGTTTGTATCGACGGAATTTTTACGGAGAGTTGGACATTCGTAATGTCGCAGTTTCTAACCGATGCAGCCGTCTAGCTGAAACCAGCACTCAACCGCCGTTTCCGCAAGAAGTTGTCCGAAGAACCATCAAAAATATAGTTGCTATAGTGACGTGTCATATATTCATGCATGTCAAAAAATAGGTGGCTAATGCATTTTTCTATACCGTCATTTCATCGTTATAACGAAAAATCTCGTCTGATCGGCGCAGTGTTGCTGCCTATGAGCCGTTCCACATCAGTAGCGATAGCAGCTTACATATTAGCGTCTTTCAGTTCCGCCGATAGTCAGAGGAGACTGCGGTAGATTGGCCTGTGAACTGCTTGATGTCACCATAGGCAAAATCAACCCGTTCGGATTAGGTCTCGTTCTTTCTCTAAAGTAGCCAGTGAAACGATCACACACCTACCGCCGTGCCGTCTAGCGGTTGGGTGGACAATGAATTTCACTGGCTACTATAACATTTATTTGAGTCAATTCGATATCAATAGCCAGTTTCTGGCTCCTCTTTGAGGCGGAATGACCGTCCTGGCCACAAATATTTCATTAAACTCTTCCTTACACAAAGAGACTACCAACTCACATCTGTATCTATTAAAACTGATAGGTGATGGGTCATATCAGTATTTATAGTAATCGAGATGCTTATTCCGATCGTACTTTCAGTGTCTATAGTGACAAGCGACGTTCCACGAGGAACTCGGACCGTCGTCGTTCACATTTGGGCAATGATCTGTCCCGTGGACTTGATTATCTTCCCCTACTTGTTTCCCCGCCCAAAATTATTCTCTATAGTATCTTGTCGGTTGAGGGTAAAATTGGCATAAATTTTGCAGAATATGCGTGGGTACAACCCGTGTTACTCACCAACGGTATGGTACAAATATTGTGCCTATCTCTGTAACCATGACTAACATATGGTTGTAATAAGGAGCAATATTTTTCTAATCCGCTCGGTAGCATACCGCATATCAACACCGAAAGGGCTGTATAGCTAACGAGACAAGAACAAAGCATGGCAGAAAACAAAGCGAATGACTCTCTCGAAGATCTGCCGCCAAGCTCCAAATTCATTTATAAGACATTATCTGACGTCGGTCCGATGACACTCAAGACATTGACCGAGGAAACCTTGCTTTCATCACGGACTGTAAGATATGGGCTTGACCAGCTCGATGATGCCGGTTTTATCGAGTCTTCCCCGGCTCTTCATGACGGCCGCCAAACGTGTTATCGGCTGATAAAAAGTGAAACCGACTCCTTGGATAACGGGATTCCAGCACTAGTTTCGCCGGATTGGGTTGACGAACGACTTCAACAATTCGAGCGAGATGATCCTGATATGTGTCTCGTAGAAGCCGATGATGAGTACGACATCGGTCACTTGCCTGGTGCTGTTCATATAAATATCCTCAACGATCTCATCGATGTAGATGGTTGTGGGATCGCTGACAAACGCTGCTTCGAAAAATACGTCGGTGCCCGCGGGATCACCGAGAATAGTACAGTTGTGATCTATAGCGCCCACGAGAACCAGTATGCGGCGTACTTGTATTGGCTGTTTAAATACTACCGTCATACCGACGTTAGACTTCTTGATGGGGGAAAGCAATACTGGAAGGACATCGGCGGGGAAATCACCACTGATGAACCAAAAATCTCTAAACAGGAGTACAATGCACAACCCCCATACGAACGAATTCGTGCATACAGAAGTGATGTCGAGGCTGCGCTTGCACAGGATGTTACTATCGTTGATGTCCGTTCATCAGCGGAATATCACGGGCATCGGGCACGTCCACCAAAACAAAACCTGCCTAAAGCACGCACATCGGGTCACATTCCCGGTACTGCACATATGACATGGTCCGAGATCATCGATGACGAGGGAAAATTCAAGGATACAACGGATCTCAAACGTGTATTCCGTGAGCGAGGAATCCTCCCAGATACGGAGACTATAGTCTATTGCCACGTCGGTGAACGATCTTCCATCGTGTGGTTTGTCCTCTCGGAACTTCTCGAGTACGATTCAGTTTCAAACTACGATGGCTCCTGGATCGAGTGGGGTAACCTTATTGACATGCCGGTCGAAAGCAGTAACGAGAAGTGATACACGCTCGTCCGTAGGGCGCATTAATTCTCTTGTGATATTATTGATGTGAAGAGATTGTCGAACACTGCTCTCCGACATTTGCGGAGTTACGTTGCCACGTATCTGGTAGTGAGGTTTCGAGGCACTCCCCGTCGATTACGTCTCGAAGGGTCACTGTGACTACGCCACTAATCCTGCAATATTTTCATCTACTGTGATCGGAGGTGAGTCTATCCACAAATGTGTTCTGGAACAATCCCTTTAGATAATAATAGTCCTTAACCTGGGAGTATATGGTAAAAATCGCCATATTAGGCGCCGGTTCAGGAGGAGCAATGACGGCGAATCTTCTCCGACGTAAATTAAACACAGATGAGGCGGATATCACCGTCGTGGATAAGAGCACTGATCATTATTACCAGCCTTCATTTTACCTCATTCCGTTTGGGTATCTTGAGCCAGATCAATCCCGCGACATCGACGAACTCCTTAAGCCAGACGTTGAATTTGTCCAAGATGCTGTGGTCGGTATCGATCCGGATGAGCGAATCGTTACGCTCGATGAGAGCACGAACATCGAGTACGACTATCTTGTGGTTGCGACTGGACATCGACTCGATCCAACTGCAATGCCCGGTCTCGTTGAGGCGTGGCAAGAAACGGATGCGGTATATCCGTTCTATCACTACGAGGCGGCTCTCGAGATGCGGGAGGCCTTACAGAACTTCGAGGGAGGAACCTTCCTTGTCACGCAGCCAGATACGCCGATAAAGTGTCCGGGTGCGCCACTGAAATTGACGATGCTGGCTGAGGACTACTTCCGCCGAAAAGGTGTTCGGGAAGACGTCGATATCATCATGACTCGAAATGCCGAACACCACTTTGGTGTTCAGCCATATCGGGACAAACTCTACGAGATTTGGGATGATCGTGGTATCGAGTTCTGGGAAAATTTCTCCGTCAGTGAGGTTGACCCGGACGCCGGCGTCGTATACGGCGCTGATGGTGAGAAGATTGACTATGACCTCTATGCGCCTGTGACACCGCAGTTTGGTCAAAAGGCTATCACCGACGGCTCGCCGCTGGCTAACGGCTCCGAGAATGGTGAGTACGTCACTATCGACAAACACAGTTGTCAGCATGACGAATATGAGGAGATCTTCGCATTGGGTGACTGTGAGAACGCTCCTCACTCAAAAACAGCTGCTGCCGCACGCAAACAGGCACACGTTGTCAGCAAGAACGTAACATCGTTAATCCGGGGCCAGCCGATGCTCGCCGAATATGACGGCTATGCTGCCTGCCCGTTACTCACCGGTAAGGGGAAGGCGATGGTCGCGGAGTTCGACTACGATGGACCGATCTCTGCTCCCGTCGAAAGCAAAATGAACTGGATAATGGATGTCAATGTTCTCCCGTCGGTCTACTGGGATGCCTGGATGAAAGGTTACGACCCACTCCCATAATATGGCTCAGAAAGACCAACCCGTAGAAAACGAATTCGAGCGCGCTCCAATCGAAATTGATGATGTCGACGCACCTGAACTCGCTCGCACCCTCGAAGACTACGACGAGGAACTGGCCGAACTTCTTGAGATGTTGGTGGTCGTCGAAGAACTCTCGACTGAACTTGCACCCGGACTCCGCGGGACCGTCCACGAGTCCCGTGAGCCCATTGCGGCGCTACGAACGGCGCTCGAACATGAAGATACGCTCGTACTCGTTCAGCGAGTTGGAGAGAACGCTGATACACTTATCGAACTCCTAGAGGCGCTGGAAGTCGTCGACAGCCTCGTTGGTGACCTGATTCCAGAACTCAAGTTGGTCATCCGCGATAATCGCGAGACCTTTGCACGGATCAGGATGGCACTGGAACGCGAAGAGACGATCATTCTGCTCGAGCGACTGGGTGAGAACGAAGAGACGTTGATCGAACTGCTCGATTTACTCGAGGTAACGTACGATCTCGCGGAAGGCCTGATACCCGAGGCAGTCACGGTAGTCCAGCAGAATCGAAAGCCAATCACCGAATTTAGGATGATGATTGCCGGTATGACGTCTGCGTATTCTGACGCGGATATCGAGCCCCATCAGCTTGGCCAGAACCTCGGCAACATGCTCGTGTTGGGCTCTCGGCTTGGTGACGAGAAGCTTATTAACTCTGTCGAGGCAGGCCTCGGTGCCTTCACCGAAGACGAATCGCCGAAGAACGTCGGTCTCATTGGTATGCTCGCTGCGCTTTTCGATGATGACGTTCGACAGGGGCTTGGCATACTCGTTGAGTTCCTCCGTCGAATGGGTGCATCGTACTCAAGTTAGCTTGATCATTTTTCAAGGCATCTCTATCGTAACCGTCGATTTAACACGCCTCTATCGCAAGATGGCATTGCTACCGGTGTGTAATTCGTCTCAATTGCCATTTTCTACCTCTCCGCGTCACGACCGTGTACCGGATAGACGAAATTATTTCCCGAATCACACTGTCTATCTTTAGAAATCCGAAAAAATATCTGCTTAGACAGGAGTTATAATACTGTGGTGCGTATGCCCAAATGCAATGACTGCCGAAGAAACTAACAGCAGTGGATTTCCGTTACTCGGTGATCAGTTCCCCGAACTGCAAGTCGAGACGACACACGGATCGAAGACGCTCCCAGAAGAGTATGAAGGCCAGTGGTTCATCCTCTTCAGTCACCCTGGTGACTTTACGCCGGTCTGTACGACTGAATTCATCAGCTTCGAACAGCGCCGCCAGGAGTTCGAGGAATTGAATGCGAAACTGATCGGCCTCTCCATCGACCGCGTTCACTCCCACATCAAGTGGACCGAGTGGATCAACGACGAGATTGGCGAGGATATCGCTTTCCCAATAATTGCCGACGAAGGAGGCGATGTTGCGGAAGCCCTCGGAATGGTTCACCCTGGACAGGGTTCCTCGACTGTTCGTGCGGTATTCATCGTCGATCCTGATGGGATTACTCGATTGGTACTGTATTATCCAAAAGAGATTGGACGAAACATTGACGAGGTGCTTCGCTCGCTGAAAGCCCTTCAGACCCACGAGGAGGAGGGTGTTGCACTTCCTGCTGACTGGCCCGACAACAAGAACTTTGGAAGCAAGGCGTTACTTTCGCCACCGGGAACCGTTGACGAAGTCAAAGCGCGAACTGCCGAGGCCAACGAAGAGGGCTACGAATCCTACGATTGGTGGTTTACCCTGAAAGAACTCGAAGGTTGATATACCCGCACCACGCTGTGGAAGGCGTGATTTAATCCGATCGTCACTATTTTGCTAGCCATCGATTATCTACTATCGTAGCCAATGAACGTCAGAGCATACCCGCTCACAAGCTTGCGGTGCGGTCGGTGTGAAAATCGTTTCACTTCCGACTACAGATATAATGCGTTTCAATGGATATTGTCGTGAGTTGAAATATCACATTTCGCTTGTCGAAAGATTATAAATACTTTCGATACGTACACCGTCGTATGGGCAAATCTGTCGAAAGCAGAGAGACTGCTGAGCTAGTCGAGCGAATCAACCAACTGGCGTCCGACGATCAGTCTGATAGCGACGAACCCCCATCGATCGAACGGCTTGCTTTCGATCTCGTTCGAAGATGTCACGATCGAATCAACGAACTCTACTACGAATACAATCTTTCGGATGCGGAAGCAGAAGCACGTATGCTCAAAGAGATCGGTCTCTCAGTGGAAGGTATCGCATTAGTTATGGGCGCGACGCGGGACGATATTTCCCTACGCAAAATAAACGACTATCTTCTGTAATCTGGCTCTCTACTGTAATGTAGTCGTCTGCTGGCTGGTCAGGTAACGACGCAGTTGAAGATACTTTTTTATCCATTGGCCGACACTCCTCACTCACTCATGTATACAGACGATGGGTTCGAGTATGATGTTGCAGTTGTCGGTGGGGGTCCCGCCGGATTGACGAGCGCGTTGTACACAACACGTCTCGGACTGGACACGTTGGTGCTTGACCGGGGTGGTGGGCGGGCAGCCATGATGCGCGAAACGCACAACGTAATCGGAGTCACGGAGGAAACGTCCGGCAATGAATTACTACAAACTGCGCGTGAACAGGTGCAGGAATATGGGGCCGACTACGAACGTAGATTTGTGGAAGGGGTGACAGAGATCGGTGACACGCCCGACGAAGGCTTTCGTGTTGTAACCGCTGAGAAGTCATATCACGTTTGCCGAGTCGTACTCGCGATGGGTTTTACGGATGAACGTCCTGCGCCACCGCTTCCGCCAACTGGACGAGGACTGCACTACTGTCTCCACTGTGATGCGTACATGTTCGTTGATGAACCGGTATACGTTATGGGGGCGGGTGATGCTGCTGCCCACGTTGCGATGATCATGCTAAATTACACCGACGATGTCGACATCCTCACCCGTGGCCAGTATCCAACTTGGAGCGATGACACTGGGACGATGCTCGGTCAACACCCGGTCGATGTCGTCACTGCGGAAATTACCAGTATGAACAAAAGCAACGATGGGTGGCTCGAATCGTTTGCTTTCGAGGACGGAAAAGTCCGCTCTTACAGCGGCGGGTTTCCGATGTACGGTTCCGACTACAACGACGATATCGTCGACGGATTGAACCTCGAACGCACGGAAGACGGTGCCGTCGCCGTCGATGATCACGGTCGAACATCTCTCGACGGTGTCTATGCAGTCGGTGACCTTACGCCTGGACACAATCAGATCCCTGTTGCGATGGGTGAAGGTGCGAACGCTGGGATCGCCATCTCGAAAGAACTGCGGGCATTTCCGCGGTCGCTCGAGGCAATCGATCTACAAGGGGCAGTCACGAGCGACGATGTTCCGTCGATCTCGGATTCGCTTGCGTCGACCGCGACCGATCATCGTGGTCACGCCCCTCGACGTAGGTGATCGATCGACAGGTGGAATAGCGGCAACTTCTGTCGATTGTTTACGGTAATCCGTGGTTCCCATCGAAAAAGAGCTAATAATTTCAGATGGTCTAACCCTTAATAACGGACGGTTCGATACCTCTATTGTATGGTTGAGACTATTTCAGCAGCAGAACTTCGAGACCGCATCGAAGCCAACGATCTGGACGTACTTTTTGATACAAGAGCACCGGAGGACTACGAGGATTGGCACATTGCCGAGGCAAAGAACGTCGAGTACTCGGGCTCTGATGACGAACTCGTCGGCGACTTCAATCCAAACACCTACGACGACCCCAATATCGTCACTACCTGTGCGACCGGTCGCTCTGCGGAAAAGTTCGCAAAGTACCTGGAAGAGCGGGGTTTCGAGAACGTCGCTCACGTTGAGAACGGGATGGAAGCGTGGAGTCTAGTTTACGATGTCGTACCGATCGTGACGGAGCGAGATAATCTCGAAATTCTTCAACTTCAGCGGCGTGCGAAAGGTTGTTTAGGGTATCTGGTAGGCTCAAAGCGGACGGGCAAAGCGGCACTTATCGACGTTACGCGTGCGACAGGTACCTTCGAGAACGCTGCCGCCGAACGCGGCTACGAAATCGCTCGCGTCTTCGACACCCATATTCACGCTGACCACATTTCTGCGGGTCGAGAACTTGCTGATAAACACGGCGTACCATACCACCTTGGGGCTTCTGCTAACTCACGCGATCCACAATTCGAGTTCGACGCTCTCCAGCCCAATGAAACAGTGGCCGTCGGCGACATCGATATCAAAGCGGTTCATACGCCCGGTCATACCACGGGAATGACTTCATATCTGGTCGAGGATGAAGCTCTGTTAACGGGCGACACGCTATTTGTCGAGTCGATTGGTCGGACTGAACTTCAGTTTGCAGGTGAAGACGCGAAATCTGGTGCTCGGATCCAGTACGAGACACTCCATCACAAGATTGGGACCAACGCCGATCATATCAAAATCCTTCCTGGGCACTTTTCGCTAACTAACTGCGGCGAGTACATCGATGTTGAACCTGGAATGCCGATGTTTTCAACCGTCGGCGAGATCTGGGCGAAAAACGAGATTATACAGCTCGGGGAAGACGATTTCGTCGAGCACATGTTCGACAATCTTCCGTCAAAGCCGCCGAACTACCAGAAAGTTATCGAGACGAATCTTGGCATCTATAAACCAGAAGATGAGGACGAACGCAACGAACTCGAACTTGGCCCCAACCGTTGTGCAGCGACTCAAGACAGCGCCGTCGCAGACGACTAACGTCATACCATAGTTTGATATAATGTTTGGAATAGAAGGTGGAACGATCGGGGCTGCTACGATGGTCGGGGTCGTTCTCGTACAGGCAATCGTCCTCTACGTCGGTTACGGCTGGCTCGAGGCGTTCGTACGGAGAGCAGTTGGGAGCTACACGCGGAGGCGCTAACGGATGGAACTACTTGGAATTGGAGTCGAACTGTTCGGCTTCTTTGTAACTTTTGGCCTCCTCGTAGGTATTCTCTTTGGCTTCTTTGGCATGGGAGGCTCGTTCCTCATCACCCCAGCATTGCTGGTGATGGGGTATCCGACCCCCGTTGCTGTTGGGAGCGGAATGGCATTCGTCTTTGGGACGGCTGTCATCGCAACGTTAAAACACCACGATCTAGGCCAGGTTGATTACAAACTTGGTGTAATCATGATCGCTGGCACGACCCTTGGAATCGAGGTTGGTCGAATTCTCGTCTACTATCTCGAGGATCTTGGACTAGCTGGTGGGATTATTAGCACTACGTACGTGGTGTTACTTGGTGGCATCGGACTCTTTGTTGTAAAAGAGTCTCTTGGTGGAAATGACGATGAAACCGAACCCGCACATGGTGGTTACGACGGCAACGACTCGTCGTTCGAGAATTTTGAACCGCCAGAGTTCGCCAAAAAGATGCAAGCAATCCGCCTGTGGCCGATGGTAACCCTCCGTGGCGACGTAACGATCTCTGCGTGGATCATTACGGCGATCGCATTTATAACCGGTCTGCTTTCGGGATTCCTCGGTGTTGGTGGTGGCTTCATCCGGATGCCAGCGATGATGTACGCTATCGGTGTTCCGGTGCCCGTCGCAGTCGGTACAGACCTTTTCGAAATCGTCTTTTCGGGTGGTCTCGGGTCGTTCCTCTACGCACGAGAAGGTGGTGTCGACCTTTCGATAGTCGTTCCGTTATTGCTCGGCAGCGCCCTGGGCGCACGCGTCGGCTCCGCGTCGACCGAAATCGTCGATAGCGGTGGAATAAAGATCTATTTTGGCATTATGCTGTTGCTCGGTAGTATTGCCGTTGCGGTTGGCGAGATTGGCGAATATCTCGGAAACGAGGCACTCGAGATGTCCGGCTTATTGCTAATCGTTGGCTCGGCATTTCTTGTCAGTGGTGCGATTATCTACAGTACGATCCGATCGATGCGGTCCGAGGATCGTCTGTCAACATCGGCCGATTGAGGGAATGGCACGAAGATAATTCTCTGTGTTTCGTGACAGTAGGGGTCGGCCGGCACTGTCTAGTTTAGCACCTCCGCTGGCGTCTGTCCGTTGAGTGATTGGTGCGGTCGTTGTGTGTTATAGTAGTGTACGAATTGTTCAAGCCAACCTCTAGCGCTCGCCCGACTGCCCACCCATGAATTATGAAAGCGGTTGACCCGCATCTTCAGCGTTTGAAACCACTTTTCGATCAGGTTTCGGTCAACGTAGTTGAGGTGACCGCCCAATCCTAACCGAGAGAGGGCAGTCAGATATCCGTAGCCATCGACGAGAAACTCGGTGTCGGAGAGATCGTGTTTCTCGGTCAATCGATGCAGGAACGCGGCAGCTGGATCGGTGCCGCGTCGTCCGAACACTTCGACATCAAGAATCAACCGTGAGTCGAGATCGATTGCAGCATACACCCAAGACCAGTCGCCGTTTATCTTGACAGCAGTCTCATCAACTGCGACCCGCGACGGCTTCGCCGTCGGCGGGTCTGGAACGCTGTCAGCCAGCCGATGCACCCACTGCCAGATCGCTTGATGAGAGCGTTCAACGCCGATTAAGCGAAGAATTGCTTGTGTCTCTCGGAGCGAACATCCTGTCGTGTGGAGCCGGACGGCGAACACCCTGATGGGCGTCGCCGTCCGCTCACGCTCCCAACATTCATCAAATTCCGCTGCGTAGGACTCGTTGAGCAGGTCTACGAGCATTATTCCAAATTCTCTCCACGACCTGCTCATTCCTCAAACTGGCCTAACTAGACACTGCCGGTCGGCCTTACTGCTTCTAATTTTGTGAAATCGGCCCTGGGCAACCATTTAGGCTTCACAACAGAATCTTTTATCGACAATATTTTCCGCTATCTTCGGTGTCACTCTGCTATCGCACGAAAATCGTCCTGTCCGACTACTTTAGGATTTACCAGGCCGTAATATCTAATTGAATGGTCTCCATTGACCCCTCTGAGAACCTGTCGTATCGATCGTCACAAGAGATTACGTATTGTATCCAATCAGGCTATCTGTCTGCTTTCCACTATGAATGAGACGGACCGTCTCCGCGAGTTTAGGTTTACGTTGAGGTATAAAAAAGGGGAAGACCTAGTTTCTGACATGTTTCACAACCACTCTAATCTCCGTGCCCTGACAATCGACCTCACGACTGGCAAAAGATCATTTGTGCGACTCGTTCAACTTACGGGTCCGCCAGAAGTGACTGATCGTCTCCAAACGATGCTCGAGGACCGTGACTACCTTCCGCGAGAGATTGGATCACAAGAATGCTGTGGGTCGAGCACCTCCTATCGGCTCGAGTGTGCTCCGAGGAAGCGATTGATATACGTCTACGTCGAAGACATCTGTGACTGTGAGTGTATTTATAATATTGCTTCGGAACATCTCCAACGGGGTACGATTATGGAACGAAGGCAATACGCTAGCCGGGAACAATGGCGTCTATTGATGCGGTCCGATGAGGGGGTCGGTACAATGTTCGAGCACATCGACGCTTCCTGTCGTGACGGTGTCACCGTTGAAGCTAATCAACTCGGAGAGGTAACGGAGTGGCACGGAAATGCCTTTGTCGATGATGAATTGACCGGTTCACAACGTGAGGCAATCACACAGGCAGCAGCCAGAGGATACTACGAAAGACCTCGTCAAGTTACGGTTGAAGAACTCTCCACCGAACTAGGTGTCCCAAAGTCGACGCTCTCATATCGGCTTCGAATGGCCGGATCCAAACTCGTTAAACGATATCTGGATCGGCACTCAGAAGTTGATAGTGACGAGGCATTGGGTAATTGATCATATCATCCAATGACGTGTTTGGACAGGTGCCAAATGTGATCAGTTGCTCTGGTTGGCGGCACTGAAATGTTGTGGCCATTCTGATATATGGTGCGAGTGCATACCCGAACCTTCAGGCACGGGTCGAGCGGCAGGAATTCTGTTGCAGCGTTTCAATGGTGGTGTCCATCAGTCAGGGGTCCCATATCCTTCATCGTCTTCAATTGGTCCCGAGAACACCGAGTACAGATATTTAAAATATATCAGTACGAGGGCAAGCACAGGTACGACAACGATCGTTAGCACATTGAGCGCGAGTGGTGAGATGATAGCTTCGCGAACGGTCTGTCCGGTTGCAGGGTAGATAACCGGGTACAAGAGGATGGCCACGAGTATCATAAGTGCAGCGGCAACTCCAGCAGTGGCTGCAAACCACCTAACGACCTCGCCTCTCTCAGCAGCAACTACTCCAGCTACCAGCAGCACCACTGTTGCGACGACGACTACTACAACGGGGATCGAAACCAGCGTTTCACGAACGCCGAGTGGATCGGTGACGATGACGATTGTGAGCAACAGGACTATAGCACTTAGATACCCCAGACTCGCGTAAATCCCATACGAGGCCATCTCCCTGCGAAGATCATTGGTCGTCTTCATCCCGAGGTAGGCTGCACCGGACGACAGCGACAGGAACACGATCGCTACACCGGTCATTACACTCGGCAAGCTGATCATTCCCGTCCCGAACACCCAGCTTCCAGTGAGAGTGCCGATGAAAAACGGGGATGCGATGCTACCGATGACGAACCCACGGTCACACGCACGTTGCCAGGACGGGTCATCGCGTTGTTCTCGGAGTTCCGGCGTGACGCCACGTAGCAGCAATGAGAACACGATTGCAAAAATCAGTAAGTAATGGTCACTCAACAACGACGCATATACCGATGGAAACGCCGCAAACAGTATTGTTCCGAACGCGACGAGCCATACCTCGTTAGCGTCCCAGACAGGACCGAACGCGGCGAGTAATGTCTCGCGATCTTGAACTTCTTTACGTGTTGCGTAGAGTATCCCGATTCCAAAGTCAAACCCGTCGAGGAACACATACATAGTCAGTGTGAACAACAGGATACCGAACCAGAATTCGGGAAGCCACGGTAGCAAATATCTGTCGATTGGTACGACTGGTCCAAACAGTACGTGGCCGTCAAAACTCGACCCGTGTACCAGAGTGCTCATCATTGTATTAGACCTCCCCGGAGCCACCTGCTGTTGACTCAGTTGACTTCTCACTAGCAGTGCGCTCGAGTTCGTCTCGCTGGACTCGCTCGAGTTCATCATCAATTATCCATTTCATCACATGAAGAAAAACGACCACGAGTATCGTATACACGATCGCAAATGCGGTCAACGAGACTGTCACCTGTGTCGATGTTAGCGTCTGGGAGACCCCCTCGCTGGTCAGTTGAACGTCCTGGATAATCCATGGCTGACGGCCGATTTCGGTGACGTACCAGCCAACGATGGTCGCGACAAAACCAAGCGGAATCGATGCCATCAGCGCTTTCAAATGCCAGCTACGTTCGTAGAGTCCCCCCTTTCGAATTCGGTAGACACTCCACAGTCCGAGCGCAATAAACCAGAATCCAAGAAATACCATCGTCCGGAAAGACCAAAAGACGTACGCGACAGGTGGATTCTTCACATCGAACTCCTCGAGGCCGTAGACCACACCTGTTGGATCAGCCTCGGCCAGAATCGATGTCAGATACGGAATACTGATCGTAAACAAATCTTCGGCCCGCGGGTCCGTGATATCCGCAAGGTTCCGTGGAAATGCTAGCAGATGCAAGGGTGCCCCCTCTTTCGTTTCGTAGAGTGCCTCCATCGCGGCGAATTTCATCGGTTGTGTCTGGACGACGTGGCGGGTATACATGTCGCCATGGATTACCTGGAATATCGAGGTGATCGCGAGGACGCCGACCGAGAGTTTGAGTGTCCCGCGCCAGGGCTCGCTCTCGGGATTCGCCCATACGAAGTAGGCTGCAACACCGGCGACCAACAGCGTCACCGATATGATTGCGGCATTTTGCATGTGGACGTACATCCAGAACAATCGCGGCGGGAAGTAGGCCGCGAGTGGATCCGTGAGTACGACTCCTGCCACGCCGTTGTCTTCGACGAGTTCGTATCCCTGTGGTGTTTGCATCCAGGAGTTGACAATGAGTATCCAGAACGCTGACAGCCATGCGCCGATCATCACCAGCACTGACGAGAGAACGTAGACCCGGTCGCTGACTCGGTCACGTCCGAACAACAGGATGCCGAGAAAAACGGCCTCGAGGAAGAAGGCCATTGTCGACTCGAATGCGAGTGGGCCGCCGATCAACTCGCCAGCAAACTCGGAGAACTCCGGAAAGTTGGTCCCGAACTGGAAGCTCATCGGAATCCCCGTTGCGGTCCCCATAACGAAACCAATCGCGAATACTTTTGTCCAGAACGAGCGTAACCGTTTGTACTTTTTTTCACCGGTCGAAACCTCCTTCCAGGTAAAATAGACGATGTAGGGTGCAAGCCCGACCGAAAGGGCTGCAAAGACGATATGGACCGACAATGTGCCGCCGAATTGAATACGACTGCCTACCTCGGGGTCGATCAAGAGTGGGTCGATTATGAGTGAATCGAACATCTAACGTTGTCACCTCACTGTGTCTATGCGTTCTCGCTTGACAACTATCTGTTCTCGTCTCATTTTCCGTTGGTTGATCGTGTTCTCGAATTCATTCGATCCCCTCGTACTGCTGTTGTAGGTCCTCACCTGTCGAACGGGTGACTGCGATGAGAAAACCGAGGCCCCGTTGGACGTTCGGGTCGCGAAGTGCACGGACGAGTCCGATGATGCCCATCCGTCCCGTCGAGCCGTTCGCACCTTCACCGATTCCGTTCATTAGCGCCTGGATGCCGACGACCGTGTCCGGATTCGCCGTCGTATCTGCAATCTCGCCAAGCGAACTCCCCAACTCACTAACGGACATGATGATATCGTCATCGACCGCGGCGGCGAGCAAGGATACCGTGTTGGCAAGACCGACAAGCGTCTCCAGGTCACCGTCTCTTTCGAGTTGCACAACCCGCTCGAGGCCGTTGGCCAGTTCGCCGGTGTTGTCTTCGACCACCTGATTCAGTCGGTCCTTCTCGCCCGTTATGTCTTTAGCGGCCGTGGTGTCACTGGATGTCGTTGTCCTGTCGAGTAACTTCTCAGTGTGCCCATGCTGGTGAACGAACGTGGCTACCGCCTCGGGATCTGACTTGATGGCATCGATGAGACGCCGTTCGGTCGCTTCTCTCTCGGTGACTGTGTCGTCTGTCATATTCAGAGTAACCCTCGAGCAGTTAGCCAGTAGGATTCGTTGTACGCGAGCTTTGCCAGGTGCACGAACTGTGAGGGTGGCCGGACAACTGGTTCCTCGTCGTAGCCAAACGAGACGAACGTAGCCTTTTCAAGACCGGTTTCGACGAAACAGAGCGTCTTGCCGTCGTATGTCGCTGTTGGCGGCTGACCATGGACCTCACTCCGGATTCTCTCGGCGACGACTCCGGCCTGATAATGTGCAGCGCTCCCGGCTTTGCTTGTCGGGACGTCGGTGATGTCCCCGAGTGCATATACGTGGTCTGCATGTGTCGCCTCGAGCGTGTGCTTGTCGACCTCGATCCACTGGTGGCCGAGCTCTGCTCGCTCGACGAGAGGACCACCAGCGTGTGGCGGTATCGTCACGAGGAGGTCATAATTGAGGGTCCGGCCGTTCCCTGCAACGAGTTGTTTTTCATCTGACTCGGCTGATTCGACTTCGAACGACGTCTCGACTGCGATGTCTCGCTCCTCGAACAGTGGCCTCACCCAGTCAGCGATAGCCTGTTTGCCGTGAACATCTTCGAGTGGGTACGTGTAGGTGATTTCGATGTCGTCCCGATACCCTCGATCGCGGAACCACTCGTCGGCGATAAGAACGAACTCAATCGGTGCTGCGGGGCACATGTGTGGCATTCCAGCGGTACTCGAGACCAGGTGTCCCGACGTGAACGTGGCGAGTTCGTCACGGAGCGCTTCGGCTGCCGTTGCACTATAGAAGTGATGTACACTATCCTCCAGTCCGTCGATCGTCTCCGGAACGAGCCTTGCACCGATCGCGATGACGAGGTAGTCGTACCTGAGCGGTTCACTGCCACTCTCAAATGTGAGCCGTTTCGAGTCAGTATCGATATCCGAGACGTGCTCTAGTCGAACCTCGACCTGTCTGTCGAGTAACTCCTGGTGTGGCCGACGGCTGTTGGCCACTTTTTTCCTATTGAACGCGACGTATAAGAAGAGTGGCTTGTACACGTGTTCGAGGGTATCGGTGACGAGGGCCAATTCGATGTTCCCATCCGCCAGTCCGTCCTCTAACGCTGTTGAGAGTTTGTTCAAGACGACCGTGCCACCAGTTCCACCACCGATGACGACGACTCGTTGAACACCTGTTGGATCCGTCACCATCTGTATCAGGCGAAGAACTGACCGGGTTTTGAGCAATTAGTCATTCGAGTAATCGAAAACCTGTTGCGTTCCATGGTACTGTCCCCCACTCCGAATCTAATAAAGATGGCACAATAATAGCATATGTCCTGAAAATCGGCTTTTCAGATATGCCTCCATTCAGGCCCCTTCTACAGGAGAGCAGGTCAAGTCTCTCGGGATTTGATTCCGATGCGAATCAAATTGGGGCTAACGGTTAATACTCTCCAGGGTGTTCCAGCCAGCATGGAAACAGAGCAAGCGACCTCGTGTAAGTCCTGTGGCGAACCCCTCGAGGCGAGAGCAAGCGCGTGTCTAGAATGCGGGAATGCGCCCAAGCGAGTAGTGAGAAAGCGTGGAGCGTTAGTTCTCTTTGGTGGGGTTCCGTTATTTTTCATTAACCCACCAGTTGGGTTCATTCTGGCCATTACGGGTATTTTCATTGTATTTGGCTCGTGGTTCGTCTCAGCGACGACTCACAGTGCGGCCACACCATCGGAATGACGAATATACAGTAACCAGTGATACGATTCACACACCGACCACGACGCTGTCATACGATAGTATGTACACTGAATTTCACTGGCTAATGAGTTCGGTAAACCTCTAATCGTGCATCTATTTCGCTCATTCCTCCGCAATTAAGCCCTTGCCTGAAGACGCGGAAAGCTTGCACTATATGTCAATAAAGTATAAGCATCTATATTATGAGTTGGCTACCATAGAATTATTCACAGTGAATATCTCACTGTTGATCTTCGAAAAAGATAGTGTATTTTTTCGAGACTATTATCGAACACCGGCCAGTGAATAATAGATGTATTGGTTTGATGGTCGAAACTTGGACATAGACGAAGTGCTCCTTACCTTCGCTGAAACCCATCTCTGCATATATCTGGTGACAATAGATGCACCTTAGTGAAACGCTGCCAACAATTGATGCCGTACTGATGGTTTTGATAACCGAACTATGGCCGATACTCACATTTCTCTCACCTGAACTCGCCAGTCGTATTCAGTTTGGATGGGCAATCACAATTCACATCATTTTTGCGTCGCTCTCTGTCGGACTTGCGCCGTTTCTGGTTTATTTCACCGTCCAAGAAGTTCGAACTGGCGAGCAACGATACGCACGACTCCGAGCGTTCTGGACAAAGATCTTCGCGGTCGGTTTCATCATGGGGACCGTGACCGGCATTCCGATGGGATTTATGTTCGGGACCAATTTCGCCGCGTTTTCCAAGACTGCTGGGGAACTGATTGGGGGCCCGCTCTCATTCGAAGCCAAGATGGCCTTCTTCCTCGAGGCGGTTTTTCTCGGCGTCCTGTTGTTTGGTCGTGAACGGGTGTCAGATCGGTTTTACGCCTTCTCATCGTTTATGGTTGCACTCGGTGCCTGGCTCTCGGCGTTCTGGATCTTGGTCGTCAACTCCTGGATGCAGACACCGCGCGGCTACGAAATCGTAATGGAAGAGGGCGTCCCGATCGCTGAACTCACCGATCCGCTGGCGGCATTTTTCAATCCACGCTTCCCGTGGATGTACGTCCACATGCAGAACGCTGCTGTCATCTCTGTTACGTTGCTAATTGCGGGCATTGCAGCCTATTTCGTCTGGAAGAATCGTGACAGTGATGTTTGGAAAACTGCACTTCGGGTGGCCGTTGTCGTCCTCTTCTTGACGTCGATGTTCCAGGCCGTTCATGGTGACATGTATGGTCGCCACGTTGCCGAAACCCAGCCTCACAAGTTCGCTGCGATGGAGGCGCATTACGAGACAGGAGCTGCGGACTTACACATCGTTGCCATTCCAATGGATTTTGAAGCGATTACTGACCCTCGAGCCGACAACCTTTACACAATAAGCATTCCCCACTTCGCCTCGTTCCTTGCTAGCGGTGGTGATCCGAACGCTGAAGTAATTGGACTCAACGATTTTGAGTACGATTCCCCACCAGTAGCCTGGGTGTTCTGGTCGTTTCGGGCGATGGTTGGACTTGGCTTTTGGTTCATCGCACTCGGTGGCTGGGGGACTTATCGCTTATGGAAGGGAGGTATCGCTCACGATGATCGACTTCTGAAAGCACTAATGATCTCCTCACCGCTTGGTTTTGTTGCCCTGATCACTGGCTGGTACGTCGCCGAAATCGGCCGTCAGCCCTGGATTATTCAAGGTGTCCTCAAAACGTCTGACGGTGTCTCTCCACCATTGACAGGGACTGAAGCAACACTGACACTAATCGCGTTCGTCGTTGGATACATCTTATTAATCGGTGTTTTCCTTCACATATTGAGACGGATTGTCAACGAGGAGGCTCAACGACACGAAGTTGGCATTGACGAGGACGATCAAATCGATTCACCTGGGGTGCCCGCAGATGACTGATATGTTTTCAGACACGGCATACATCCTCGATTCGCTCCCAGAACTGTGGTTCGGACTTGTCGTTTTCTCTCTAGGTGTCTATATCCTGCTCGATGGGTTTGATTTCGGGCTCGGTATCCTGTACGCTGAAGCTGACGAATCAGAACGAGTTCTCATGCTCGCCGCGTTTGGCCCATTGTGGAAAGCAAACGAGGTGTGGCTCGTCCTCTTCGGGACGGTCTTGTTCGCCAGTTTTCCGGCTGTCTATGCCAACATACTCTCACGACATTACTTGTTGGTGTTCGCGATAATATTCGCACTCTCGCTCCGTGGGCTCGGTTCGAAACTCAGGGAGGAACGAGACGACGAGCTGTGGGTTACGTTCTGGGACGGCTGTTTCGTTGCTGGGAGTGCGTTTTCGCCGTTTCTCCTTGGTATGTTTGTCGCTAGCTGGATCCTCGGTGAACAGTCGGCACTCGCGGCGGGTCCGATGGTAGTCGGACTGACTGTCGTGGCGCTTACTGTCGTTCTTGGAAGTGCTTTCCTCGGCGTCAAAACTCGAGAAACTCTTCGTGATAGAGTCGTCAAGCGCGGACAGTTGGCTACAGGGGCTTACGTTCTCTTGTTTGTGACAACGGCAATCGTATTGTTCAGTCAATACCCTGATATACGGGCTGACCTGTTATCTAAATCGACAGCGATGATCGTTCTAGTAACATTGTTCTTCGCCATCGCTAACATTGTTACAACGTTACGAGAACGCTATCATGGGTCTTTCCTAGCGGCATCTGGTCTTGCTGCTACGTTAGTCGTCTTCATTGCGACCTTGTTGTACCCATGGATTGATCCTGCTGCGGGCTTGATGATTAATGATGCCATCGTCTCTCCGCTCCCACTCAATATAACGTCCATATTTGCGGTAATCTTTATACCGATCATCATCGGCTATTTCGTCTTTCTATACTCGTTGTTTAGCGGACCAGCTACTTCGGACCAACATTACAGCTAACATCTCTGGCGAGTCACCAGGCTGCAATGGTTTGTGGTGTTCTGCTGTCTTTCTGTGACTGGTCAATCGCTACGTCTCCGACTAATCCCTCGAAGGTGTCTTCACGATCGTTCCAGCGTTGTACCTCGAGAGCCGGATTTTCACTGAAGGCCGTCGTTTAATGGCTTTCCAATCCTGCACCTATGGTGAAACCGATGGCTAGTATCCGTTTTCGTCCACCAGTTATGGGATGAACAGGCGCAAAACCTCGCCCTTCACAATGTTGCCGATCCAACGCGTAGGGCGAGCAAAGCTAGTCGTTCAACCATTTGGATTGCAGCCCTCAAACGATCTATGCGAGAGAGGGAGTGAAAAAACGCCGTCAGCAGTGGCGTTTCTTCGCTTCTAGTCTCTTTTTCTCCCCAGATTGTCGTTGCCTCGGAATCCATGTTGTCGGATCAACCACCGTCGCTTGGTCGTCCGCGTTGGATCGGCAACTACTATTCAACGCGGGGAGGAAGGCAACGATTGCGGTCGTAGCGATTCACCAGCACCCCGCTACCGAGTCGATTTGGCCGTGGCAAATGATACATGCAACTGTTTAATGTTGCTGACATTCGTTTGCCAAATACCGGAGGAAGTGCCAACAAATTAAACATAACTGCGGGAATTTTTGTTTTTGTAACTCTTGGGGAAAACTTAGATAAATGATGCCAGCACCCCTCTAAGTTGATTGACACCTTGCGACTATACCATGTCTTGGTTGACAAAAACGCACTTTATTCGTCTGGGGGACGGAAATATGACTTACTCCTACAAACATTCATTTCCAAACAGGTATTATATTATAGGTATATTAGAAACAGACAGATAATTTTGACTTACTATTAGTTAGGAAAAGTCACTTTTCCTCCAATTTTGGTTCATCAGATCCGGTCCTTATTGAACTCAATTCATTTCGTAAAAACCACCGATTGCTGTACAAGGCTTGCATTATCTTAATTGCCGAACACAAGATTGAATTGCCTGGAGTGAAGCGTTTTCAGCCACCAGCAGTTTACATATGTAATATAATTATTCCCTCTACTTAGTGTAAAAATCCAACAATAGGTTTGATTAGCTTCGGTGGATAAAACAGAGGGGCGGGTAAAACCTTACATTGAGGACAAGTAATAAAATCGAAATACCTATCAATATGGTAGGTTCAATAAAACTGGTCTGCTATCATCGACCCTGCGGCTGGACACTGCTGGGTATGGCTCGATATCGCTGGCCTTTCGTATCACTCTGCCGAGTTGCCTTCAAAGGGAATATAGCGAGGGTGCACCGACGATTGACCCTCGTTATTTCCTATAAGATACTGCAATCAATAAACATTTTAGTATTAACTACTCTTCAGACTGGGGGAAACGTGTGTCGGCAGGCAAATATAATAGTCTCGATCAGTGGAACCGTCCGAGATCGACTCGGGTGCAATGACAATTGATTCATCACCTACAACTACCAGCTGGACCCAATTTTCAATTTATTATATTTTTCTGTGAGGGATTGTCCTATCAGGCCGGCAATCACCAGCAAATAGTGTCAGTAACTGTCTCACCGACGGTCGTTGAAATCCTTGGTTGCGAGATTGATCTCGATGACGTTCGCCGTTCGCATCACCATCGCTGGAATCTCTTCGTTGAATCGGTCTCCAGAGAGGCGACTCGTGGGCGCGGTCACGCTGACTGCACCTCTAACCCCGCCATCCGGTCCGCGGATTGGTGCACCCACGGCCCGAATGCCGCGCATTTCCTCTTCGTCGTTCTGTGCATACCCCTGTTCTCGGACGGTCTCGAGTGTCCGCTTGAGTTCATCGGGGTCGGTGATCGTATTTGGCGTCGATGCTTGCAGTCCCTTTTGTTTGATAATCTCGTCGACGCGGTACTCCGGAAGTGATGCGAGAATCGCTTTTCCGGCTGAACTGTTGTGAAGTAATTGTGGATCTTCTCGGAGTTGAATGTGGTAGTCGGTCGCGATTGCCTGATCGCCGCGTGATTCGTACAGCGCAATCTCGTGGCCGTCGTCCTCGACGATGAGGTGGGCGTATTCACCACACTCTTCTGCGAAGGCGTCGATTTCGTCTTTGGCAGCCATGTAGACCGGAATGTGGTTGCGGACGTACTCTCCCATCATGACGAAGCGAAGACCCAGTTTGTACTCGTCGCCGTCCTGGGTAACGAAGCCGCTTTCACAGAGTGTTGCAAGGTGGGTGTGAAGGGACCCTTTCGATAGATCAACGTGTGTATCGAGTTCGCGAATCGGTGCACTATCCAGTTCCTTGAGCACCTCGATAATCTCGAATGCCTTCAAAACTGTCTGGATTCGGCGCCCCTCTGACGCAGTCATTGCTGGCCTATCACAGCCACTCGGTTTAATATTTGGGTATATCAAACGACCATGGGCTGTTCTGTGGGCCGATAGTCGACTGACTCTTCGAATCGTCTCGTTCGAACAGCTGACGACTCGAGGGTGTGATTCCGGCTCGAAGGATTGGTCACGTCTCGAGACAGGAATCTGGACCTCCCGTTCATTTCGAACACCCACTGCGAGATACCCTGCTTCGATCCTTCGGATAAAGGGTCTGTGCTTTATTTACCTGGATGGTGTCGATTCTCTATCTCTCATCGGGAATCACCGATGTGAGGTCCCCACACCATGACCCGACATATCCTCGTTCCGGTCGACGGCTCCTCGCATTCGAGTGCTGGCCTTACGTACGCCTTCGTTTCGTTTCCGGACGCCACGTTCACCGCTATTTACGTCATCGATACGGATCGTGATTCGTATCGAAGTGCTGGATCGTCCCAGACGAACGAAGAGCGGTGGCGAGATCAGGGCGAACGGATTCTCGAGGACGCGCTCGAGGTAGCCGACGACGCTGGCGTCGACCTCGAGACGATCCTCGAGCACGGCACCCCGCATTCGACGATCCTCGAGTACATCGTGGACCAGGACGTCGATCACGTTGTAATGGGGAGTCACGGCGAATCACCGATCGTACGGCCGTTTCTCGGGCACGTGAGCGAAGCTGTCGTCAGGCGCGCTTCCGTCTCGACGACGATCGTGCCCGAACCCGACTCGGCCTTACGTGAGCGTGATCTTCCGGGCCGAATCCTCGTTCCCGTGGACGGCTCCGAGCAATCGCTCGCCGCCCTCGAGTACGCGACAACGCTGTTTCCGGACGGCAGATTCACCCTCTTGCACACGATCACGTTCCCCTTCGACACCGAGCCAGGGGCTATCGAAGGCACCTATCTCGAACCGTTGGTCGACGACCTGACCGAGCAAGGTGAAGGAATACTCGAGGACGCGCTCGAGGTCGTCGCTGACGAGTCGCTCGTCGTCGAGACCGAACTCCAGTTTGGTGAACCCGCCCGAACGATCGAGAAGCTGGCCCAGCAGGCGGATTTCGATCAGATTATCATGGGTAGTCACGGGCGGTCGCTTCCCTCGAGGATCATTACCGGTAGTGTCGCCGAAACGGTTTCGAGGCGCGCAACCAACCCGGTGACCTTGGTACGTGGTGCGTTCACCGAGGGTGAGTAACGCTCGAGGATGCGTTCTACCTGGTGGCTGCGCCCCAGTGTCGACCAACGGGGAACAGCCTCGAGTCCGTAGGCCGCAGACACCTTCTGAACCCGGGGTTTATACCACCGCTCGTGGTCGAACCCATGAACCGATATGAACTTCGATGAGTTTACCGGACAGATCCAGCATCGTCTCGAGTTTTCGGGGACTGGGGAAACGGTCCGTGCAATTCGGGCTACACTCATGACGCTCGGCCAGCGAATCCCCGAGGGAGCGGCGAACGACCTTGCGGCGTCGTTACCCATGGAAATCCAGTGGTATATGACCGGTGCTGTCCACGATCACGGTCAGCGATTCGACTGGAAAGAGTTCATCTCGAGAGTCAGCGAAATCGAGCGAACTGATCCAGCGGACGCGGCCTATCACGCACGAGTAATCGTCGACCTCGTTCACACACAGGTCCCGGAGTCCGATTTCCGACAGCTACGCGAACAACTGCCCGAAAGCCAGGACGACGAGAACTGGCGCAAACTGTTCGAAGTCGTCGATGCTGGCGGCTGGGGCGAGGCTGAAGAGGCCCAAACGGGTGGCGGGCCACAATCGTCGTAACGAGAGCCGAGCGTGGGCACATGGAACATCCCCGTTTGTGACCGACACGACTTGCCAATTTGAGGTGAAATTGAAGTGTTCTCGAGCGTTAGTTCAATCGAGACGGTGCGGCGGTAGGTGCGGCGCTTCATTTTACCCAATAGCAAAGTCTGTACAATGTATGTGTTCTAATAGTATACTATTGAAACATTTATGTGACATGCCACGATCAGGTTAGCCTATGATGAGGGACTGGGGTCTCGCAGTAGAAATAATCGACTGGGGCAAACCAATGAGGGGTGGTCGATGACTCGAGACGTAGCACGCCAATTCACGGATTTCGTGACGACGCACAATCGCCTGGTCATCGTCGTCATGATCGTGTTGACGGCTGGTGTTGGCTTTGGTATCGTGCAGGATCAGGGGGACGTCGACGAGGGAATCGACGACGATTCCATGGGGAACACCGACGTCTACGGTGCTCTCGAGTACATCGAAGCTAGCTATGGAGCAGCAGAGAGTGATGCCGATTCTACGGTCACGACGGACGTGTACGTCATCGCCGATGACGGAGACGCACTCGAGCGAGAGGCGCTTTTGACGGCTCTCGAGTATCAAAAACAGGTCCTGGAGTCGGAGACGGTAGACGAGCCACTCGTTGCTGATGGGGTCGACGGCGTCCAAAACCGAGTCGCGATGACACTCCTCGAGGATCCGGACGCGGACCTCGGGGCACAGTACGAAGCGCTCGAGTCAGCCAGCGACGAGGAACTCGGTGCGGCGATAGCTGACGTGCTCGCGAACGAAGAGTTCGCGGCCTTTTACTTGCCGGCCACGGCCGATCCCGGGGAAGCAAACGCCGAGGCATTTCGGATGACGTTCGAATTCGAGGAATCGGCCGGTAATCCGGAAACCGGAAGCCCGGCGTTCGAAATCGAACAGGAACTGTTCGAGACGGCTGAGGCGTACGACTCGCCGGCGATTTACGTCGACGGACAGCCAGTGTGGGCCGAGTTGAACCAACAGCTGTTGAGCGAAATCGCCTGGCTCGTTATCCCCGCGGTCCTTGCCCTATTGCTCGTGATACTCGGTTTCGCCTATCGTGATCTCACCGACGTCGTGATCGGGTTTACCGGCACTGTGGTCGCTCTCATCTGGACGGCTGGCCTCATGGGGTGGATGGGACTGTTGAATCAGACGACGGCTATCATCGCACCCATTCTCGTCGCAGCATTGAGTATCGACTTCGGTTTCCACGTCTTCATGCGATACAGGGAGCGCCGCGGGCCCGAAGATCCGATTCGAGATTCGTTGCGTCGGTCGACGGCCGCTGTAGCGGTCGCGTTCGTCCTCGTCACAGTGACGGCGGCAATCGGATTCCTCTCGAATCAGTTCAGCCCCGTCGCGCTCATCCGTGACCTGGGTGTTGCGATCACGCTTGGCGTGGTTGCGTCGCTGGTCATCTTCACCACGCTGGTTCCCGCATTGAAAGTCAGTGCTGACGGACTCTGGGAACGCTTTGGCTACGACCGACGGAAAACGGCGCTCGGCAAAGGCCGACATCTCAGCGGCGTGCTTGAAATTGGTGTGACACTCGCTCGGCGGGCCCCCGTCGCCGTTATCGCTCTCGTCCTGGTTGCTGGCCTGGCCGGTGGACTGGCGTTCAGCGACCTCGACCGTGAGGCCTGGCAGCAGTTCGACCCCGACGACGTTCCGGACTGGCAGACCGAGCTTCCGGGGCCGATGGCAGTTGAAAGCCACGAGTCACCACTCGTCGAACAGATGGAGTACGTGCAAACGTCGTTCCAGACCGACCAGGAGGGTCTCGCTGCCGGTGGAACTGGCTATACGACGATGCTCGTGACCAGTGACGACGCTGGTGTCGCAACTGCTGAAGGGATGACGGCGCTCGAGCGCGGCCACGAACGTGCAAGCGAGGAGGACGAGACCATCGTTCTCTCGCAGAACGGTGAGGTCCGCGTGATCTCGGTACTCACCGTGATGGAGATGGCGGCTGCCGAAAACGAGTCGTTCGCGGCGACGCTCGAGGCTGCAGACACGAACGACGATGGAGTTCCCGACCGAGATGTCGATGCGGTCTTCGACGAACTCTACGAGGTCGAACCTGAAGCGGCCGATGCGGTCCTCGAGCGAACCGATGACGGGCAGTACGAATCGATGTTGGTGCAGGTGCCGGCAACGCAAACCTATGGGTCTGATCGGGCAGCCGTCATGAACGATATCGCTGGCGATATGGCTGCTGGTTCCGACCTCGAGGTCACAGCCGTTGGACCCGGAACACTCAACGAAGCGGAGATGGGCGAAATCGCAGACGGTATCGTCTGGACGTTATTGCTCGCTCTGGCTGGCGTATTGGTCGCGTTGTCGATCGTTTACCGGCTCGTGCACGGGAGTTTTACCCTCGGTGCGATTACCGTGATTCCCATCGCTTTGGCGCTTGGGTTCGTTTTTGGCGGGATGTATCTCGTCGGTCAGCCGTTGACGATGGTGACTGCATTGCTCGTCAGCATTACGATCGGCCTGGGTATTGACTACAACATTCACCTCAGCGACCGATTTTGCCAGGAACTGGAGCGAGGTCAGGACACCGTTACTGCACTCCGAGAGGCGGTCACTGGCACCGGTGGTGCCTTGCTCGGCAGCGCTATCACCTCTGGCGGTGCGTTCTCGTTACTGATACTCGTCCCCGAGCCACAACTCACGTCGTTCGGCGTCATCGTCGCACTTGCCCTGGGCGTTTCGTTCCTGCTGAGCGTCTTTGTCCTTCCAAGTTTGCTTATTCTGTGGGCACAACGGGCTGAGTATGGTGTCTCGAGTGATTCGTCACCGACGACCGACGGTGGTGGTTGATCATGCTCGAGCCAACCTAACTCCCCAGCCTTCCCTCGACGAACGCCGAGACATCGGCTGCGAACGCCTCGACCTCGTTCCAGTCAGTGAATTCTATGTCGCCGGCCGCATCCGCCTTTGGCATTTCGCTGACGGCTCGTTTGGCGATCTGTTTCATCATCAATCGCTTCAGAAAGCCGTACTTCGAGTATCGTAACGCGCCGCCGAACAGTCCGATTCGGTCGGGGTTCCAGTCGGTTTCCTCGAGGAACCCCTCCACGTATTCTGCTGCTTTTGTCTCACCGGCTTCGTCTGCGGACGATAGCGACACCTGGAAGAACGCAGTCGGCTTCCGCTCGAGGGCCTCACGATGATCGACGACGAATTCTCGAACCGAGGATTGATGCGCGCCAGCGTGAATCGACGCGCCGACGATGACTGCTTCGAAATCATCGATAGACAGTGCTGCCGGAACGTCCCCACCATCCACCAGCCGTACGTCGTGACCACGGTTGTCGATGAGTTCTGCGATTCGAGTGGCAATTTTCGATGTCTGGCCTTCGCCAGTACCATAGAGGACGAGGAACGTTGTCATAGTCGATCTCGAGTGACTTCCACCCCGAGACGGTTAAACGTGTGACACGAACTGCCTCATGCCGTGACATCGCAACGAAATCCCTTTGGATACATGCTCTTCTGATGGTATCACCATTAACAATACTGGAGGCTAACCGCTCCCGAAAAGGAATATCGGTCGATACGTTTATAGTAAATTATATTGAATGTCAGGTTGAATGGACCGACACGAGGAAGCGTTTGTTCGGGGTGAGTCCCCAACAGAATGCACGCCAGGGTTTTTACAATCTCGTTTAGAGCTGATGAAAGGGACTGGGTGTAACCTTCTCGTGACCGGATCCGTCGCTCCTGAAGTGACGTTTCACGCCACGAGAAACCTGTTTGGGGCGGACCAGGCGAAGACTCCACGACAGCGACTCCTCGCGTGTACCGACCTCGAGCCACCGGCAAATCACTATCTGTTGACTGGCTACGAGCAACCGCCCGAGCGAGTCACGACAAGCGGCATCGAACGTGGGGTGACGACCGTCGACTCACCGATCGATCACACGCTCACGTCCCAATCGAGCTGGCTTCGATCGTATCAACGGAATCTCTGTGAGTCGATCGCCGATATCGATGCCAGCGTGGATGGCCTCGAGCCATCGCAGTTCCGTCTGGCCTTTCTGACACTACGCCCTATTCTCGAGAACGACTGTTCGTACGAGGCGGGCCAGTTTTTGCGGGTGGTGACCGACGTCGTCGAGGGCGTTTCCGGAATGGCACACTATCATCTTCCGGTTGCGAACGAATCGCCGTTGGTCGAGGAGTGTATCGACCACTTCGACGTACAGATTCAACTTCGGAATCCTGACGGTGGGTCAGCCGAAACCCGATGGCGGTTTCCAGACGCGGATACGATCACACCATGGCACAAACTATGAGGGGGAAACATGAGTAACCAGTTCAATCACCCGGAGATTCGTGGACGGGGGGCGAAAATCGACCTGTGGGACCCGATCGAACGGTCCTCGATGGGGTTTACCGTTCCCGACCCGGTATCCCTCGAGCCAGTCGATCCCGAGGCGATGGCGTTCCCCGTCGATGCTGCTGTCGAATTTCAGACCGCAGAGATCCAATGCGATGGGTTACACGACGTGCACGTCTGGACGCTGAACGGCGACTTTGTCGCAGAATCGACCAACGGCGACCCGCTGTTTCTCCCACCCGGTGAGTATATCTTCGATATCACCGGCCCGATCAAGACGTATTTCCAGGTCGGGACGACTCTCCAGGTCGTATCGAACGAGGCCGAAACGTCGATTTTCTTCGGTGGGACGAACACCGTCACGCTCGGCGTCCGCTCGTTTCACACTCATCCAGCCGGTGAGATTCCGGTCAGTGACGACCCCTATTCGTTGCTCGAGGCGATTCCCTTCCTCGCCTCCTCGCTGAAAACGCTCTCCCCCGAACGGTCGTTCCCCACGTTTCGTGGTCATCCACCCCAACTCGTGCGAACCGAGGACGAGGCCGAACTCGAGAACGCGACGGCGGGATTGGAAAAACCCGATACCGACATTTATCTCGAGGTGCCGCCGGACTTTCAACATCTGTACCCCATTGCGCCGTTAGCGTTCTATCTCGGGGCTGACGTGTTGCCCAGTCGAACGCCACAGTTGCGAACGCCATCGAAACGGACGCCGTTTTCCAGTATCGACGAGCCCTACGACAGTGCGGTTTCACAGTTACTCCAGCAGGTTTTCTTCCTCGATTGTATTACCCGAACTGAGGGGTACTTCCAGGTACCGCTCCACGAACGAGAGGAGTTTGAACGGGCGCTCGCCGGCCACGATGCGGGTCCGGACGCGCTCGATTTCGCCGCGTTGTACGAGGCACCGATTGCCGAACGCATCGAGCGCTATCTCGAGGTTCCCTTCGAGGCGTTCGAACACCTGTTGCCGGAGTGGAGACTCACCGCAGACGTCCAGCCGGACGCTGACTACCTCGAGAGTTTGCCGTTTTTGGTCGCTGACCTCGCGACGATTCGGTGTCCCGATCCAACACCTGTCGAGAACGTTCGTGAAACACCTCAGCCACTACAGGATTTCTTCAGGGATGGATCGCTCGAGCACCCGAACATGGAGTTCATCGATACACCGCGAGCGGATTCGCTCGAGCAGACCTTCGTCGGCGATTCCAACCCGCTCGATGCCTCGAAGGCGACGCTCGAGTCGTTCGAATCGAGGTTCGACCGCTCGTTGAAACAACCCGAGGACATGGAGGTGGTTGTCGTCGTGAACAACGAGGAAATGAGCGCCGAGGGTGATATCGTCTCGGACGCCTATCGCCGGTTCGAAGAGACCGGGGCGAGTGTGCGTTTTGTCGAGGATATCACCAGCGATCGGTTACGTTCCATCTTCCAGTCGAATCTGGATTTCGTCCACTACATCGGGCACGTCGATGGTCGCGGCCTCGAGTGTGCCGATTCGTATTTCGATGCGACTGATTGCGGGGACTATGACGTTGATGCGTTTATTTTGAACAGTTGTCAGTCGTATTCACAGGGTGAAGCGCTAATTCAGGGCGGATGTATTGGTGGAGTTGTGACAGCGTCACCTGTATTAAATGAACCTGCCGTCGAGATCGGTGGTACCTTCGCACGGTTGCTGTCTGATGGTTTTTCGCTTCGAGCAGCGACAAACATCGCCACTGAAGAGCGATTAATCGGCAATCAGTATCTGGTGATCGGAGATGGTGAGGTACGGATTGTGGATGGAGAGGACGCCACACCAAACGTTTGTTCAATCATGGAGCGTGGTGATGGCCTCTATGACATTGAGATTGAAACGTACCCCAATAATACGCTGGATATGGGTTGTCTCTTCACACCGTATATACCTGGTGTGAATAAAAGATATCTAACCTCGGGGAGCATCAAAGATATTGTTATAGACAAATCTGATTTACAAAACTATCTAACAATGAGCGATATGCCTGTGAAATATGCCGGTGAACTTCTATGGAGTTCGACGTTACTCGAGCGTTTGTGAACGATTCGGTATTAGATACCGCCTGTTGTACCAGATCGACCGCCAGCGACAACTGTCCCCACCTGTGAGAGCAGGATCATCGCTGCGAACATCATGCCAATGAGCCGGGGGTGGTTCTTGAGGAATTCTGCCGTCTTTGAGGTGTCCGTTTGGGACATATCGTGACCTGGGAGCGCGATTGTTATTATATTATTTAAAATATTCTTACTATAAGATTAAAGGAACAATGTGATTGGTCTGTGAAGTATTGCGTGAGCGGCTGTCTCAGAACCTCTACTCTCGATTTAGCTTTGTGTCATAGTACCAAACACACCCTATCCGCTATCTCGAGGACCTCCCTTCGCATTCGAAACGCATGTGCGAAAACGCACGGATACTACATACCGAAATGGCGTTCTCGAGTGGGATGATCGTTCAGTCACGAAAAATCCGTCAACTCGAGGACGTATTGCGCAGGAATCCCTATCAGTCGTCCTCAGCGTCCACGTGACAACTTCCATGCCCCGGCACGTCCTGCCCGTCGATGGCGTGCTGTGGCGGGACGTCTATAGCCGGACTCTCGTCGAAGAAGTTCACGGGCTGAAGCTTGAAGCTGTAGACCTGTGCGGGGAGGATTGGCCAATCCTCCGGTCGAGTCACGTGATTGACCCCGAGGGTGTACCAGAGCACGAGGTCTTCTTCCTCGAGATTTCGATCCGCTTCGGTCCAGGCAGGTAGACCGGCACCGCCGGGATGCTGATTCGGGAACGTGCCGGCCGGGAACCGTTCGTTCTCCCGATAGGGGGTCGCCCAGAGGTGGTATTTGATGAAGCCGGAACGCTCGAGGACGCTCGAACCCGGTTGCATCGCCGCTTCGACGTTGCCACCGGGCAGCAGTCGGTAGCCCGTCGACTTCCCGAGCGAATTTTCGGCGCTGGGGTTGACGACCTGCCAGTATCGGCCCTTGAGCGGGTCGATGAGGTCTTTGGCCTGTGATTCACTTGAGAGTTTCGTCCGGTCGGCATAGAACGCTTGCCCGCCGGGGTTCGTCGTCCGCTCGTCAGCATCACCCATCGGATCGAGTCCGCCCGGTCCAACGGGCACCTGCTGGTTCTGCACGCGATAGAGTGAATTTGGCCCGTCGTCGACGTTCATATCGAGCCGGAAATTGAAGAAGTGCTGGTGGATGGGGCCGTTGAGTTGCGGTGCGAGCAGTTCGCCGTAGCCTTCGGGATCCTCGTCCGGGCCGACGGCGGAGACGCTGTCGATCCCAGTTAGCCGGACCTCGACCTCCATGGACGCATCCTGGTAGAAATACCAGTTGAAGATATAATCGTAGTTTCCGACGGCTGCGACGAACGAGACGACGAGTCGGCGTCGTCGTCGAACTTCGTCGGACTGGGTACGCCAGTCGCTTCGCTCCCAGAGCGTGCCGTTGTCTTCCTCGTGGAGACAGATGGCGTTCTCGAGGCGGTTAACCTCTCCCTCGGCCGTGTTCATCACGGCGTCCCAGTAATGCATGTGGCCCAGACAGTCACAGCCGTTTGTCAGGGACTTGGCGAGTCGACCGATGTTGTACTCGCCGACGTCCATGGCGTTTTTGAACCGGTCGTTGATGTTCTGGTCGCCGTAGGGAACCGACATCTCGACGCAGGAGGCCCGGTCGATGATTGAGCGAACCTCGCCGTCGTCTTCGTAGCCGATTTCGTGGAGGACGAGCCCTTCGCGCTGGGTCCAGCCGACGCGCATGTGCCAGTTTTGCCACTCGAGTTTGCGTCCCTCGACGCTCCAACTCGGACCGTCGGGCTGATCGACGTTGTACGGAGCCAGATCGTCCCGGAGATCGACCTCCCCCTCGCGATAGGCCATTCCCTTTGGTGGGATGGGATTCTCCGCATCCGGTGGGCCGTAGTCGACGATTTCGACGACCTCCATGCGGTCGAGGTCGACGAACGTGTGTAGTCCTGAGATGGGGTGAGCATATCCCTCGTCCCCGACGTCCTCACTGGGTCGGAGGAACGTCAAGCCGTGGGCCAACCGTTTCGACCGATCGACGCTTTCAGGGATAAACTCGTGGCCGACCGACCAGGGATCGACCATCGCCCGATCAGTGTTCTCGACACCACGGGCTTTTACTGCCTGTTGCCATTCTTCGTGGGCTTTGACGGTTTCCTCGCACTCGATGAACTCCTCGATGGCAATCGAGGGCTGTCCGTCGACGTGCTCGAGGGTGACGACCGACTCGGCATCGAGGTCAACGATGGCAGAGATGGTTTCCCGGTCGGCGCTTTTCCGGATGACGATTCTGGCGCGCCGGGTTGGGCTTTCACCTCCGTCATCGTAGGCCTGCATGGCTTCTTTCGACGGCTCATCGAGTTCGACTTTGATGCAGAGGCTCGCCTTGCCAAGGTCGTGTTCGGTGACGAGGACGTCATACGCGGCTTCGATCTCCGATGGCTGTAGCGGATCGAGTGGATGACCGATCATCTTGGTGGATGATACCATGGAACAAGTTCCGGCGCATATTGACTTAAACCTCCGGTGCGAAGACATGTTTTCATCCAGCCTCGGTACCGGTCGCTCGAGCGCGATCTCGAGGCTTCCAACCCGAATAGTGGCTCCGCAAGCCCGAACGTGTGAGCCGAACCCGACAATCGCTATCGGCTCGTTTTACAGTTGAGGCGTGACGAATCACTGGCCCCGCCCACACGTCGACCCATGCCTGAAACCCGATACACACAATCGATTCCACGCAGGCGTTCAGATTTGGGAATCCACTTGAGAAACGCTCTCCAGTGATTGACAATCACGTTGGCCTGAGAAGCCGTTTTACGTTCTGCAGCATCGTACCCTGCCATGGTATGGCACAACACGAAATTCAACAACGCTTGTCCGTCGACCAGTATACGCTAGGCCTCGTCGGACCGGATCAGGACTGGGCGGGGACCGTCGCAGACGGCGGTACGATAGAGACGTACACGCCACCGGCGTGCTGGGGACCGATGATCACGCCGGAGTTCCGCGGCGGTCACGAGGTCACTCGACCAATCCGCGTCGAAAACGCAGCAGTCGGGGACGCGATAGCCCTGAAAATCAGGGACGTCGAGGTGACGAGCATGGCGACGAGTACTGGCACCATGCGCGAGCGTGAGGGCGCGTTCGGCGATGACCCGTTCGTCGACCACCGGTGTCCCGGCTGTGGCACCGAATGGCCCGACTCTGTCGTCGAAGGAACTGGAGAAGGTGCGATTCGCTGCCGTGAATGTGGCGAGAACGCCTCCGCATTCGGCTTCGAGTACGGTTACACCGTTGTCTTCGATGACGAACGAAGCGTTGGCCTCACGATGGATGCCGACGGCGCTCACGAACTCGCGACGGAAGCCCGGTCTGTGATGGATATTCCCCCGAACTCGAGGCAACATCCAATCCTCCTGTACGAGCCATCGGAGATGCCCGGCACGCTCGGGCGACTCCGCCCGTTCATCGGCAACGTGGGGACGACCCCGCCCATCGAGCTTCCGGACTCCCACAACGCTGGTGACTTCGGTCAGTTCCTCATCGGTGCCGACCACGAGTGGGGTCTCTCGAGTGAGGCAGAACTCGAAGAACGAACTGATGGGCACATGGACGTTCCGGAGGTGCGCGCCGGTGCCACGTTGCTCTGCCCAGTCAAGGTCGACGGTGGCGGGGTGTACGTTGGCGACCTCCACGCCAATCAGGGCGATGGCGAGCTATCGCTGCACACGACGGACGTCAGTGGGACGGTGACGATGGATGTCGAAGTGATCAAGGGACTCGATATCGACGGGCCGGTATTGCTCCCGAACGAGGAAGACCTGCCCTTCATTAGCAAGCCCTACAGCGAGGAGGAACGCCAGGCGGGTCGAGACCTGGCTGCAACTCACGGTGTCGACCTCGAGGCGGACATGGGCCCGATTCAGGTGATCGGCTCGGGTGGGACGATCAACGATGCGACTGACAACGCATTCGAGCGTGCAGGGTCACTGCTGGACATGACAGAGGGCGAAGTGAGAGCACGGTGTACCTTCACCGGTGGCGTCCAGATCGGACGGCTTCCTGGCGTCGTGCAACTCGATATGCTGGCACCGATGGACCGGCTCGAAGCGAGAAACATCGACCATCTCGTTCGTGAGCAGTACGGTCTCTAGTGGCTTCCCAAACCCGAACTGTTGTAGACAGGTAAAGCGCCAGAAGCGCGTTGACCTGCATTTTACAATACTCGACGACGATCGTCTTCGCCGCCGCTCGAGGTGCACGTTTAAATGCGCTGTACGTGGTTTTGGAGGCCATGTCCGAACCCCCGCTTCGTGTTGGTGTCCTGAGTTTTCACGACAGCAAAGAATCGAAGGCGATTCTCAACGCTGTCGAAAACCTCGGTCACGAGCCAGTCTGGCTTCGCGAACACAACGTCTTACTCCATTTTCTCGAGGACGCGTTCGTCATGGAACCGGACGTCGACGTCGTTATCAACCGTCTGCTACTCTCGACGACGAAACAACCCGTCGAAGCCGTCGGCATTGCCAACGCTATTGCCCAGTTTCGCCCGATCGTGAACCATCCCGACGCTGCTGCACTCGCGTCACACAAAATCGGTGCTGCGGCTGCGTTGGTCGAACAGGGTGTCCCGATTCCGGAAACGGCGCTTCCACTCGGCGCGACGACGCTTTCTCGGATCCGCCCGGAGTTCGGTGACCAATTTGTCTACAAAACGATCGTCGGCACGCACGGAGGCGGGGCCTGGAAGGTTCACCAGCACGATTTACTCACCGGAACGGTCGGCAGACGTCGCGCGTTTCTCCAGGTGCTCGTGGGGGCCTGCCGTGAGCGACCGAGGGACCTTCGCGTCTACGTCGTCGACAGGTCGGTCGTCGGGGCAATGTATCGATACGCGGCTGACGACGACTGGCGAACGAACGTCGCACGCGGGGGCGAGGTCGAAGACGTGACTGACGAACTTCCCACAGGTGTGGAGTCTATTGCTCTCCAGGCAACAGAGGCGGTCGGTCTCGACTGTGCCGGTGTCGACCTCATCGAAGGGCCTGACGGATGGGTTGTTCTCGAGGTCAATCCCACGGCGGGATTTAAGGGGCTGTTCGCGGCGACGGGGCGCAGTCCGGCACCCTACATCGCAAAACTCGCAATAGAGCGCGCCGGCGGGTCAGTCGACCACGAGCGCGTCAGCGCGCTAGCAGCGACGTTTGATGATTCGGTTCCTTCGAGTGCACCGAGTCGTGTGGAACCGATCGACCTCGAATCACCTGTCGTCGGTCGGACTGAGCGTGTCGTCGTCAGCGGGACGACAGACACGAGAGCCGTCATCGGTCGCGCCGACCCGACAAGCGCGAGGACCCGAATCGATCTTCAACTTGCGGCAGCAATCGGTGCTGGGCCGATTCAGGCGGGTGGGCAGAGTGTTGACGAGAGCGAGAAACGTCAGCCAGTCGTCGACGTCGTTATCGGCATTGCCGGCATCGAACGGACGATCAGTGCCACCGTCGAAGATCGGCCCGGTAGTAGATATCCACTGTTGCTTGGACGGGACGTTCTCGCGGATTTCCGGATCGACGTTGCCACAAAATACGAGGATCGCGAACGGGAACGACTCGAGGAGTAAGCTGCAAGCGCCGTTTCGGTTGTAGCCGAATGTCGGTTCGGACACGACGTTTCCACAATCACCTCTCGAGTTTGGGTCAACGATTATGTACTGGAATCGTGTTTGTTAGATTCATGGGTAACCCTATCCGTGTTTTACATGTCCAGACGGAGACCGAATTCGCCGATAGGGTTTCGACTACCCTCGAGCAGGCACACGAGGCACTCACTGTCGAAACGGCGGGCAGCGTGGAAGAAGGTCTCTCAGCCGTCTCCGAACGTACTATTCACTGTGTACTTTCGGCTGCCGAACTTTCCGAACGCAACGGTCTCGATTTATATTCGGATATTTGTCGAGAGGACGAATCGATGCCATTTATCCTCTATGCGAAAGAAGGAACGAAACAACCCCTCCGCGATGCCGTCTCGGCTAATATCTCCGAGTACGTTCCCAGAAATCGCCTCCTCGAGGCTCCCGAAAGGGTCACAGCGACCATCGAAGCAATCGTCGTACAATCGCGTCAACAACGTAAGAAACAGCACCTGCTCGATGCACTCGAGGCGGCCAACGAGGGCATTTGTCTCGTCGACGAATCGGACGAGTTCGCCTACGTTAACGAGGCGTACGCTGATCTGTACCGATACGAAGCTGAATCGATGGTCGGCGAATCCTGGGGACTGGTTCATCCGGAAGCCGATACCGAGGAACTGCACGAATCGATCCTCCCGACTGTCGAGGCGAACGGTGACTGGCAGGGGGAGACGACCGGGCTCCGAGCAGACGGCACGACGTTCGTTGGCGCACAAACGATTGAGAAGAGCGAAGACGGGTACGTGTGTACGGTGCAGGATGTTTCCGATACGAAACAGCGAAAGCGACGGTTCGAAGCCATTTTCAATAACACCTATACGTTCGTCGGGCTGATGGAGCCCGATGGAACGTTGCTCGAAGCGAACGAAGCAGCCCTGTCGTTCGGCGGCGTCGATCGGGAATCGGTCGTCGATCGGCCGCTCTGGGAGACCTACTGGTTCAGGGGGACGGAGGCGACACAGCGGGCTGCTCGAGCGGCGATACAGCAGGCGAGAAACGGGACGATGTACCGCGACGAAATCACGGTACGGGGTGCTGACCGCGAAATCGTTATCGACTTTTCCGTACGGCCGGTGACGAACGACGAGGGAGAAGTTACCTTACTCATCCCGGAGGGTCGAAATATCAGCGAGCGAAAGCAGTATCTCCGACAACTCGAGACGCTTGTCGATAATCTCCCAGGTATCGCTTATCGGTCACTGAACGAGAGAGGATGGGCGATGGAAAATGTGGGCGGCGAGGTCGAGACGTTAACGGGGTATACCGCGTCAGAACTGACGAGTAATAGTGGACTGTACGGCAAGGAACTTATCCACGAGGCTGATCGAGATATGGTGTGGGAAACGGTTCAAAGTGCTCTCCAGGAGCGTGAATCGTTCGAGCTCACGTACCGAATCAGAACGAAGGACGGGAAGTTAAAATGGGTCTGGGAACAGGGGCAGGGAATCTATTCGTCCGCTGGAGAAATCGAAGCCATTGAGGGGTTTATTACGGACATCACCGAACGAAAGCGTATTACCGACGAACTCCGGGAAGAGCGCGTATTCATCGACCAGGCTCTCGATGCGCTCGATGACGTGTTTTACGTGTTCGACAGGGATGGGGAGATACGTCGATGGAACTCGAAGCTTTCGTCTGTCACCGGGTATCGTGACGAGGATATAGACGAGATGTCGGTCGCGGATTTCGTTCCGCCGGAGGAACAGGAACGGATACTGTCTGCCTTCAGTGATGCACTGGAAACGGGTTCTGCCGTCATCGAGTCGGCGTTATGTACCGCTGATGGTGACAGCATTCCCTACGAGTTCACCGGCGCGAGGTTGACTGATTCTGAAGGGGCGACCGATGGACTCGTTGGGGTCGGCCGGGATATCACCGAACGACGACGGTACGAAGTGATGTTGAAGACGCTGCACGAGCGAACACGGGAGATGACTCGAGCGGACCAGACGGACACGATTGCCGACATTGCTGTGGAGGCGACTGACGACCTGCTCGATCTGGAACAGGCAGTGGTTTTCGAATTCGACGGCGGCAACTCGCTCGTTCCGCTCGCAGGGCCGACGCCACTCGACGGGACACAGTCTGACCGTCCTGCCGTAGATACAAACGAGAGTGACCTGTGGGAAGCCTTCGCCGATGGAGAATCGCGCTTTCTCGAGGAAACCGAAGGGACCGTATTACAGACTTTTTCGATCGAAACTGCGCTGGTTCTTCCGGTCGGAAATCACGGCGTGTTCGTGATCGGATCGGCTGACGAGTTGTCACTCGATCGGACACAACGTGAGTTTGCACACCTGATGAAAGAGAATTTGGCGGCGGCGTTCGACCACGCCAAACGGGAACGTGACCTCGGAAGACGTGACAGGCAGCTACAACGACAGAACGAATCGCTCGAGCAACTGAATCGGCTCAACGAACTGATTCGAGACATCAATCAGGCGCTCATCCGATCCGCATCACGGGCACAGATCAGCGAACGTGTCTGTAAGGGTCTGTCCGGCGCTGACGAGTACGCATTCGCCTGGCTGTGTACCCGTGACACTGCCGGTGAAGGATTCGAGCCAGTGGCCTGGAGCGGTGTGGATTCCGAATACATTGCCCATCTCGAGGAGACAGCACCCGAAACGCCGTTAGCAGAACTGATCGATCAGGCGTTTCGTTCGGCCGAAAGCGTCATCGCCAAGCAAGTTCTGGGACAACCCGAGTGGGAGCTTTATCGCCGAGACGCGCTGAATCAGGGATTCCGTGCTGTGGCGGCGATTCCGATCTCGAGAAATGGGCGTACCGACGGCGTCATCGTTATTCACGCGACTGCGGACGATATCTTCGACGACGAGGAGGTCCGGGTCCTCGAAGAACTTGGTGAAACGATCGGTTACGCCTTCGGTAACGTCGAGCGATTGCACGGGTTGCAGACGAACGAACACACCGAGATCGAGATCGAAATCACCGACGAACGCTTGTTCACGAATCGACTCGCTCAGCGGTTGGATGCAACTGTCGAATTTGTCGGCGCCGTCGATGTCGAAAGCGACGCGGCTCGAGTTTTCGTCCAATTTCAGGGCTTCGATGGCGGCGCGATCACAGACCGACTCTCCGAACTGGAGGCTGTATCCGAAAGTCGGCAGCTCTTTGCCGAAGACGGGACGCACCTTTGTCACCTCACCATCACCACTCCACAGCTGTTCTCGATTGTACAGGGTAGTGGACGTATTCAGTCACTCGAGAGTGCCGGAACTACGACGACCGCTACTATCGCGCTCATCCAGACGGTCGACGTTCGGTCGATAATCGAACAGCTTCAGGGTGCCTATTCACAGACCGAGCTCGTCGCCCGGCGCGAAAAGGAAGTTCCTGTCGGGACGCGTGAGACGTTCCGTGAACAGCTACTAAACGAACTGACCGAAAAACAATTCGATGCGTTGCAATCGGCGTACTACGGTGGTGGATATGAGTGGCCACGACGGAGTACGAACGAGGAACTTGCCGCGACCAAAGACATCGCTCCGTCGACGTTCCAGTATCATCTACGCGCGGCAGAACGCAAAATCATCTCGATGATCCTGTCGCCGTCGTAACCGGGTGACCGGGTTTCTTATGCACGCTTATATTGTATCAAACTAACAACTAAATATGATCCTGACACTATCGATGGGGTTTCTCATTGTCGTAATCGGCACGTATATCGGCGCAAAGTTGGCGCTTCGGTCTTTCTTTGGCCGGGACTTCGTCGATCCTGAGACGGGTGAGTTCACCTTGCCCGAGTCTTCCTTTGACGATTCGGTAGGGGAGAAAGGTCGGTAAGTCTCGAGTAAGTGGCCACGTCCGTTCAGGTTTGGAAAGCCACCCGACCCTCTTTTGAACGGAGACGGCGCGAGTCGGACTAGACTATTTTGTATTCGATTCCGAGCGACTATGCACGTAGATAGTGATGATTTCTTTGTGAGTGTGTCTGTTTTGATTAGGTACCCCTCCAGGTGATATTCATGGATCATGACCTCCCCGACCATAGTGAGCTAGATACTGCCGGGCATGTGACCGATGGCTATCGAACACGATACGACGAGTCGCCGAGTGGTGCCGTGAGTCGACTGCTCTCTGTGTTGTATCGTGATACACGGCCTCCGATGCTCTACGACGCTATCGATCCGGAAGCATTGGATACCCTCTTTGGGGCACAACCGACTCGAGCAGCACGTACGCTTTCGTTCAGGTGTGACGCCTACGTTATCACGGTCGAACGAGGAGGCAGTATCTTCGCGACGCCACGGCCGGCGGAATCCCGGGTAGCTGATGATGACGTGACCACCTCGAGTTCGTTCCCCATCCCGAGCCTATACCCGCGGTCGGAAGCCCGAGACTCCGCGACGAGCAATCGACGTTCGAGGACTGATCGGATCTCGAGCGGACAATCGTCCGCCGAACCTTCGCTCAGTATGCGGGTGATACAGGCGGTTGCCGATCGTAATGGGGTAGATCCGCTCGAGTTGTCGACGCCGTTGTATTACAGTCTCGACCCGGAAGCACTGGATTCGGTGTTTCAGGACACGACCGGACACCTGGCGTTCGAATACGACGGCTACACCGTGACCGTCGACAGTGGTGGCGCGATCGATCTCGATCAACTTCGATAGCGAGACCCCTCCCGGCTTGCGTTCGTGGCGGTGGGATTTGGGCCCGTTCAATACGTTTCAAATCGCGATTAGCGTGACGCCGACTACCGCAAGGACTGCGGCGACGAGTCGGATTCGGAAGTAGCGTTCACCCAGCAAGACCCCGCCGAGGATGACGGCGATGATCGCCTGCGTGTTGATGATCGGTGAGGCGATGCTTGCGGGCAAGACCGCGAAGGCGAGCGTCGTGACGTGTTCGCCGGCGGCGACGATCCCGCCAGCCAGGGCGAATTTCGGCAGGTCGGCTCGAGTGATCGACGGTGGATTACGTATCGCACTCGGCAACAACACGAGTGTCACGCCGAACAACAAGAGGGGAACCCAGAGGGTTTCGGGAATCGCGAGTTCCTGGAGTGCGATTCGCTTCCCGAGGTCGCTCACGGCGTAACACATGGCACTCAGCAGGGCGAACTGGGCCGGGCGTGATCGGGCGGCCTTGACGAACGGCCGAAACAACCCGCCCGGATCGTAATTGGCGACGTAGACGGCGAACGTGGCGACGACGACGCCCAGTACCTCGAGTGGGGTCAATATCTGGCCAAGCAATAGAATCTCGAGCGGCAGCACGAACATGGGAACGATCTTGTTGATCGGGGTGACGTAGGAGACGTCGCCCTCAGCGATGGCCCACAGGAACAGGACGAACGCAGCGGCGGTCATTACCGACGTCAACGTGACGATTCCCAGTTCACCGAGTCCAAACTCCGCCAGCAGCCCGCTCGAGAAGTCGGTTCTGGTGAGCGCGACTGGCAGGTACCACGTGAGCGCGAACGTGTTGATCAGGACGGTCAGCGCTGCTGGTGGATAGCCCGAAAACGAGCGTTTCAACAGGTAGATGTAAAATCCCCAGATAAACGCTGCCGTAATCGCGAAACCGAATCCGGGGTCCATTACTCGAGCCGAGGGGAATGCGGTTCAAGAGTGGTTCGATTACCGGCCCAGGGCGGTTCGCGGTCTATCCACCAGACTTATATTAGCGAACTCTAATATTAGAAACTGCTAAAATGAATACTCGTCAATCGAACGGAATCGATACCCAATCCGACATCGAGGAGGCGTCGTGTTGTACGCCAGTCTCGTCGCCACTTTCCGAACGGGAGCTGGCTACCGACGTTCGGGCGCTGTCCGCAATAGGCAACGATACCCGGTACGAAGCCCTTCGAATTGTGGCCGCGGCTGAAAACGGCGTCTGTGTCTGTGAACTCGAGCCAGCACTCGGTGTGACGCAAGGAGCTATCAGCCAGGCCCTCTCGCGACTGTACGGCGCTGGTCTGGTCACCCGCCGCAAGGAAGGTCGATGGCGATACTACAGCGTGACGCCTCGAGCCGAACGGTTACTCGATGTGCTCGATGACACCAGAGAGGTCGACGATGAGTGACGACGAAGGCTCTCGAGCGGCGGTAGACGACGACCTCGAGGCGACGGAACAGCGACGAGTCGTCAGAGAACGGTACGCCAGCGTCGCGACCGACTCGAGTGCTGATGCCGGCGATACCGTTACGTCCTGTTGTAGCAGCTCCGATACTGACGCGTCTGCCGGAGACACCGATTCTGGCGCGTCTGCGAGGAACAGCAACACGGCGTCGTCTGCCGGCAATACCGACTCTGGGTCGTCGGCGGACGATTCCTGCTGTAGCGGTGCTGATGGCAGTACGAACGCGTTCGATGCCACAGCTCTAAAGATGGGATACTCCGAGGCGGCGCTAGAGGCCGTCGAACCCGGGGCTAATCTCGGTCTCGGCTGTGGCAACCCGACGGCAATCGCGAGCCTCGAGGCGGGAGAAACCGTTCTTGATCTCGGTTCCGGAGCTGGTTTCGACTGTTTCCTCGCGGCTCGGGAAGTCGGCGACGATGGGCGTGTCATCGGCGTCGATATGACGCCGGCAATGGTCGAGAAAGCTCGCGAGAACGCCGTGAAAAACGAAGCCGAGAACACGTCGTTTCGACTCGGCGAAATCGAACACCTGCCGGTTGCCGACGGGACCGTCGACGTGATTATCTCGAACTGCGTGGTAAACCTCTCGCCAGACAAGCCACAGGTGTTTCGCGAAGCGTTTCGCGTGCTTCGACCGGGTGGCCGGCTTGCTATTGCCGATGTCGTCCGGACCGCCGAGTTCCCCGAGAGCGTTCGACTCGATTCGGCCGCCATCGCTGGCTGTATTGCTGGGGCAGAACGGATATCCACGCTCGAGTCGATGCTTGACGCCGCCGGGTTCGAGGCGATTTCACTCGAACCCAAAGCAGAGAGTGAGTCGTTTATCCGCGAGTGGGACGACGAACGGGACGTTAGCGAGTACATCGTTTCGGCGCGGATCGAAGCTCGGAAACCGGAGCAGTGAATCTTGACATCCTCCGCACGACTGAAGTCGTGGGATTCCCCGCGCTTGGGGTCGGGCGTTCCGACGCCAACGGAGACAACTTCCCATCCTCGGTGGACGGTCTCGGTTTGCAGACAGTGCGTCAGGGGCGGTGGGCGTGTGGTGACGCCAGCCCATACAGGCTACCCTGCTAACACCCTGCGGGCCGTGCCATCGGCCCGACTCGGACTTGCGTCCGAGTCTCACTTGGGCAGGGTTGCTTTTTGATAGTGGAGACCCCAATCCAACTCCAATTTTCCCGAGCGAGTTGTACTCTCGGACGACCTTGTCTGACCTAAGCGTTGTGGGTTTGAAGGAACTCGTCGGATTCATCCGCACGACTGAAGTCGTGGGCTTTCTCCTCGACTTCGTGTAACACGCGTTAGCTGAATACCGCCCGAAGGGCGAACAGGACGTTCCCTTTGCGTTCGCGAAGTCGTCTGTAAAAGTAGGATAGCCACTTGTTCCCGTACGGAATGTACTGATAGACGGTCACGCCTTCGGCAGCGAGTTCGTACTGGCGCTCGTCTCGGACGCCCATTAGCATCTGTACCTCGTACGGCGTGCCGTACTCCTCGTGCAATCGTCGTGCGTGGGCGATCATCGCCGGATCGTGACTGCCGACGGCGATGCCGTCATCGAAGTGCTCGAACATGTACTCGAGTAACTCCCGATACCGATCGTCGATCCGTGATTTTTCTCGAATTGAGACGTCCTTCGGCTCGTTGTACGCCCCTTTGACGAGTCGGATTTTTCCCGGGGCGTCGGCCAGTCGCTCGAGGTCCGCACGGGTTCGGTTGAGGTTCACCTGCAGGCACAACCCCATCCCACCCTCGTGGGAACGGACGAGCGATTCGTAAGCATCGAGGGTTACGTCCGTTGTCGTGTAATCTTCCATATCGACCCAGACGAAGACGTCGTTGTCCGCACCGGTCTGGGCGATCTCCTCGAGATTTTTCTTGAAGACGTCATCGCCCACGTCGAGGCCGACCTGTGACGGTTTGACCGAGACGCACGCCTCGAGGTCACGCTCGTCGATGTATTCGATCAACTCGAGGTATTCGGCCGTGTCCTCGGCTGCCTCGGCAGGGTCGTCGTAGTGTTCACCGAGCAGGTTACAGATGCCGGCGACGCCTTTCCCGTTGAGCCGTTCGACGTGTGCGAGGGCCTCGGTAGCTGATTCACCTGCGACGAAGTTACTGGCGACCGGCGGTATCATTGGCTACGTAAGTAGCGGTAGAGAACCCGTATAAACGCTACCCCGACCAAAACTTGTGGCGGTAATTTCGGAGGAATAAATGCGTCATTCTCACAACGAGCGAGGTGAGTCGACGGGTTCGGGGTTGAGAAGTTTGGCTTCGGCTTTTCGCAGGTGCTCGAGCAGCGTCGTCTTCGCGATGCCCGCTGCATCGGCAAGTTCCCGAGTCGTGCATTCTCGAGGCCAGGTATAATAGCCCTGCTCGCAGGCGAGTTCGTAGATTTCGCGTTGGCGCTCTGAGAGCGCATCGACACGGCGTGGCACGTCCTGTGTGCGGGTTTCGTGTGAGTAAATCTTTGTCACGGAGATGTCGGCGTCGTACTCCTCGCGGATGACGTTGAGTCTGTCGTGGAGTTCGTCTCTGTTTGCCTGTTCGACGAACACAGACCAGTACTCGAGGCCATCCCGGACGCGAACGGGTGCATCCTGAATGAATCCCTGGCCGAGCAGCCCGTCGCTGATCGTATTGCTCGGGTCGTATTCGACGAACAATTCTTTCGTCGTATAGCCCGAGGTCAGGCCGTGATGTTCGAACTCGTATCGTCGTTGCATCTCCGAGACCGAGGAGGTCAGTGGAGACTGCCGCGTAGCTTCGACGAGTGATTCGACGGCTGCTGCTGATTCTCCATATGCGGTAAAATGCCCCTTTACCCGCCCGTCAGTCCCGTTCGAGACGGTGTGGGCGATCAATCCCGTGTCCTCGCCTTCGGTCACCTCGAGAGTCCAGCAGTCAGGATGCCAGATCTCGAGCGTCAGGCGGGCACTTTTCGACCCCTGTTCATCGAGCGTTTCCATGTACAGTGTACACGGGGGTATGTATTCAAAGTTCACACCCGACCATGGGAGGGTTCGAATACAGGGTAATTCTTTCCCAGTCACCACTATGAGCCGAGACGCAGCAACTGACCGATACCAACACTACATCGACGGTGCGTGGACTGACGGTACTGGCGGCGAAACCTTCGAAAGCAAAAATCCGGCGACTGGAGACCTGCTCGCAACGTTCGAGCGCGGAACCGAAGCCGATGTCGATACAGCCCTCGAGGCCGCTGACGACGCCTTCGAGGAGTGGCGCTCGTTGTCCTACATCGACCGTGCCGAGTACCTCTGGGACATCTATCACGAACTGCGCGATCGCACGGACGAACTAGGTGAAATCGTTTCGAGAGAGTGTGGCAAGGAAATCTCCGAGGGTCGCGCGGACGTTATCGAGGCCTACCACATGGTCGAGTGGGCGGCCGCGAACGCCCGCCATCCACACGGCGACGTCATCCCGAGCGAGATTCCCTCGAAAGACGCCTACATGCGCCGGAAACCACGCGGTGTGATCGGCTGTGTCACGCCCTGGAACTTCCCGGTCGCGATCCCGTTCTGGCACATGGCGATTGCACTCGTCGAAGGGAATACCGTCGTCTGGAAGCCAGCCGAACAGACACCGTGGTGTGGACAGATCATCGCCGAAATGATGGACGATGCTGGCGTTCCCGACGGCGTGTTCAACATGGTGCAGGGCTTTGGCGACGCTGGCGCATCTATCGTCGACGACTCGCGCGTCGATACCGTCCTCTTCACCGGCTCAGCCGAAGTTGGCCACGAAATTGCCGGCAAGGTCGGCGGCGAACCCGGCAAACTCGCGGCCTGTGAGATGGGTGGCAAAAACGGCATTATCGTCGCCGAAGACGCCGACCTCGATATCGCCGTCCACTCGGCCGTCATGTCGAGCTTCAAAACCACCGGCCAGCGCTGTGTCTCGAGCGAGCGCCTGATCGTTCACGAGGACGTCTACGACGAGTTCAAAGCCCGCTACGTCGAGGCCGCCGAGAACGTCGCCGTGGGCGACCCGCTCGACGAAAACACGTTCATGGGGCCGGCCATCGAACCCGAGCACGTCGAAAAGATCCACAAACACAACGAACTCGCGAAAAAGGAAGGTGCCGAGGTGCTGGTCGACCGTGCTGACCTCAACGAAGGCGAGATTCCGGACGGGCACGCTAACGGCAACTGGGTCGGCCCGTTCGTCTACGAAATCGAGTACGATTCCGACCTTCGCTGTCTCCAGGAGGAGTGTTTCGGTCCACACGTCGCTCTCATCGAGTACAGCGGCGGGATGGACCGCGCCCTCGAGATTCACAACGACACCCATTACGGATTGGCGGGAGCAATCATCTCCGAAGACTACCGCAAGATCCATCGCTTCCGCGATGAGGCAGAAATCGGCCTCGCCTACGCGAACCTGCCGTGTATCGGCGCGGAGGTCCACCTGCCCTTTGGCGGCGTGAAAAAGTCCGGCAACGGCTATCCGAGCGCGAGAGAAGTTATCGAAGCGGTCACCGAACGCACGGCCTTTACCCTCAACAACTCGAGCGATATCGAGATGGCACAGGGGCTCTCGGCTGATATCACGACCCAGGACGATACCGACCCGACCCTCGAGTAGGGGCTTCGTCTTGATCGCAGGACGCACAGACTTCATACCGACGACCGTCGATAGCACTCTATACACGATGACAGACGACGACATTCCAACGCAGACTGACATCCTCGTCATCGGCGGGGGCGTGATGGGCACGAGTACCGCCTACTTCCTCGCGACGATGACCGACCGCTCGGTGACGCTCCTCGAGAAGTCTCAACTCGCGTCCGGTTCGACTGGCGACTCCTCGGCCATCTTGCGCCATCACTACGGCGACGAGGACATCTACACCGAAATGGCCTGGTGGAGCCATCAGTTCTTCCGCGCCTTCGACGAGAAACTGGATGCAGCGCTTTCGTACGAAGAATCGCCCCTGGTTCGCTTCGCCGACGAGGGGACGACCGGCGGCGACTACGCTCGAGCGGGCTACGAGGCCCTTCGCGAACGCGACATTCCGGTATCGGCGTACACGGGCGAGGAAATCACCGAACAGTATCCGATGTTCGACGTGGACGAGCGCTACGACCTCGCCGTCAGCGACGACAGTGCCGCCTACTCCGACGGGACCGATGCCGCGCTTGGCTTCGCTCGCGGGGCTCGAGACGCCGGTGCAGGCATCGTCACGGGCGTCGAGGTGCAGATCCTCGAGGCTGAGAGTGGAAAAATAACCGGCGCCCAGACCGATCAGGGCACAATCGCCTGCGAGACGGCCATCGTGGCTGCCGGCCCCTGGACGCCTCGCCTCGCTGAGACGGTCGGTGTGGACGTGCCGATCACACCCGTGCGCGAACAGATCGTCTTGCTCGACCCGCCGGCCGACTACGCCGAGGCGTTTCCGTCTTTGACGCCGACGACGAGTTTCCCCGGCGGCGAGTGGTACATTCGGCCGGATTTCGGCGACGGCATTCTGGTCGCGACCCACCGACACACTGAGGAGACGGACCCGGACGCCTACGATAACACGCCCGACGAGGAAACCATCCTGGAACTCGTCGACGAGTTCGCCAATCACGTCCCGGAACTACGGGATGCTGGACTCAAAGGCCAGTACTGTGGCGTCTACTCGACGACCCCTGACCACGATTTCATCATCGATCAGGCCGGCCCCGAGGGCTGTTATCTCTGCTGTGGCTTTTCCGGCCACGGCTTCAAACACGGCCCCGCGGTAGGCAAACTGACCGCCGACCTGGTGCTCGAGGGCGGGAGCGATATGGTCGACCTCGAGTACTTCTCGCTCGAGCGGTTTGCCGACGACCCGGACGGACACGGGTTACCGATGGACAATATCTGAGAACGGTTTTGACCGTCTGGTCGTTTGATTCAACTAAACTCTCAATTCGATATCGTATAACTATTAAAAATGCAGCGTTAACGATTCTTTGTACTATCGGTTCGGCGTTCGCGTTCAGGCGTGATGAACCACTCGGTGGCTTCCCAACCCCGATCGGTTGCGTGAAAGCGATGACTGTTGTCCGGTTTCACGCACTGATCGACGTTTTGGAGGTGACCAAGAGCACGACGTTTTTGATAAATGCGTGTATAGTCCTCCACGAAATACTATCGGAACTGCAAGTTCGTCAGCGGTGAATCTCCGCTGCGAACAACTTCCGTTGGGCAGCCCGCAGGTGCTGCGTGAAGGTCGCCCGCGAAATGTCGAGGGCGTCGGCGAGTTCTCCCGTGTTGTTGTGGCGCGGTCGCTCGAAGTAGCCCGCCTCGACGGCGAGTTCGAGAACCTGTCGCTGGCGGTCGGTCAGGTCGTCGATCAGTTCGGCCCTCGAGGTAGTAGACTCGTCTGCGGTCCAGAGCGTTTTCACCGAACCCTCTCCGTAGCGGTCTGTGAGGGCGTCGACACACGTGCTGACGGTACTGTCACCACCGAGGCCGACCGAAATCCGTGCTTGTCTGCTATTGACAACGGTTTTCGATAGCGAAACCCCGGCGTCGACGAGCCGTGTTTCGGGAGCCGACGATTCGACGACGAGTCCACACGTGATGGCGTCGTCGGTGCGATAATAGTCGACCGAGAGGACAGTTTCGGTCGAGTCGACTCCGGCCGAGAGGTCGGCTCGTGTGACTTCCCGAACGGTCGTCACGTAGAGTACCTCGTCATCGTTTCGGGGGATAACCGTTGCGACGCGGAGCGTCACTCCCTCGGGGAGTGCTGTCGCAAGTTCGAGGAGCGGGTGGCACCCCTCGCTGAGTATGAAATCGACGGTCGTGGTGGCAGATGAGAGAAGTGTTCGTTTCCACGCGGTCGTCTGAAAGGCGTAACCGACCGTTTCGGCGTACTCGGTGAGCAACGCCTGTTCACGGTCGTCGATCTGTGGCATCCGGCTATAGACCGTTAGTACACCGAAATAGACTCCGTTGTGACTGATCGGGATCGCAGCCACTACGCTAAACCCATGGTCGACGGCAACTCGCTCCCAGTCGGTCGACTCGTTTGTCGTTCCCTCGGTATCTGTCACCGCGTGGACGACCGGTTCGGTTTTCTCGAGTGCGCGGAACGCGGGTTCGGTGCAGTCGGCAGGCTGCGTTCCGGGCGTGATTACGGCTTCGAGATAGTCGGTGTCACCAGCCGTCGCCAGCGGGACAACCCCGTGGTCATCGTCGAGAACAGCAATCCACGCACAGGCGTAGCCGCTGTCGACCAGCTGCTCGCAGATGTTCCTGCCGAGCTCCGAACGGGTGGCTGAGGCGGTTACGGTCTCGAGGAGGGACTCCTTCTGGCGACGCTCGCGGGCCAACGCTCGGCGGCTCCGGTCAGCCTCCACAGCCGTTTCGATCCGGCGGACCAACCCGGTGGGTTGCTGGCCGAGATCCAGCTTTCGGACGTAGTCGGTAACCCGCTCGCCGATCGCATCGCTGGCAACCGTCTCGTCACCCTCTCCGGTTACCAGGATAAACGGCAGATCCGGTTCGGTGGCACGAACCTCGGCCAACAGTTCGACACCGGTACCGTCACCGAGCTGGTAGTCACAGACGACACAGTCCGGTTCGGTGGCTGCGAGTGCATCTCGGGCCGCCTCGAAACTGGTCGCCGTCGATACACTGAGTCGCTCGTTGGAGCGCTCGAGCAGTCGACGCTGCGTCCGAGCCCACGTCTCGTCGTCGTCGATCAGGAGCACCGAAATCGGTCTGGGAGAAGTGGCTGGCGAAACTGCGTCTGCCGTATCGGTCACGGACACGCTCCACGTATTCCTCGAGTGCGACCGAAGCCGACCTCATCACGTCGGACACAATCCATTATAGGAGATATTCTCGTGAGAGCGTATTAAAACGTATGCCACCCTATGGTGGTGTCTCGCCGGGTGCGACCGGTTCATCGAGCGTGTGGGACCGTCTCGATTTCGAAGCGTGCACCACCATCAGCGCCATCGGTGACCGATAGTGACCAGCCGTGCGCCTCGACAATCGTCCGAACGATCGCCAGTCCGTAGCCGGCTCCACTCCCGGTCGATACCCCAAACGCCAGGAGATCCTCGCGTCGACCCGCCGGAATTCCTGGGCCGTCGTCCTCGATATAAAACCCCGAAGTGGTGGACAGTCGCCCGATTCGGACAGTTGTCGCTCCCCTCTGCCCGTCGACCGCATGCTCGGCGACGTTCGAAAACAGGTTCTCAAACGCCTGCTGAAGCCGACTCGCGTCCGCACGCAGCGTGTCGCTCGAGTCGATCAACAGGTACAGATCGCCAGTGTCGACCACCTCCCACGCCCCTCTGGCGACCGTTTCGAGATCGCAGTCGGTCGGCGTCTCCACGTCGGTGCTTTCGCGGGCGAGCGCGGGGAGCCCCTCCGCAAAGGCCCGGAGGCGACGGTGGACGGCTTCGAGATCCGCCAACGACTGGTCGATCTCGGCCGAGGGTGACTCGAGGTCCGCCCGAACGAGATGGAGGAGGCCTTCGCCGGTCGCCAACGGCGTCGCCAGATCGTGGGAGACGACGCCCGCGAGGCGCTCGAGCTGTTCGTTTTTGGCCTCGAGGCTCTCCTGTTGGCGCTTCTGGACCGTGATGTCGGTCAGTGAGAGGATACGGCCACGGGGGTCGGCCTGGGTGGTCCGCTCGGTGCCTCGAAGCCGTGCGATAAATTGGTGCGGGGTGCCGTCGACCTCGATCACACACTCAATGCTCTCACGGAGTCCCGGATGGAGATCGCCGTCTTCGAGCAGCGGTTCTGGGAGAATCGTGTTGAGATCGCTCCCCTCGATCCGGTCGCCGTCGGCATCCACCAATCGTCGTGCGGCTCGGTTGGCATCCAGCACTCGGTTCGACGTGGTGACGACGAACACGGGATCGTCGAGGGTGTGAAACACTCGTTCGTGGGCGATCGGGACGAACCCCGTGAGTTCGGCGCGTTGGACGATCACCGCCAACGGGATGCCGACGATGACGAAGACGACGGGTGTGAGATCCGCCGTCGGAATCGGCTGGAAGCCGAGATGAAACACGCCGTTGGCGAACCACGGCGCGCTCAGACAGGCAAACAGGACCAGCGACTGGCGTCTGTACAGTCGGTTGTTCGTGACGGTCTCGCCGACGATGAGGCCCGTCCCGATCAGGAGCAGGCCGTATGAGTAGACGATATTGATCCGGTGACCGATCGCGGGCGGGGTCTCGAGCAGGGCGACGCCGTCGACCGTTCGGACGAACATTTCCGCATAGAACCACGTGTGATACGAGGCGGTCCAGACGAGCGCGAGAACGCCGGCGGGGACGACCGACAGGAGCACGAGCCGCCGCCGTGAGAGCCACGCCCCACGGTCGGTGTACTGGAGGGCGAAGACGACCCAGACGATTGGGGCAGTGACGACGGAGAGATAGGACAGTTGGATGAAAAACAGCAGCCACGCTTCGGTCGAGGCGACGAGATAGCCGACGTAGGTGGCCGCCCAGAAGCCGATCACCAGGAGAAACAGTCCGAACGTGAAGGCGGGCTGTCGACGGTCGTATTTGGCCAACAGCGAGACGGCGAGCAATCCGCCGATGACTGCCGACCCCGAATACGCGATCAGCCCGGAAACGTACATGAATCTGTGACTCTCTCGAGCGGCAGACAGTACCACTCTGTCGATTTTGATCACTGTGGTGGGGTATCTCGGAGATGGCCGACAGGTGACGCCGCAGTACGCGACTCACTGGCATACCACTATCCACTGGTATCTCGGTTAAGACAGTTCCAGTAATACTGACTGTCACGCAATGCGATCTAATTCATGGGTGGAATTCGGTGGACACCAGTCGCAGCCTGACTGGGACTCGAGGGGGCCCGTTTGTCGACCAGGAGCTCTGCGGACGTCGATTGACGGGGCACGCCGAACCAGTGCAGTATCGACCCAGGAGGCACGATGAGGGGCCTTCGGCTTGCCGCGATTCTCGTGGTGGTGGCGGTGGGTGTCTTCGGCGGTGTCAGTGGTGCCGAGTTGACTGCTGATGAGATATCCGAACGAACCGTTCAAGCAACCTCGTCTCTGACGACCTCAAACGCAGCGGACGCAGATTTATCTCTCAATCTACTGGAAAATCCCGCATGCGCGATTGCTGGACAAGAGCAAGGCGAGCCATTGCACTGGACGATCGAACAGGGAGAACTCGAATGTAACGAACCCGAGCCCGATTTTATGCCGGACCCGATTGAAGGGGACTATGTTTTCATCGACTGGGAGGATCTAGAACCCACAACAGACGTTTCTATCGCCACGCAGACTGTTCCGGTAACGGGCGGTTCGGAGTATCAGTTCAGCGTGTGGGTCGGGTCGGACGACGTGACCGACGACTACGCACAGTTCGAGGTGCAGTTTCTCGACGACGGTACGCTCATTGGTGACGGAATGATAGACAGCGGCGAGTTTCAACCCGAAGATCCCTCAGAACCCGACCAGTACGTCGAGACAAGGGTCGCCCCAGAGAACGCTGACGAAGCGATCGTTCGAATTAAACTGGTGAACGGCGGGGACTTCGGTCTCGATAGGCCGCTACTCTGGGCGGACGACGTCCGACTGCAGGAGTTCACCGTTGCACCGACTGCGTTCGATGTCTCCGGTGTCGAGATGGGAACCGGGCAAACGCTCGCTCCCGAGTGGACGTTGTTCGACGACGACTACGCCGAGGACTCGGACGACTTCGGTGACGAGGCAGAGCTCGGAAGCTTCGGTGGTGGCGACATCGGTGGCGACGTGACCGGGAACGACGCTGGAGAGACCGTCTCGATGGCAGGTGGGAGCCTGACCGTCGAAGCTAACGGAGCGATCGAATTCGTCGAGCCCACAGAAGCGGGAACCTATACGTTCAACTACCGGCTCGAAAACGACGCCGGGCACGACGACGCCTCGGTGACGATCGAAGTAGTGCAATACCGCACGATAGCGGGCCTCGTCGAGGACACGACCTTCGAGACCGGCGTCTCCGGCGTCGAGGTCACGGTGGAGAACAGTGAGGGGACGTTCACCAGCGAGACCGCTGAAGACGGTTCCTACAGCGTCGACGTCCCCGAGACGAGTGAGGCGTACATAGTGAGCGCCAACCTCGAGGGATGGGACGAGAACTCCACGACTCTGACCGTCGACGGTGGGGACGCGACCGGCGTCGACCTCGAACTCACCGGTGATGCGCGTGATTCCATTACGCTCAGAGATGGGGTAACGGACGAACCGCTCGAGGGGACGACCGTGAGGATCGAAGAGGACACATTGGGTATTGTCGAGAACGCATTCGTGGCCGATGAGGATGGCAAGATGGAGATTGTGGTTCCGGGTGACCTCTCATACAGCTACACGTTCTCGCAACCGGGATACGAGAAAGTAGATATCCCATTCCGATCGTTTAACCCTGGTGACACATTGTCGGCAAACTATGTGTTAGGAGGCAACGCCGAGATCACCGGCACGGTCACCGACGAGGTAACGGGAGTGGGTATCGAGGAGGCGACCGTCACCGCACAGAACGGAGCGGGAGCCTACACTGCGGAGACGAACGGAGCGGGAGCCTTCACCATCGAGAACGTTCCCGGCGGCCACGACTACGACCTGACATTCGAGGCGGACGGCTACAACGCAAACTCGAGCTTCGCCGTAACTGTCGGTGACGGTGCCACAGCCGAAGTCGACGGGACATTGCTGGCCGAGTCGTTATTCGCCGTTGAGATCACTGAGACGAACTCGCCGGTACCGGTCGGCAGGACGCTCGCGGTGAACGCGACCGTTACGAATCGAGGCGAGAGTGACACACAGACGGTAACGCTCAATGACACCGGTTTCGACGACCAACAGCGGGACGACCGCAAATTGACACTCGAGCCTGGCGAATCCGAGATCGTCACCCTCGAGTGGCAAATCGCCGAGAACTATGTCGGCGAGGGTGCGGTGAGCGTGGCAACTGCAAACGAGAGCGTCGACGCGTCGGTGACGATAGAATCGATGTACGCGGGCGGCAACGGTATCGAAGACGACCCCTATCAGATCGAGACCTGGTATCATCTCCACAACGTGCGTAAGAATCTGGACAGCGAGTTCGTACTGAATAACGACCTCAACGAGAGCACCGACGGCTACGACGAAGTCGCAAGCGAAACAGCCGACAATAGTGCGGGCTTCGATCCGATCGGGACCAACAGCGAACGGTTCGAGGGAACGATCAATGGAAATAGTCACACGGTTTCGAATCTCACAATCAACCGTAGTGAGAAAACCAACGTAGGCTTGTTTGGAGTAACAGACGGAGATTCGATCGTCGAGAACGTTGGACTCGTAGATGTCGACATCCACGGAGACAATCAAGTTGGTGGACTGGTCGGCTTCCTCGGCGCCGGAGCGACAGTCAGTGAGTCGTACGTCAGCGGTACTGTCGACGGAAACAGATTTGTCGGCGGGCTGGTCGGCTACAATTACCGGGGTACAGTCAGCGAGTCGTACGCCATCAGTGCTGTCGAAGGAAATGAAAATGTCGGTGGGCTGGTAGGCGAAAACTTCGAGGGAACAGTCAGCGAGTCATACGCCACCGGCACGGTCGACGGTACGGACTATGTCGGCGGACTCGTCGGCTTCAACGATGGTGATGTCGAAAACGCATACTGGGACAGCGGAACGACAAACCAGGACGAGGCAATCGGTGATGGGGGCGCTGGTGGGACTACTGGCTTTGGCGACACGAGCGACACCGACCCCGCTCCGGAGATGCAGCGATTCGCCCCACTGGTCACCATGGACGCGCTCTCCTTCGAGAGCCCCGAGACGTGGACACTCTCCGGGGGCTACCCGCGACTCGAGTGGGAATCGGTCGATCCGCTGACCGTCGACAGCCTCGAGGCTCACGACACGACAGCAATCGCCGGAACCGAGACACAGATCACCGTCACTGCCAACGAGGGCGGAACGAACACCGGTGCGGGTGTCACGGTTACACTCGGCGACAACGGTAGCCTCGAGGGACCCCCAGCCGGGACCACTTCGGTCACCGATGCGAACGGGAACGCGACGTTCGCGTTCAACGAAACGAGTGCCGACGATTACGACCTCGAGTTTGCCTGGGAGGCCGATCCCGCGCTCACCGATTCTGCAACCGTCACGGTCGAATCGGCCGACGCTGCGTCGATTACTGTCGAGACACAGCCAGCGCAGTCGATCGCGGGCGAGTCCATCGCCGGGCCGCCCGCAGTGACCGCCACCGACGACTTCGGAAACACCGTCGAGGGCGTTACCGTTGCAGCCGAAGCAAAAGACGGAAACGGGGAACTCACTGGTGGTGGGTTGACCGTTGCGACCGATGAGAACGGCATCGCGACGTTCGACGACATAGAAATCGAAGTCGCGGGTGAGGGATATCGACTCGAGTTCTCCATCGATGCCGCCGAGGAGAACGTCGTTACGAACGACGCGATCGAGACAGACACCTTCGACATCGAGACCGCCGACGCGGACTCGCTGTCGATCGTGGACGCACCGGATTCGATCACCGCTGGCGGGTCAGTTACGCTCACGATCCAGGTGGTCGACAGATTCGACAATCCGATAGCAGACCAGACCCTCGCTGATTTCGAGGTCGTTTCCGAGCACGACGGCGAGATGTTCAGCGACGAGTCGCTCACCCCCGACGGCGACGGGAACGCGACGGTGACGATCGCCGCGGACGGAATAACCAGCGCCGCTATCGATCACACGCTGACTGCGACGGCCGCCGACGTCAACGGGGACACCGCAGACATCGACGTCGGTGCAGGCGATGCGGATACACTCGAGATTCTCGACACGCCCGATACGATGACTGCAGGCGACTCGGTCGACCTGGTGATCGACGTGACCGACCAGTACGAAAATCCGGCGTCAGGACAGCAACTCAGCGGCGTCACCGTGGCTTCCGAGCACGATGACGAGGTGTTCAGTGTCGTCTCGCTTGCACTCGACGACAGCGGGCAGGCACCCCTCTCTATCGCCGAGGGAGGAGTGACGACAGCCGATGGAAAACACACGCTGACGGTCTCCACTGATAGCGGAATAACCGATAGCGTCGACCTCGAGGTCCTCCCGACGGACACCGTGGCAGTCGAACTCTATCCGGCAGACGGGCAGACGGTCACAGCCGGCGGAACGGTCGAATTCGACGCGAGCGCGTTCGACGCGTACGACAACCTCGTCGAGGACGATACGACGGCCTTCACGTGGCGGAACGCCACCAACGGTGCGGTCGACGAGACGGTGGCCGGCAGCTACAAGGTGACCGCCACACTGGAGGGTGTGAGTTCGGAGACAGTTACTGTCATGGTCGAGCCCGCTACCGTCGATTCGATCCAACTCGAGCCCGCCGAGACCCAAACGATCGAGGCGGGCGAGACGGTCGAATTCTCGGCCACTGCCTACGACGAGTTCGATAACCTCGTCGAAGACGACGACACCGCATTCGGATGGGAAAACGCTGCCGACGGTACCTTCGATGAAACGGCCGCGGATAACTACAACGTGACCGCCACACTCGACGACGTTGTTTCCGAGCCCGTGACCGTCACTGTCGAAGCAGCAGTCGTCGATACTGTCGAGATCGACGCTGCGGACGACCAGACGATCACTGCTGGCAATGAACTCGATTTCTCGGCGACCGCGCTCGACGCCTATGACAACCTGGTCACGGACGAGAACGCCGAGTTTACCTGGCAGAACGCCACTGCTGGTGCGTTCGAGGAAACGACCGCTGGGTCGTACGACGTGACTGCGATGCTCGAGGACGTGTCGTCCGAGGTGATGACGGTCACCGTCGACCCGGCGGCAGTTGAGACGGTCGAAATCACTCCCGACGCTGAACAGCCGATCGAAGCGGGCGAAGAGGTTGCGTTCGACGCGACGGCCTTCGACGCCTACGACAATATCGTCGAGAATTCGAACGCCGAATTCACGTGGACGAACGCCACTGACGGGACGTTCGAACAGACCATCGCGGGAACCTACAGTGTGACCGGGACGATCGACGACGTGACGTCTGAGGCGACGACGGTTACCGTCGAACCCGCGGCCGTCGAGACGGTCGAACTCGACCCGGGAGCCGACCAGACAGTCACAGCCGAAGAAACGATCGAATTCAACGCGAGCGCGTACGACGCTTACAATAACCTCGTCGAAGATTCGAACGCTGCATTCACGTGGACGAACGCGACTATCGCTGGCGTGTTCGAGAACACGACGCCGGGGACGTACGCGGTGACAGCAACCGTCGACAGCGTGACGTCGCCGCAGACGAACGTGACCGTGCAGGCGCCGTCGAATTTCAGCATCTCCATCGACGGTTACCCTACTGGCGTGGTCGAAGGCGACTCCGTAAACGTCGAGGTGATGATCACCAACGTCGGCGACCTCGAGGGAACCCAGAACGTGAGGCTGTCCGACTTCGACGGTAACGAGGTCGATAGCCAATCGGTTACGCTGACTGCTGGCGAAAACAGCTCCGCTACGCTCGTCTGGCAGACCGACTCGAGTGACGTTGGCGCTGGAAAACTGACGGTCACAACCGACAACGAGAGTGCGGTCACGGAGACGATCGTGGTAGAAGCGGAACCTCCCCGGCGCTCCGCGTCGTTCGACGCGACAATTGACGCAGTTACCGACACCGTGACTGAGGGCGAGCCGATCACGGTAAACGCAACAATCAAAAACAGTGGTGAACGCTGGGGCACACAACAGGTTACGCTGTCCAACTTTGCGGATGAAGTGGTCGATACGACCGAGATCTCACTCAGTCGTGGCGAAGAGACGTCGATCTCGCTGAGCTGGGATACGACCATCGGAGACGCCGGTGAGGGCTCGCTGATCGTCAGGTCGGAAGACGAGACGGCGACGACTCACACGGTGGTACTCGAGAAATCCAATCCTGCGATTTTCGAACTTACCGATCCCGAGGTCCCACCTGCCGTCGAAGTCGGCGAGACCTTCGACGTGAGCGTCGTCGTCACGAACACCGGTGACCGCGTTGGAGAGCAACGGCTAGTTGTGTCGGTCGATGAGGTCGACCTCGAGGAAACCACGTTACTCACGCTCGAGGGGAATGAATCGGTGCGGATGGCGCTCGAAAACGTTTCGGTGGATACTGCCGGCGTCTATACGGTGGAACTCTCCTCGGATGATGACAGTCTCTCTGGTTCGGTAACGGTTAGGGAAGGCGAGGCTGACGCGGATGACGACAGTGGCGATGAGGATGGGGTTGCTGGTGAGGACGAAACGAGCGATGTGGGTGGGGCTGATAGCGAGGATAAACCGGGCGACGCCGACGCCGGCGTTGCGGACGAAACTGGGAACGAGGATGGTGAGTCGGCTGCTTCCGATGGGCTGGCAGGTTTCGGGGTCGTTCTCACCCTGTTCGTGTTGCTCGTCGCGGCACTCGTTTCCGATCGCTGGCGGAGTCGTAACGTCTAACGTAGCTGCCATATTTTCGACTATCGGTTCGTATTCGCTGTCACGGTTGGTTCCCTACTGAGGGGGTGATACTGTAGGGCCTCATTTTGTGGATCCGATGGGATTTGAAGGTGTTCTGACACGCTCGAGTGCGGCCTGTCCCACGACGTGAAACAGTGTTTCAACCCGTAACATGAGGTGACTTTCACGCTATTTGAAAGAAGATGAAGAACATGGAATCCGGGCAACGTCCTGGAACTGATGTACGTTCGACGGGATATCGTCGATTACTGGTACTGTGTGCGGTGTTTCTTGCAATCGTGATCGTTGGTGGCGGCGTGACTGCCGCCGTGGGGGTCTCGGGTTCGACATCGGACGCGGTCACAACTACTGCGGTCGATTCGACATCGGCCGGCGAGGAAGTGTGGGGTGAAGCGCTTGGAGAGGGCACCGACGCAACTGAAGCGACGGTTGTCGACGGTGTCGTCTACGTCGGCACCGACGACGGTGAGGTTCTGGCGCTCGATGCGGATACGGGCGAGGAATTGTGGACGAAAGAACTCGGTGCAGCAGTTCAGACGGCTCCATCGGTCGTCGACGGCGAGGTGTACGTCGGTACGGCATCGTTCAACGAAGATAATCATCTGTACGCGCTCGATGCCGCGAACGGGGATGAACGCTGGAGCGAGCCGACGGGTGACACGGTCAGGTCCTCCCCTGTCGTTTACGACGATCGCGTTTACGTGGGGACCGGGACCGACACGATCACGGCCTATCACCAGGAAAACGGCACTGAAGACTGGAGCGTCGACGACGGGCCTAGCTGGGCAACTGATGTATCTCCAGTTACGGCTGACGGGTCCGTATTCGTTCCAATCGAGAGTGGCGATCTGCTGGCGCTCGACGCCGAAACAGGCGATGAGCTGTGGGAGAAAGCGCTCGATACGCGAGTCAGATCGACGCCAACCTACGTAGACGGCACCGTTTATGTCACCTCGAGTTCTCTGGAGAGTTCCGGCTGTATGGGGGCCTGTTACCCTCGCGAATTACCGACTTATACACACACGCTGCACGCGCTCGATGCCAGCGATGGGACCGAAGAGTGGACGTTTAGCGACGGAGTTGAGACCACAACCGGCGTGACCAGCCCGACCGTCGTCGGTGGGTCGACGGATGTGGTCTATTTCGCTTCGGCGAGACAGACGGCGTACGCAGTCGACGCCTCTGATGGTACCCTCGACCAGGAGTACGAAGTCGACGAGGGACTTCTCACGGGGACACCCACCGTTGCGGACGAAACCGTATTTCTCACGACCACTCGCGGGTTCAATGACGCAGCCGGCATCTACGCGTTCGATACGGACACCGGCGACGAGCAGTGGTTTTTCGGTGACGAAAGCGTTCTCGCTTCCCCGATCGTTTCTGACGGATCAGTGTTCGTTCCGACTCGAGCGGGCGTCAGTGATTTGACCACCTACCGCGCCATCGACGCGGGCGTGGGCGTCTCGAGTCAGGACACGCAGGCAGTTCAGGGAACGAACGGGCACACCGACGCCTGGACGGGTACCGAACCCGACGAACCGATCGTCGTTGTCGAGGCCGAGTTGCGAGAGGAAGCTATCGTCGAAGATTTTGGTGACCCAGACCCCGATACCTTCAGCGTCGACGTCACGCTCAGAAACACAGGCAGCGAGACGGTCACCCACGCGGCGACACTCGAGGTCGACGGCGAGGAAACCGATGTCCTCGAGACACCGGTCGAGGTCCCCGCCTATGGTGAACGCGACGTGACGCTGGAATCGGCAATCGAGGAGCCCGGCGAGTACGACGTGAGCGTCGACGGGGAGTTCGTCGACTCGCTGTTGGTGCTTCCACAGGTCGATACGGTGTACATGGCCGATGCCGAGTTCGAGTCCGATCCGGTTCTGGCCGGCGAGGAGGTCGTCGTCGAAGCGACGTTCGAGAACCTCGGCGGATCTGGCGGAGACTACGACGTGTCGATGCTGGTCGACGGGGTCGAACACGACACGAAGACGTTCGACATCGACGGCAACGGGGTGGCGTCGGTTACCTTCGAGACGAGCATCGATGAGGCGGGCACGTACGACGTCACGATCGACGGCGAAGACGGGAGCGTCGGCGTCGACAACCGCTCTGTGGGCACGATCGACGTACGCGAGGAAGCGACGTTCATCACCGACGGTGAACTTACCCAGAACCGCATTCTCGTGGACGAAAGCCTCCCATTCGACGTGACAGTTCGAAACATCGGGGACGAGGAAGACACTCACCAGACGACGGTGCAGTTCATCCCGGTCCTGGGAGAGGACCTGGAGCCCACTACTGTCGGAACCAGCACGATTCCGGCGAACGGGGAACTCGAGGATTCACTGGCCGTGCCGCCCAACGAAGTTGACGAAGTTGGGATCTACACAGTCACCCTCAGTGAAGAGACTGCAGAGGGGGACGAGGAACTACTCGACATCGGGACGGTCCAGGTGCTCGGAGATCCACTCCAGTTCAGGGACGCACGGCTGGTCAACGAGTCAGTCAACCCTGGCGAGTCGATCGAACTCGAACTCATTTACGAGAACGTCAAGAGCGAAGCGGTGAGCCAGGACGTAACGGTCGACAGAGATGGCGATGAGGTTGTCGAGACGATCGAACTCGAGGCCTACGAGACCGAGACCATCCGAATCGAGATCGATGGCTTCGACGAGTGGGGGGTGTACGATCTCACCGTTTCCGACGAGAAAACCGATGTAGACGGCCACACCGAAACGGTATTCGTCGGCGAATCCGACTACTTCGTCCCCGAAAACGGCACGATCCAGGAAGCTGTCAACGCCGCCAGCCCGGGTGACGTGATCGCGGTCGCGGGCGGCACCTACGCCGAGTCAGTGGTTATCGACAAGGAAGGACTCGAGATCGTCGGGTTCGACGGTGAGAGGCCCGTTCTCGACGGGGAGGACGGGTCGCTGGCGACTGCATTCGACGTCCAGGCCGATGGCGTCACCATCGACGGCTTCGAGATCCGGAACTACACAGCGGATGGTAACTCAGATGGCGCGGGTGTACACGTCGAGGGACACACTGGCGTCGAATTCGTCAACGGCTCGGTTACTGGCAGTGAGGGGAACGCGTTCTACCTCTGGGATGCTGATGGGCTACGCATTGAGAACACTACTATCTCGAATACAACTCCTGGATCCACTACAACACAAAACTTCGGCGCCAGAATTGATTCGAGCGACGATGTCGAAATCGTCGACAGTACATTCACACAGAACAACGTCTCAGCGATCGGTCATCCGAGCCAAAGTAGTACTGGTGGCGTACTGATCAGCGGAAACACGATTTCCGACAACACCGTCGTCGACATCCCTTCCGGAACGATCTCCAACGACGTGATTGCGCTCAGTTCGAGTGGCCACTCGATCCTGGACAACGACTTCACCTCGAACGACGGAGCAATTTCCACATCGGGTGACTCCTCCTTCGTGAACAACACCATGACCGACAACAGCGGTGGTATCGTCACCTGGTCGGGCGCACTCGTCGAGGACAACGTCATCACGGGCGGCACTGCCCCGATATCGACGAACGACGAGAGCACTATCCGCAACAACACAGTCACTGACGTCGACGTGATGTGGGCGATTACGACGGGTGGCGACTCCGTCGTCGAGGACAACACTGTTAGCGGTGTGACCGGCGTTGGAATCGATGTCTCGGATAACTCGTACGTTCTTCAGGAAACGACCGTCAGGAACAACTCCGTCTCCAGCGACGGGGCGAACCTGGTGATCGAGAACGCGATCGATATGACGATCACCGAGAACACGTTCGACAACGGCCTCGTGTTCGAGGACATTGATGTGGCCGCAATCGACTTTCTGCCCGATTTCCCACACGACATCACCGACAACACCGTCGGTGGTGATCCGCTCGTCTACGGTCAGGACGAAACCGCGCCGCAGATCCCCGACGACGCCGGACAGATCGTCCTGCTCAACGCCACGGACGCGGACATCTCCGGCCACGAGTTCGACGACGTGGTCGCGCCGATCCAGAGCATCGGGGGGACTGGCCTCTCGGTGACTGACGTCACGATTTCGGGTGGTCCGGACGTTCGATCGACCGACACCGACGAGTGGGGTGCAATCGCCCTCTGGAACGAGACCGATGCCACCGTAACGAACTCCGACATCTCATCGGTGGGGGCATCGGGGATCTTGCTGAACGACGCACCTAACGCCGAGATTGGCGAGAACTCCATCACCGACGCGGACGGAACCGGTGTTGGAGTACACTTCAGCGACGAAACGCACGTGCACGGGAACGACCTCACGAACGTGAACGTTGGTGTCGACGTTTTCCATAGCGACCGATCCGACATCGAGGCGAATTCGATCGAATCGGTGGATGGCACCGCCGTTCGACTTCGAGCGTCGATCGACGTGACCGTCGATGACAACACCATTATCGACGCTTCAACCGTCGGTATCCGCGGCTCGAGTCCCCACGATGTCGACGGACTCGTGGTGTCGAACAACGATATCACCGACGGCGATGGCGACGGGATCTGGATCGAGGAGAGTACGGCGCTCGAGGTTCACAACAACTCCGTCACGACCAACGACCGCGGAATCGTCCTCGAGTGGGGTTCGAACATGGACGATGACGGCGTCGTCGTCTCCGAGAACGCCCTCGATCAGAACGGTGACGTCGGTATCGAACTCGGTGCAGGCACTGGTGATCTCGTAAACGTCAGCGTCACCAACAACACGATCGAACACACGCAAGGAATCGGTTTCCTGGTCGGGAGTACTGCTACCGACGTGGAGGTATCGCTCAACGAGTTCGTCCGGAACGACGATGGGGCGAAATACGAGTCCCAGTCCGGTCAACTGGACCTGACCGACAACGGGTGGGGCGATGCAACCGGGCCGAGCGGCGGCCTCGAGGATCCGCATACAGGAGCCGTTGCTGACGGCGACGGCGATTCGATCGCGCCCTGGGTCCTCAGCGGTGACCCGGTCGAAAACGTTCGATTCGATCCGTTCCTCGGGGAACCGCCAGCGGAGCCCGTCGAGGAACCCGGCACCATCGCGGGGATGGTAACTGATGCGGATGACGGAGCCCCGATCGACGGGGCCGATGTCGCGGTAGTCGACGGGAGCGATGTCGTTGCCGAGACGACCACCGACGGGGACGGAACCTACGAACTCACCGTCGATCCGGGAACGTACGACCTCGCGGTCGACGCCGACGAGTACGAGCCACTCACGGTGAGCAACCTAGTTGTGAACGAAGACGAGGAAACCACCCAGAACGTCGACCTCGAGGCGGCAGCAACCACCGGCACGCTCACTGGTGAGGTGACGAACGCGTCCGATGGCGAGGCGGTGGCCGCGACGGTCGTTCTCGTCGACGTTGATGGGCTGCTCGGCCCTGCGGGCGAAGAGTACCCAACGATGACCGACGAAACCACGGGCGTCTACGAACATCCACTGCTCGAGCCGGGGACGTACGAGGTCCGGTTCGAAGCGCCTGGATTCGAGAACACGACTGTTGACGATTTGACTATCGACACCGGCGAACAGACGCTCGACACGGTGCTCGAGCCAATTGAAGGGGGCGATGACGACAGTGATGACGAGGACAGCGACGACGAGGACGAAGACGATAGCGACGACGGTGAAGGTGGTTCTCCGCCGCCAACGATGCCGGCACCCGCTCCGGACCCCGCTTCGTTCTCCATTGAATCCTTCGACGTTCCGACGACGATTGACGAAACCGAACCTGTTACCGCCACGGTAACCATCGAAAACGTCGGGGAGGAATCCGGAACGGCCATTGTCGAGTTGCTGATCGACGGCGTCGTGTACGAAACTTCTTCGGTGGACCTCGAGGCCGGGGAATCGACCCAACTGAGCTACGAAATCGATGCCGACGAATTCGAAGATGGGAGCCACGAGATCCAGCTAGACGTTGATGGAACCCTCGAGTCGGCGGTCATCGACGTGAGTGCTGTCGCGGACGAGGAAGATAACGACGAGTCGGACGTAGATGAGACGGACGATGCCGACGACACTACCGATGTGGGAGATGACGACGATGGAGCGGACGATGACGGAACGCAGGCCGGCTCCGGAGACGAGGCCGACGATGAGGACGGGACGCAAACTGCAACCGAAGACGAACCTGACGATGATGGCATAGAAACCGGTGATGAAGACGATGCGTCGCTCGACACCGACGACGATATGGCTGACGATAGCACGCCCGGTTTCGGCCATCTGGCTGCCCTCTTCGTCTTGTTAGCTGTTGCGGTGGCTTTGGGTCGGCGTCCTTGAACCACGTTGGGTGCTTCCGGGAGTAGCTTGCAAGCGATTTTATCAGCGGTACAGGAGAATACCCCGAGGCTTGACCTCGGGGTGATTCACCGGCTCGAGGCCGATCGTTCGTCCTCAGTACCCTCCCAAACGTCGACCGGTGAGTGAAATCACGCAATGCGGTTCGATTTCACTCACAACTGCAGGTTTGGAATACCACTCAGTGCAATCCACTTCACGCATCACTTCCAGTGTTGGACGACCTCCCAGTCGAAGACGGCCCATCGTGCAGATCCTGCCTGTCGAAGCGTGTACTCGAACGTCGCTGATTCCCCGGCGTCGCTGAGCACCAACCGAACGACGACACGTTCGCTTCCAGATTCGATCGATTCCATCTCGTCGATAGCATACGCATCCAGCGGGAGGGAGGCTTGCGTGAACGACCGTGACGAGTCTACGTGGAGCAAATCGTTGGCCAGTCTGAGATTTCCGTCGTTCAGGGAGGTAACCATCTGACGCAGGACTGTCTCAGGGTCCTCATAGGAGATTCGTTCCTCGGTGCCATCCGCTTCTTGACCCCACCCACTTCGGAGATTCCAGTCGAAGATGTCCCACCGTCCCGTTTCACTCTGCTCGAGCGTGTACTCGAACGTCGCCGATTCCCCGGCGTCGCTGAGCCCCATCCGTACGACGACGCGTTCGCTTCCAGATTCGACCGGTTCTATCTCCTCGATGACGTACACATCCTGCGGAAGTGAATCCTGGGTGAACGAACGGGGCGACTCTATATGGAGAAGGTCGTTCGCGAGGCTGATATTTTCGCCGTTCAGATGGTCGATCATCTGACCCAGCACGTCTTCGGGATCGGCGTGGGAATCGCGTTCGTCTTCGCTCCACCCGCGACGAAGGTCCCAGTCTAAGATACCCCACTGTCCCCCATCATCCTGCTGAAGTGTGTACTCGAACGTCGCCGATTCGCCATCGTCACTGAGTACGATCCGTACGATGGCACGCGCGGTTCCGCTTTCGATCGATGCTATCTCATCGATCAGGTACACGTCTATCGGGAGCGCTCCCGCCCCGAATGATCGAGAGGAATCGGGATGGAGGAGGTCGTTGGCGAGAGTGGTGTCTCCGTCGTTCAAATGTGCAACGAGCTGTTGTAGCACCTCCTCTGGGTCGGTGTCGGGCTCGCTCCCGTCTTCGCTACTGGATTCGTCTTGCCACTCGCTTCGAAGCTCCCAATCGAATATTGTCCACTGCGCCCCCTCTTGGCGAAGGGTATATTCGAACGTCGCCGTTTCACCGGCGTCACTGAGCACTAAACGCAGCCGTTTACCCTCGAGTTCGGCTTCGACTGGCTCTATATCCTCGACAACGTACGCATCCACTGGAAGTGCTTCGGGACCGAACGATCGGGGTGACTCTTCGTGAAGGAGGTCGTTAGCGAGGCTAACGTTTGCTTCGTTCAGATGCGCTAACATCTGGTTCAGGACGTCCTCAGGGCCGCTATCGGACCCGACATCCTCGGAATCAGTATCGGAACTCTCTCCGTCTGAATCGCCATCGGAATCGGCCACGTTCAGGTCGGTGTCGTCGTCTGAATTCTCGCTTCTCGAGTTTTCGTGCTCATCTCCATTACTGCTGGAGCACCCCGCTAAAACGGCCGTCCCAGCGGTGGCCGCCGATATAAACGTTCTACGTTTCATAGCTGTGGATTGTTGCTTGGTGTCATGTCTAATCCAATATAAAACTGTATGTCCGTTAAAAATACCCATGGGCTTCCGAACCGTTCGCGTCGCTGAGCGGTTACTCCACAGTAAGTAGGTAACTTACCCTGTAGTTAGCACAGAGTTAAATGAATTTAGCTCAGTTACGAACTCAAGAAGGTATCACTGCTGCACAGGAACCGATACCTGACCGATGCAATCAGAGGGGATATCATGCCAGACAGACACGGACCAATGCGGACGGGGCGATTCAAAGTAGAGATCGACGACATCGAAGTGCCGGGATGGCAATCGGTAGACATTCCGACGCGGTGGACAGAGGAGGGTGAGTATCGGGAGGGTGACGACCCTGACTGGGAGAAGAACATCTGGGGACAGACTCACTTTGCAGACCTGGAGATGGAACGAGGGGTTCAGCCGGGAGATACGCGAATTTTCGATTGGGCCGAAGAAGTACGAATGGGCGACGTCGACGAGGGGCGAAAAGAAGTTGCCGTCGTCATGATGGACGAAGAGGGTGCGCCACAGATTAGGTGGGAGTTCCAGGGCGCCTGGATCAAAGTGTACGATCCCCCGGCACTCGACGCCGCTGCGGATGGTGACGTCGCGACGGAGTCGATTACGGTGGCCTTCGACAAGATGGTGCGAATCGAACAATAGTGGGGTGTGAACGATGGCAAACAATCACGACTACAACACCCCGGAACAGGGCGCCCAGGACTGGCACGTCCCGCTGAACGACAACTTCGACCAGCTTGACGTCGACGTGGAGCTTCGGGACGTTGCCGAGGAGCGGGAGTCATACGAGCCGAAAGACGGGGCGAAGTTCCTCGAAACGGACACCGGGATCGTATACGAGGGTGACGGCAGTTCCTGGAATCCCATCCTCGCGATGGGAACTTTCGACGAGGACGGAACCCTACAGCTAGATGGGTTCGAGGGAGCCGTCAACATCACTTCGGTCACTTTCGACACTGACGACATGACGCGGTCGGTGGGCAACGGTGCACGTGCGATCCATCACGGTGCAGTCGTCTTCGCCGATTCCACGAACACCAAGTTCCTGTCGAAAGGTCCCGACGAAGTTCGCTCGCAGATGCCGATCTACGCACCGGCGTTCAACACGACGAGCGCTCGAGCGGCCAAAACGGCGATCGAACCGGTCGATCCGGAATCCGCTCTCGCGGGCGTCGAGTCCCTCGAGATCAACTCCTGGACGTTCAAAAACGCCGATACGGGTCGACATATCGGTCCGATGGCCGAGGACTTCCAGGAATCCTTCGATCTGGACGGTGACGACGGTTCGATTGCGACAGTGGACGCCGACGGCGTGGCGTTCGCGGCGATTCAGGGACTGGCGGCGAGAGTCGAGGACCACCGTGACCAGCAGGCAGCAGAGGAGGACCGTATCGAGGCGCTCGAAGCCGAGAACCAGACGTTGCGAGACCGATTGACGTCGCTCGAGGAGCGACTCGCTAGTCTGGAAGGACGCCACAAACCTTCGACGAAGGCCGATGACTAAATCAGACAGCGATAAGCCAACCTATCAGGATACAGACTCGGCGACGGAACCGAGTGCGAGTCGGTTGGCTGCCTCGAGGCGGACGTTTCTCGGTCTGGTTGGGATTGCAAGCGGCGCCGGTACGGTCAGTGCGAGCGACGAGGAGCTACCGGGCTACGGCGAGGGTGGGTTCGGCGTCGGCGGTTTTGGCGAGGGTGGCACAGGAGTCGCGGCCGGTCGTACTGTCGACTACTACGCAGATGATAGTGGTACGGTCACCGGAGTTAGCGCGTCGAGCGCGCTCGAGGACTGGCAGGCAGGAAAGATCGACACGCCGCTATTGCTCGACGTGATCAACGCATGGCAAAGTGGGGAGCAGGTGGAGTGAACCAGAATGACGGCACAATCACAGCGGGAGCGGTACGACAGGGTCCGAACTGGGTATGGCTGTGCTCGAACGCGTGCACTCGCTGGTGATCGTCCATGACGGGACGCTCGAGCGTATCCACACTCGAGGAGGACAGTGACGATATCGATGAACGGCCGTCATCGAATTTGATACAATCTGCACAACAGTCGGTTCACGCACGGCGCTGGCTTGTAGCCGCAGTCGTACTTTCACTCGTGCTCCTCTCGAGCATTGCCGTAGTGGGCGCGACCGACCATACCTATGAAATCGAACTCTCGGATGACGATCCGGGGGCCGCGGACGTCGAACACACCTGGACCGTCCAGTTCGACGGCTTCGAGCGTGAGTCCGTCGACCGAATCGAACTCGACTACAGTGCCTCAGACGTCGGAATCGAGCCGGATCCAGGGATGGAAGCGTTCGACGTTGCGGTCGACGGTGAGTCCGTAGCAATCGAGGATGTCGCCCTCGAGGATGATCTGCTGACAATTCACCTCGACGAAGCGACGGTCAGTGCCGATGCCGAACTCGAGGTTGCTTCGGCTCCGATTTTCACGAACCCTGACGAGATTGGCTACTACGAGGCGTCCATTCAGGTCTTCGCTGACGAGGTCGAAACCACTCCTGGAATCGTAGAGTTTCCGATCGGTGAGGGCTTTGTCGGTACGGTCACCGACGTCAACGGTGTCCCCCTCAAAGACGTGACGGTGACCGTCGAATCGGATGGAGTCTCGACGACGACCGACACGAACGGTAACTACGCCCTCGAACACGATGGGTATCGAGAAACGCTCGTGTTCGAGCGTAATGGCTACGGAACCGCAACGACGACAGAATTTCTGCGAGGGATTAGTGAGGTAGACGACGTTCTCCTCCACGGACAAATCGAACTCACCAGCGTCGACCTCTCCGACAACACGTCGAAAGCGACGGACGTCGAGTACGCGATTGATTTCGGCGTCGAAGCGCCAATGGCTGGCCTCGAGTCGATTACCGTCGACTTCTCCGACGCAAATACGGACGGGTTGTCGACCGAGAACGTCACCGACGAGCACGTCGGGGTCTCGATCGATGGCCAGGCGGTGGGCGCGACGCTCCACACCGAGCAGGGAGACACGACGCTGGGGATCGAACTCGACGAACCGCGAGATGTACCGGTCGGGGGTACCCACCAGATCACCATCGGGGCGGTGGACAATCCGGAGCATACCGATGGTCCGTTCGGCAGTCCGTACGAGCTCATCGTGGGGCTGAACGACGAGCCGTCGACGGATCTCGAGACGGCACTGACTCACACCACCTTCGAATACGACATCTCCCGGATGCACGCCGAGCACGAAGCCTGGTGGTACCTGGCACTGGACGGGAGCCCCTCAGAGGTCGTTCACGACGGCGACACCGTGTATTTCACCGCGATTGAGCACGTTCACGCAGTCAACGTCTCGACGGGCGAAGCCGAGTGGGTGACCGAAAATCCGGCGATTGGAGAATTCAGTCCGGGTCTGACCGTCGCGGGAGGCATGGTGTACGTTCCAGACGACGCAGGAAACGTCACTGCACTCGACGCCACCGATGGCGAACCAGTGTGGACGTTCGAAACTGAGGGCCGCATTCGCTCACATCCTGCGGTCGACGACGAAACCATCTACTTCGGTGGTTGGGACACGGCCGTCTACGCCGTCGATCGAGACACCGGTGAGGAAACGTGGTCGTTCGACGGAGCGTCGGACGAAATACGCACCGTCGTGATCGACGACGGGACGGTGTATGCGGGCAGCGCAGACGATCACCTCTACGCAATCGACGCCGACGACGGTAGCGAGGAGTGGGCATTCGAGGCCGATGGGAGTGTTACATCGAACATAGGCGTCGTCGACGGATCCCTCTACACCACCGGTGACCAGACGGTGTATGCGATCGACACGGAAACCGAGTCGCCGCGCTGGTCGACTTCCATGAGCGAGAGCGTCTACGGAGCGACGGTCGGTGACGATCTGGTCTACGTGGTTAGCGGTGACGCCCTCGTCGCGCTCACGCTGGCGGATGGCGACGTGGCGTGGTCCGCCGAATTCGACGGTCCATCTATCCCTGCGGTCGCCGACTCGTCGGTCTTCGTCGGTGACACCAACGGATTCGTCTTCAAACTCGACGCCGCGTCCGGGGAACGCCAGGACGTATTCGGGGTGCTGGGCCGGACGAATGCGCTGACCGTTGCCGAGGGCATGGTTTACATCAGCACGCGCGCGGGTAGTGTGCATTCTTTCGACGCCAGACTCCCAGCCGAACCCACCGGGACGGTCAGCATCGACGGGCCGATCACCACCGATCAGGAACTGATCGCTGTCGACGTCACGTTCGACGCGACGGAAAGTGCGTCCGCGCATCTCGTCGTCGAAAACGAAGCCACCGGCGAGACGTACAGTACCGTCCTCACGCAATCGGGAACCGAATCCATCGAGACGGACGCTTTCGGGGGGATTAGTGAGGGAGACACGATCCGGGTGGATCTGTACGAAACGGCCGATCGAGAAATGCTGCTGGACGACGATGCGGTCCACATCGATCCGTCCGCGATAGCACTCGCCGACTTCGAGATCGCGGCCGTCGAGGACCCGATCAAACAGGGCGAGCCACTCGACGTGACGGTCACCGATGCTGTCGATCACGATGGCGAACCGTTCACTGGCACCGTCGACCTGCAGTTCGAACAACCCGACGGTGACAATCAGTTATATCCCATCTCGTTCAAGGATGGCGAGGCGACTCAGGCCGTCCCGATCGAGACCGACGTCGAAGTCGGCGAATATTCTGATCTGGAGGTCTGGGCACAGGCAAACGACTCGGTTAACACGACTTACGACGTTAAAATCGTCGAGGAACTGGCTTCGGTGCTAAAGATTGATGACTTCGCAAACGAGTTCCCAGACGGCGAAGCAGGCGACGACTACGGCACCGTCAACATAACTGTCAGTGAAACGGCTGACGTTCAGACCGAGAACCTGACCGTCACCCTCCAGGTGTGGTACCAGGAATCCATCGAAGTGTACAGCGAAACGATCGACGAGGTCGAACTCGATAACGACACTGCACAGTTCGAGTTCGATGTCGGTACGTTCGAGCAGGCAGGCCCCTACATGGTCGTGGCGACTGCCGATGCGGACAATGGAGATGCGGAAATGGAAACCGGTGGCTTCTGGTTGTCCCCATCGGCCGACGAACCAACCGGGACGATCGAACTCACAAAGCCGGTCTCAGCGGATGATGAGGCGGTCGAAGTCACGTACAGCTTCGAAAACACAACTGGCGGTGAGGCGCTGATCGGCGTTGGTCACGCTGATGGCGATGTCGATGATGGCATTCTCTTCGAGACCGTCGAAACCGACGGCACCCTCGTGGCCGACGTTGGGGATATCGGCGGCATCAACGCTGGTGACGAACTCCGTGCAGCGATCTACGACTCGGATGATGGAAGCGATATCTCGCCTGATCGGCTCGAAGATGCACCGACGGTAGGTGAGTTACTCGATCAGGATTCGGTGATCGTGCAGGGTGATTTCGAGGCCGAACCGATCGATGAGTGTACTGTCATCTATTCATCGGGCGTTTACGAACTGACCGGAAACGTATCGACCGATCAGGTTGGAGACGGCGAAACCTGTATCGACATTCGGGCCGACGACGTCACGTTCGACGGCAACGGGCACGCCGTCGTCGCCGGTGCGCCCGTCGAGTGGCGAGGATCGAACTACGGCATTGTCGTCTCCGGAGACGATGTGACAGTTCGCAACGTCACCACGACCGGTTGGGACGAACTGGGTACCGGTCTGATGATCGAGGATGCGGCCGACGTCAGAGTAATCGACGTCACCGCGTCGAACAACACGTTCGGTATCCGAACGAACGGTGTTGAAGGGTTCGTGATCGAATCGGCTCGAGTCGAGAAAAACGAACGACCTGGCGTCCAACTATTCGACTCAAACGACGGAATGCTCCGGAACGTGACTGCCGAGGCGAACGCTGAATCCGACGGCTGGGCCGGTGTGTACGTTCGCGGTGCGTCGACGGCGATCGAACTGGAGAACGTCTCCGTCTCGAGTACGCTCAACGACGGTCACGGGATCAGAATCACGGACGATTCCACTAACGTGACTATTTCGAACTCGACGATCGAGGAAAACGACGGTAGCGGGCTGTTGATCCAGTCGAGTGCGGTCGACGTCGTCGACACGGTAGCACGAAACAATCACGTTGACGTCACCGTCGAAGCGGACGACGTGTCCCTCGACTCGCTCAATATCGGTCCGTCGATAGCGCCCGATACGATAGTTTCTTTCGAGGGGTCACACCTCGAAGTGAGCGGAATTTCGTCGCCGCCGCCAACCCCGGATGACGCTTCCATTGGGCGGTTTGTCGAGATTGTCTCGATCGATGATGGACCGTTCAACGGGACGATTCAGTATGAATCGTCTGACCTCGAAGACCTCGACGATGAGGGCCTTCACGTCTTGCGATTCGATGACGGTGAGTGGACGACTGTCGCATCATCAAGCGTCGACGGTGACGCTAACATTGTCCGATTTGAAACGACGAATCCCGGCGTGTTCGGCATCTTCGCAACCGAAGACTCGGACCCAGATCCAGAACCCGATCCTGACCCCGAGCCCGATCCTGATCCAGAACCCGAACCAGAGCCCGAACCTGATCCAGAACCCGAGCCGGACCCCGAGCCTGAACCGGATATCGAGACGATCGATGTGACGCTCGAGAAGACGACCGTTGACGTCAACGAGACCGTCGAAGTCGTGGCAACCGTCGAGAATACGGGGAACGCTTCGGGCGAGCACACCGTCACGTTCGAGATAGATGGCGTGTCCGAAGCGGATCGAACTCTCGTGCTCGAGGCGAACGAAACCGAGGCGGTGGCCTTCTCCCCGGCGTTCAGCGAGCCAGGCGAGTACTCCGTGGCAGTCGACGGCATTACTGCGGGGGTCGTCACTGTCCAAGCCGAACTCGAGCCAACGCCCGAATCCAAAGGGGTGCGTTCGATCGATGAACAGACCGTTGCGCCCGGCGAAACGGTCACCATATCGGTCGACGTCACGGCCGACGACCAGGCAACGTTCACGGTCGTCGAATCGTTCGACGCCTTTGCTGAGGTCGAGATCGTCGACGACGATGGGGCTGACCTCGCTGGGGTTACGGATGCGAATGACGAACTCGTCGCCACCTACAGCGACCGTGAACAAGTTACGCTCGTCTATGAGGCGACGCTGCCCGATGCCGGGGACGGAACGTTTGCGTTCGATGGGTTCATCGATCAAGACGGGACACACCGAACGACGACGGGCCCGGATGCGATCGACAGCAGCGCCGATATCGAAATCGACTCCGTACGTTCGATTGACCAACAGGTCATCAGCCATGGTGAAACCCTCATTATTTCGATTGACGTCACAGCCGAGGATCAGGCAACGTTCACGGTCGTCGAGTCGTTCGACGCGTTCACCGACGTGGAGATCGTCGACGACGACGGGGCTAACGTCGCTGGGGTTACGGATGCGGACGACGAACTCGTCGCCACCTACAGCGATCGGGAGCACGTTACGCTCGTCTTCGAAGCGACCGTCCGCGGTGATATCGAGGACGGAACCACGATCGCACACAAAGGGTTCGTCGATGTCGATGGAGTCCAGACGGCCACAACTGGTGACGCCACAGCGACGGTTGTAGAGCTTCCCGCTGACGTGGACGTTCTCAACGCCGAGCAGGTAAACATCGTCACTGATTCGGACGGCAACTCGCAGGCGACGTTCAGCAACGAGGCACCAGTCGATTCGATATCGTTCGCGGAATCGACTGAGGGATATGCGACGGTAATTGAACTCACCAACGAGCCCGAACTCACTGGCCAGTCACCCGACACGACGGTCGCTGCAACCCGGATCACCGTCCCCGACGAAGCGGCGAACAACAACGCGACGCTCACCATGCGGGTATCCATGGACCGAATCGAAGAACGTGACGTCGACGCCGAAACGCTTCGCGTCGATCACTTCGTCGACGGCGAGTGGCAGCCTCTCGAAACCGAAATCGTCGACCGAGACGACGAGTTCGTCGTCATCGAAGCCGAAACACCTGGTTTCTCCTACTTCACCGTCAGCGGGTTGGACAGCGACTCCGCTGGAGGACCAGGTTCGTGGACGATGGTACTGGTACTCGTCGGTGTTGCTACACTCGTCGCAATCGGGGCGGGTGTCCTGCGCTCTAGACAGTAGCTGAGAGAGCAACCCAAACCACCAGTACGCCGTCGCTGGTACAGTCGGTATCCCGATCCGTATCGACTCCCGGTTGTCGAGGCGGAGCAACATGGTTCCAACCTCGGTTTTATCGCTCAATCCGCACTCGAGCGACTCGCAAACGAGAACGGACCGAGTCCATCTCGTCCATCGCGGACGAACGAGTGGCGGCCGGTGATGTAGGCGCTGCCCGTCACTTCCGGGGTCGTGACGGCATAGCCATCACGTTCTCGAGTCTCGAGCAGTCGACCGGTAAATCGGGTTCCGATGACGCTCTCGTAGGGATACGGTTCCTCGAGAGCGAGCTCGCCACGGTCGTAGAGCAGCGTCATTTTCGCACAGGTGCCCGTGCCACAGGGCGAACGATCGACCTGCCCATTACCGAAGACGACGACGTTCCGGTCGACGCCCTCGGTACCGCCCCCGGGCTCGTAGAACTCGATGATCGACACATCTTCGGCGCGATCTGTAAACGGATTCGTGATCGTGTGTTCGGCGTTGAGTGCAGCTCGCAGGTCCATCCCGAGGTCGACGAATGCGGGGACGTTTTCCGGGTCGACAGACAGGCCAACGTGCTCGACGTCGACGAGGCCGAAGAGGTTGCCGGCAGAGACGAGATCGACGGGAATCGTCGTTTCCCGACGTTCGACCGTGGTGGTCACCGTTTCGTAGACAAATGAGTCGACGTTTCGGATGGCCACGGATTCGACGTGCCCGTCAGCCACCGCGGGGGCCGTCCGGACTAAGCCGGCTGGGGTTTCGACCACGAGTTCGTCGGCCGCCTCGAGGCGGTCGGTTTCGATGAGCGCGGTGATCGCCCCCATCGTCCCGTGACCGCACATATCCAGATATCCCTGACTGTCCATGAAGAACAGGCCGAGGTCGGCCGCTGGGGTGGCGGGCTCGGTGGGGACCGCACCGAACATATCGTCGTGGCCGCGAGGTTCACACATGAGGAACTCCCGTAGCCAGTCGTACCTGTCGGCAAATCGATCACGCTGAGCCGGTACCGACAGCCCGTGCAGGTCGGTCTCGTCGTACCCGCTCAGGATGATTCGAGTCGGTTCACCTGCAGTGTGTGTATCGATGGTTTCGACTGTTGTGTTAGTGTGCATGATGAAAGCTGGGGGAACAAATGCCTCGGTTAGAGGCGCTCGAGCGACCGAATTTCTGACTCGCTCCAGTCGTAGAAGTGCTGGTCGGTCGACTCGAGGACCTCGACACACTCGTTGTACGACTCACGGGCTTGATCGACAAGTGGGTCGTCCGGGTTCGCCTCGATCCACGCTCGAAGGTCGGCCAGGGCTTTGGGCGAGTAGGTGTCGACTCGGTCCTGGTCCTCGAGCATCGCGGCTTTTCGGTCCTCCTGACGGAGGGTTCTGACGAGTGACCAGGTGGCGATGCCCCAGAACGCTGCGAGGGTGAACACCAGCATCGCGATGACAGCAGGTGTGAGCGCCATCAGTCATCACCTCCGGGGACGCCTGCTGTCTCCGGTGGTTGCCGGCCGTTGTCGACGATGGACATGATGACGTAGCCGATGACGGGGAACGTCGCGAGGACGATCATCCCGCCGATCATCTCCTGGGTGCCCCACTGCTCGTAGGCGAAGTAGGCCATGATGAAAATCATCACGGCGGGGATCACGTACTTGATGACGGGGTCCCACCACTTACCGACGTAGATGCCGGCGTTTTTGTTGACGGCGAGCAGTCGGATGCGCTCTGGCCCGACAACCCAGCCGATGACTCCGATGATTGCGAGTGTCGCGAGGGGCAGTCCCCAGTTCCCGAAGACGAAGTCGAGGTAATCGAGGATGTCTGCGGAGTACGCACTCGGCAGTCCGAGGAGCCAGATAAGCCCACAGACGCCCAGAACGGTCTGCGTTCGATCGAATCGGGTTTCCTCGGCAAGCGTCGTGACGCTCACTTCGGTAATCAACAGCCCAGAGGTGAACGTCGCGAGGAAAAAGCCCACGAAGAACACGATGGCGACGAGGCCGCCGAGCGGAATCTCCGTGAAGACCTGGGCGAGCGAAATGAACGCGAGTCCGGCACCGGCATCGGGGTCCGCACCCACGGCGAAGACGATAGGGAAGATGGCGAGGGCGGCCAGGATCCCGATACTCGACTCGCCGATAGCGGTGAAGACGCCACCGCCGAGTGGGACGTCGTCGTACTCGCGGAGATAGCTCCCGACCGTGAGGGCGATACCCCAGCCGAGCCCGGTCGAGAACAGTGCCTGACCGAGCGCCGTGATCCACGTCTCGCTATAGAAGAGGTACTCCCAGTCGACGCCGAAGGCGAAGGCGATTCCCTCGGTTGCGCCATCTAGCGTCAGTCCGCGAACCATCATCACGACCAGTGCGAGCACGAGCGCTGGCACGGCGAAGATGACAATTCGCTCGACACCGCGTCTGATACCGAGAATGAGGATTCCGGCGATCGATGCCATGACGACCGTGTGTAATCCGATCATCAGCGCCGAATTGGCGAAGAGGTCGCTCATGAACGGCCCGGCTTCGAAGCCGGTCGACGTGAACGTAAACAGCAGCGAGTGCACGGCGTAGTACAGCGTCCATCCGATCACCGGCGAGTAATAGGACATCAACGCGATGTTGACGAGCAAGACGACGACACCGAGACCGACGAAGCCGCCAGGCCCGAGCACGTCCCGAAACGCCCCGATGACGCCTTTGTTCGTATACCGACCCAGGGCGACTTCCGCCATGAGCCCCGGGACTGCCAGTAAGAACAACAACACGAGGAACGCGAGGACGAACGCACCGCCGCCGTTTTCCCCCATGACGTACGGAAACCGCCAGATGTTTCCTGCGCCGACCATAGCGCCGATCATTGCCATCAGGAACCCGAATCGGGTTCCCCATTCCGCCCGTGAGGTTTTCGCATCAGCGGTACCCATTGTGTGACTCTGTCTAACAGTGATGCTGCGTACCTGTATATAGCATACAGTCCATGGTCGGGTGATGGTAGTGATAGTGGTCGAATGGCAGGTAGTGATAGAAGTTAACGTAGGAGTGTAGCCGATGAAGAATCGGGACACACTGCCCACGGCGGGGATCAACTATCTCGAGGCAGCTACGATAATTCCTATAAATAGTCTCGAGCACCTCGTCAGCAGGAATTGTCATCATCTCGAGTGGAATCTGCACAACCCGTTTCCGGAAACGTCTGTGGACGAAACAACTGAAACAGCGAAATATGCCGGTTAAACCGCTTCATGTCCTCGAAACCATTTCTCGAGTCGATTCTTTCCGGAAACGACCCAGTCACGCTTATGGGGATTCCAACGCAAAGTCTCGATAACTCGATGATCCGCGATGCTCGCGTCCTCCGTGCCGGGTTCGTCCCTCGAGAAGTCGAGCATCGCGACGCCGAGGTGAACCACCTCTCGGCCGTCCTCGAGCCGTTGACCGACGGCGAGCCGGCGGAGACAGCGCTCGTGACCGGGCCGAGTGGCGTCGGTAAAACCTGTGTGTCTCAGTTCGTCACCGAACGGCTGCGCGAGGAACGCCTCGACGTCGAAGCCACCTACGTCAACTGCTGGCGCAACTACACCCGCTTTCGGACGCTGTATCAGATTCTCGACGACCTCGGCCAGAGCGTCGACGTCCATCGCCAGTCGACACCGCACGACGAACTCGTCGATCGACTCCAGCAGTTCGACGGAGCGCGACGAGTCATCATCCTCGACGAGGTCGACCAGCTCGAGGACCCGAGCATCCTCTATGACCTGCACACGCTCTCGCAGTTTGCCCTCATCTGCATCGCCAACGAGGAGGAGACGCTGTTCAGTCGCGTCGACGACCGGCTGGTAAGCCGCCTGCGCTCGAGCGAACACGTACGCATGGAGCGCTATCACAACGACCAGCTGTTCGACATTCTCGATGCCCGCGTAACGTGGGGTCTCGAACCGGACGTTATTACGGACGACCAGGTATACCGGATCGCCGACGCGGCTGCGGGCGATGCTCGTCTGGCGATCGGCATCCTCCGGACTGCAGCGGGCAAGGCCGACCGGGAGCAGTGCGAGCGGATTACGGACGATATCCTGCTCGAGGCGGCGACCGACGCTCGCGCAAGGATCAAACAAAAAAGTCTCGAGGCGCTGACTCCACACCAGCGAGCCGTCTACGACGTCGTTCGCGACCACGGGCCGTTGAGCCCGAACGACATTCACGCCCGATACGCCGAGCACGTCGAGGACCCACGAACGCACCGGACGGTCCGGACGTACCTCTCGAAGATGGAGCAGTACAACCTCCTCGAGAGCGACGGAACGAGCCGAGACCGAGTGTATTCGGTTCTCGAGGCGAACGATTCGTCGCCGTTTTGATGAGGCCGCTGCCGGGAAAACGACGTGCCCGATCTTCGACAGTCATTATCTCTCTCTCGAGACGTGCCTTCCGTATACCGGTTTAAATAGTGAGTGCACAATAGGGTAGCTACGAAGTTCGTTCGTATACTATTCACCCGGATGGGGTCGGTTCTTCTCTCTCGAGAACCGTGATCTCCACAGCGTTTGGCTCGACGGCGTTCGCGGCGTACCCACCCTCGTTCCAGGGGAACTCGTCGCGCTCGAGTGCATCACGCCAGACGTCCGGATTGGAAATCGTCCGCGGCTGCCGTCGATTCAGTTCGTCAGTCGCCCGCGACAGTAGGACGTGCTGTCCCGCCTCGGGCGCCCAGTCGTAGCGGAACAATCGCCACGCACCGGCGTACTCGGGTCCGAACAACTCGGCGTCGACCCAGGTCTCGCCACCGTCGACCGAGATCTCAACGCGCTCGATGGCATCATCACCCGCCCACGCGACACCCCGCACTTCGAGCGTGCCATCCGTTCGCGGGGTGACGGGCGACGCCCCATCGGGTACGCCGATTATCGACATCACGTTCGCGTCGAAGGTGTACGGATGCTCGACTGCGTCCTCGAGTTGCTCCCACGTATCGACCGTGTCGATGTTCTCGAGTGGTTCCGGTTTGACCCCTTTGGGGTGAAGCCGGTAGGCGACCTGTTGCCAGTAGGCGTGTTCGCCGGGGCGGTCGAGGGACCCCTCGGTCACCATCGAATCCGTGATCATGAGCTCTTCGACCCATTTTACGTTGTTGACGCCGTACCAGCCGGGAACGATCAGTCGCACCGGATAGCCGTGTTCTCTCGGGAGCGGTTCGCCGTTCATTTCGTACGCCAGGATACAGTCGTCCAGCGCTTTCGTCAGCGGAATCGAGCGTGCGAACACGTCCTCTTCGTCAGACGGGTCACCTCCAATTGTGGTGAGCCACCTGTTCTCGGGCGAGTCGATGCTGTGTTTGCGGAGTATCGAACTGATCGGCACGCCGGTCCAGACGGCCGTAGCCGCGGCTTCGAATCCCCACTGCACGCTCCCCGTCTCGGGTCGGTGCTGGCCACGACCGTTCCCCGCACACTCCATCGTGTGGGCGACCGCCACCGTCGGATACTTGGTTTTGATGTCGGCCATCGTGAGGTCCTCCTCGGCGTGCCCGGTGAGGGTCACGGTCCACTCATCGGACTCGATAGCCGGAATATCGTTTCGATGACAGACGAAGTGTTCCTCGATGGGTGTCACCCAGTTTGCAAAGGTACGTCGCTGGGCAGCGCCGACAACGGTGTATTTATCCGCTTCGTCTCGCGTCTCCGTTACGCCGCCGTCCTTCGCTTTCACGATGGTCTCGATCTCGTCGTGACGGTTCGTTCGTGGATGTTCAGTGACCATGGATCTACTTGTTAGCCGAGTCCCTCGATGAGGTGCTCGCCGTCCACGTAGTGGAGATCGTTTCGAGCGGCGTACGCCTTCGCGGCTGACGGCGCAAGCGCTCGCCCCGTTTCGTCGTCGAGCATCTCACTGACTACCACAGCCGGCGGTAGCTCCGCAATCTCTGCCAACGTGATGCCAAGTTCGGTATGTCCCTGCCGGTCGGACAGTAAGTCCGGCGCTGCACGCAGCAGGTGAACGTGGCCGGGCGTGCGAAACGTCGTCGAGAAGTCGATCGCTTTGGGACTCTCCGCGGCCGCTCCGATGGTGGCGATGGTGAGCGCTCGGTCCTCGTCGGTAATCCCCGTGTAGGTATCTCGGTGATTCACGGTGAGCGAGAACGACGAGCGCTCGTCGTACTCGAGTCTGTGGTTCGTCGTCGCAGGATGGGTCAGTGTCTCCTGGAGAAAGGGGAGGTCCCAGGCTCGAGCCACGCGGTCGGCTAGGGCGACGCAGATCAGACCACCGGCGTCGTTGCGAAGCCGCCTGACGCTGTCTGGGGTGACCTCCCGCGCCGGATAGACGAGATCCGTTTCGCCCTCTCGGTCTGCGTCGTCGTGAATCAACACGGGATCGCCCGAACGAAACGCCGTGATCACGGCAGCAAGGTTCACGGATGGCCGACGGCTCCTGACACCGGTGGGGATGGGGTGATCGTTTCCGAAATAGCTCATGGTGCCGGCTCGATGTTTTGATTCACGTGGAAGAAGTTGTCGGGGTCGTACGTCGCCTTGACCTCCTGTAGCCGTTCGTAGTTGTCGCCGTAGGAAGCCTGGATCCGTTCGTCCCCTTCTTCCATCATGAAGTTGATGTACGAACCGCCGACCGTGTGCGGGTGGACCGCTTCCCAGTAGTCACGGGCCCAGTTGGTGATACGGTCGCGCTTGTACGGATCTGGGTCGACGCCGGCGATGACCATCGACCAGGTGGCGTCGCGGTGTGCCCAGGCGGTCTCGTCGTCGTCCACGCGGTCGACGGCTCCGTCGACGGGATACAGGTGCATCGTCGATTTTGGTGTCGGAACCGCGGCGAAGCGCTCGTGTTCGGCGATGGCTTCGTCGGTCAGCGTTTCCACGAGGTCGCCCTTCCAGTACCACTGATCGCCCGACGGGTAGAGGTCGTCGAACATACTCTGCAGTGCCGGGTACGGCATGGGGTCGACGTGTTCGAATAGTGGGTCGGCGATATCGCGCGCCGGTTGGATCACGTTATCGAACTCCTCTTCCGGGCCGAGATAGCACCACATGAGTCCACAGACCTTTTCGCCGTGAATTTCCGGTGGGAACGGGTCGCCCGGAACCTCGGCGATCAGATAGAAGGCGTAGACGTCCTCGGGGGCCTCGGTCAGCCAGTCTCGGTACCAGCGCATCGTGGTTTCGAGTTCGTCAAGGGGCCAGAACAACGGTCCGGCAACCACTGTCTCCACTGGATGTAACTGGAAATCGAAGGAAGTGACCACACCGAAGTTGCCGCCACCCCCGCGCAGCGCCCAGAACAGGTCGGGGTTTTCGTCTTCGCTCGCGTGTACCAGTCGGCCGTCAGCCAGGACGATGTCTGCGCCCAACAAGTTGTCAATCGAGAGTCCGTACTTACGAGTCAGATAACCGTGGCCGCCGCCGAGGGTCAGCCCGGCGACACCGGTCGTAGAGATGACTCCGCTAACCGTCGCGAGCCCGAACTGATGTGTCGCGTGATCCACGTCGCCCCAGGTACTACCGGCTTCGACGGTCGCGGTCCTCGCGTCGGGATCGACGCGGATGCCGGTCATCTCCGACAGATCGATGACCAGGCCGTCATCGACCATTCCCAACCCGGCACCGTTGTGGCCACCACTGCAGATTGCCGTTTCGAGACCGTGTTCACGGCCAAAGGTGACTGCCTCGATGACGTCCGCGACGTTCGCACACCGAGCAATTAGTTGCGGGTGCTTGTCGATCATCGCATTGTATATCGTTCGGGCGTCGTCAAACGCCGGTTCGTCGGCGTGTATCAGTTCGCCTCGGAGCGTTCCCTCGAGCTGTTCGATCTCCGCGTCGGTGTCTGCTGGTGTTGTTGCCATGGTTTTTCTCGCAGTTTTCGTTTCCAAGAACGGATCTGGCCGCTCGGAACTATGCCTCCTGTTACCAAGCGTTATCGTATCGACAACTCTGCGGGTGAAATAGCCATCTGCTGACTTCTCGGCAACCGGTGACACCTGTGCAGATGCTGCAATGGGTTGCACGGGGGGTATCGGGTGGCCCTCGTACGGATCGGTTCTTTTTCGATTGGGGCCTCGAGTTTACACACCTAACGCGACGCAGTCCCACGAAAATACAACCAAAAAGGGTTGTATTCGAATAGTACAACCATATATGGTTGTAGAACGTACCACGACTGTATGGCCACTTCGAACGGGACGGAACGGTACGTCATCCTCGCGGACGTGATCGACTCGTCTGCGATCGAGGAGCGATCCGAGTTCCGAACGGCTCTCTCGGCGTCTCTCGAGCGGGTGAACGACGAGTTCAGCGCGGACATCCACACGGATTTCGAGTTGCTCAAAGGTATCGACGAGTTCGGGGGCGTGCTCACGGACCTCTCGAGGGTGTACGAACTCATTGCGACGATTATCGAGGCATGTCACCCGACGATGGTTCGGTTCGCCGTTGCCGCCGGGCAGATCGACGTCGAACCGTCGAACGCAATCCACCAACTGGATGGGGAGGCGTTTCACCGCGCTGATAGGCTTCTCGCTGCCGTCGAAGCCGACGACCTCTACTGTTACGTCGACACTGGACGGCCGGTCGACACCCTGCTCGCGGTCAGCATGAACCTGTTGTTGTTACAGCGGGCGGGTTGGACACCACGACAGGCGGACGTCGTTCGTGCCTACGAACGCCACGGAACGCAAGCGGCGGCCGCGTCAGAACTCGGGGTTCGCCAGCAAGCGGTTTCGAAATCCCTCCATCAGATCGATTATTTCCAAACGAAACGATTAAGAGATCATCTCCTGGATGTACTCCCAGTCATCTATGGGGAATGAGTTTTCGACGACTGGGTCGTTCATCAAGACGGATCTAGCGGTTCTGGGCCTCGGCCTGATTTTTCTCGGCGTCCACGTCGTTCCGATTGCGCAGTTCCCGGATGGGGCCGTTCCAGCGGCGGAACTCGCCGCCTACGGAATACTGCTGGGAACCAGTACCATCGTGGTGAACGGCGGCCTGTCGCTTTTTACTGGCGAGCAGCTGACGAGCGACACCGATGTCGACCAGGATACGGGCTGGCTCATCGGCAAAATGGAAAACGTCCTGGTGTTGACCTTCGTTCTGCAGGGAGCATACACCGCACTGAGCATCATCTTCGCCGCCAAGTCGTTCGTTCGGAAGGAGGATATCTCGAGTGGCAATACCACGTACTATCTCGCCGGGACGCTGCTCAATTTCACGTATTCGGTCGCGATTGGGCTGGTCTTCTCGTTGTGAGAGCGGTATTATTCTACGATGTCAATGAGTAGGCCGTCACCCGCCCCGACGTAGTAATCGTCGGGTGTTGTGACTCTGAAGGTGTGTTCTGATCCCACGGGCACGCGGTCGAAAAAGGCCGTTGGTGCGCCATACCGATAATGTCCGTTGCCGTCAACTTCTTCGATGCCATTAATCTCATCTGGCGTGTGAAGGTCGAGGATGAACACGACCCATGTGCTGATGCCGTCCAGTTCTGCGCCAATCTCTGGAATCGGGAGGTCAGCCAGCGAATCCCCGAGTTCGATGTCCTCGTTGTTCGCGTCGATGCGACGTTCGAATCGTTCGTCAATCCACGCGACATCCGGATCGAAGTAGATTACTGCAGTCGAACCGGGTTCGCGGCCCTCTCGCCTATGGCTCATCCATAGTTCCTTTCCGTCGACGGTTGCAGTCACCGCATCGTCACTCCCGTTGCCATCGGTGGATGCCGAGTCCAGCGTCGAACAGCCTGCAAGCGCGGTCGTCGCGGTGAGTCCGCCGAGTACGTGTACGAACTTCCGCCGATTCATACACACAATTCTTGTCGGATGTATAAAAGTATGTGCAGAGTTATCACCGATCCCTCATCAACCCGTAACACATTCGCGCTGTGGGTTCAGTACAGATTGGTAGAATTACCATATCTTTGTCAGAATACGTGGTTGACTCAGACGGCGATTTCAGTGCGAAACAGTACAACAACTATCACTGGTGAAGAAACCCTGCTGACTACAAAAACAAAACCCTGCCAGTTGGAATGAGCTTCTTCTAGTAATTCAACATAGCCAATTTTATCATATGGTCGCCACTTCTATCGATATGTCCGCTCCGAACGAGCAACGTAGCTCTCGAATAGGTGTCGATACGCGACTTTACTTTTTGATCGGAGTAGCAACGGTTTTTGGAATCGGTCATCACCTCGATCATATCGTTCGAGGAAACCACGTTGGATGGCCACTGATCCCAGAAGTCACCGTATTCACGTACACGCTGCTGATTTACCCAATTATTGTGGCTGGAGTGTACTTGACAATGACTGAAAGGGTCGGAGTGGGCTACTGGAGTATTGTGCTCGGTGGAATACTCTTCGCAGTCGTTGTCACGCACTTTGGTCCGTGGGCCACGGAACCACCACAAGACGTTATCGAACCCTACGAATCGGTGTATCTCGGATACGCGGCCTTTGGCTGGTTACTCGGGCTCGTCATCTCGTTGGTCACAGCAACTACCTACTCCGTGTATCGTTGGATAGTCGCCCGAGGACCATCTTCCTTTGACACATAATTCGCCTGTCAACTAGTACCATCTGTACTGACTGGTCACACTACCGCTACATTCTGGAATATATATTTCAGCACTGCAACAGATATAAGAACGCACCGTTCGAACATCTCTTAACTAAATGCCAGGTGATGATCGGAACGAAGCCGTCAGAACGCTTTTAACCCGACTCGAGTTGATCGATCGACTCTGTCAATCACCTGCCCACACCAGAGATATTATGGACGAGACCGGCCAATCCCGGTCGACGGTCCACCGTGCGGTTACGGAACTCACTGAACTCGGGTTCGTGCGACGGGGCGACGATGGAATCGAGGCCACGGTTACCGGTCGAATGGCTCGCGATCAACTGTGCACCTATCTCGAGCGGCTCGATGACGTGCTCGAGGCCAACGCCGTTCTCGAACCGATCGCGACGACGACCGATATCAGCCACGACGTCGTTGTCGGTGCAAATGCCATACTCACCGCGGAACCGACACCGTTTCTCCCGGCCGACCGAATGCACGAGGCGTTGACGGCGGCATCGGCGATCCGCCTCCTCCTGCCGACGCTCGAGGAGTCACGAACGATGAGAGTGTTGTACGAACACGTGGTTACTCGAGGGAACCCGGCAGAGTTAGTGGTCACGCCGGCGGTGTTCCGAACCCTGCAAAGCGAGTTTCCCCGCCGAATGACATTGCTCGCAGCGGCCGATCACTTCACTCTTTTCGTCGGTTCGGTCCCGTCGTACACGCTCGGATTGTTCGAGCACGAATCCGGTGGAGACGAAGGGGTGAAGACAGCCGTTCACCTCGCCGTGCACAACGAGAGTGGCGGCGTTCACGGATTGCTGGTGAACGAGACCGCCGGTGCAGTGTCCTGGGCCAGCGACCAGTACGAACAGTTTCGCCGACAGGCGACAGCGCGGACGGATGACCTGATCGCAGACACTGACGGCGGGGTTCAGGTCGCCGGTGGCGAGGGATTCCCGATGATCGGCCAGTCGCTTCCGGTCTCACTCGAGCGCGAGGGGTTTAGGAAACTCGATGCTTCGTACTTCCAAAATCAACCGGTTGCAAAGCCGACAACGGCCTGGCGTGCAGGACTCTCTCTGGCCGAGGTGCATACGGGGTACGCGATCCCTCGGCAGTTGCAGCCCCCCTCCGATGACACCGGGACCGACGATGGGACCCTTCAAGCGGATATTACGGAAACGCTACTCAACGGGTCGAATGCGATCGTTCTCGGGCCGCCGGGTTCGGGAAAGAGCACGCTCTGTAAACAGGTGGCCTGTGCGTGGTACAAAGCTGACCGTGGACCCGTCGTGTATCGTCGAAGTGACCACGGTCGCCCGTTTACCTCGATAGAATCGCTCGTTGCAGCAGTGACAGATGCCGATGGGAAGTCACTCGTCGTCGTCGAAGACGCCGTCCGCCCGAATGCAAATACCGTGTTCGAGGCTCTCGAGCGCCTTGCTGACCGTGATGACGTCTGTGTCCTGCTCGACGCTCGCGAGCACGAGTGGAACTCGTTGACGGAGCAGTTGCCCGGCGTGATGGGACTCGAGACCGTGTACGTTCCGCCTATGGACGAATCCGCGTGTGACCAACTCGTCGCCCACTTCGAACGAACGCTCGGGAAACCCATCGACGTCCCCGCTGCACAACTCTGGTCTGCAGTTCGTGAGGCTCCTTCGGGAACGGGGGGAGCCGCTCCGAACGAGATGTTACGATTAATTCACCGGTTGGCAACCTACGCCGATCCGCTAGCCGATAGTCCAACGGCGCTCGAGGAGACGGTTGCAACCGAGTACGAAGCCGTTGCCGACGACGAACTGGCGCTCTCGATGAGCGTGCTCACGCACGTGCTGAACGTAACGGGACTCGGTGTCGACAGGACGGTACTCGCCGCCGGTGTGCCTGATGCTAGCCCCGAAGCGAGAGCGTCGGTCCTCGAGCAACTCGAGGGGCGATACCTGTTCCCGGATGTAGACGGTCAGTACCGGACGGTCCACGAGGAGTGGTCGAACGCGTTCCTGACGCACGTTCTCGAGGCAGAAGGCACCGAATCGGCGGGGAAACGGTTCGGACGGGTCGTCACGGAATTGCTGGCAGTCGCTGATGACGCCGAACGCTGGAACGCGATCGGTGAGGAGACGGACTTCGTTGGCGAATTGAGTCCGGAGCAGTGGGCCGACGAGACGGCCGAGGCAATCTTCCGACTCCCGATGGAGCAGTCCAATCTCGTGCCGCTGTTCGGTGATGGGGAAAACGACACCATCGACCTTCCGGAGGCCTGTTCCCCGGCCGTCGTTTCGGATCGCATAATCTGGCTCGGGGAGGGGTTTCTCGCAGGTGGCTACTACGACCAGGCAGAACGGGCATTCGGCCGGGTTGGTGCTGATCGTCCCGACCAGGCCGTCGAGAAACTGCTCGGCCTGTCGACGGTCCACACCGAGCGCGGCGAGTACGAAGAAGCGATCGCCCACTGTGAGGACTGTCTCTCACTGATCGAGGAGAAGGCCGAGTCGCTCACGGACTCTCGGGTGGTCAGGGCACGTTCACATCTCCAGTACGGTGCCGCGTTAAATAAACACAATCAGTACGCGGACGCCGAGGAGCAATACCAGGCTGCACTCGACCTGCTCTCCCGTGCGGAGACGCCCAAACTGATGGCTCGAGCACTCCACCGTTCCGGATTTATGGCCGTGAAGCAGGGCCAGCACGATCGGGCCCGGGACCGACTGGACACCGCGCTCGAACTGGCACAGGAGGTCGGTGACAGGCGGGTCGAAGCCGAGGCGGTCAACGCCCTCGGGGCGATTCCCTGGGTACAAGGGGAGAACGACGCGGCCCGCGAACGGTACGAACGCGCGCTCGAACTGTTTACCGTACTCGGTGACCGACACGGACAGGGGAAGGTTCTCTACAATCTAGGGATCATCGCCAGACGAAAGGGCGAGTACGAGACAGCTCGAGAACTCATCGAACGCTGTCTCGAACGCGTACGGGAGGTCGGCGATCGCCAAACTGAGGTCAGGGCGCTGGGGTCGCTCGGGCTGACGGTGATGCGTCAAGGGGCGTACGAGCACGCCACAGAGCTACTGGAAGAATGGCTCGAGCACAGTGTGGAACTCGGTGACAAACACGACGAGGCCAGAGCGCTGAACAACCTGGGGATGGTTGCCAAACGCCAAGGAGCGTACGACCGTGCGTGGGAACAGTACGAACGGAGTTTGGCGCTCAAAGAGTCATTCGGTGACGAACGAGGTGCGGCCAGAACGGTCTGTAATCTCGCGGAAATCGCGATCCTGCAGGGGCGATTTTCGCAAGCGGAAGCGTTGCTCGAGGACTTTCTCGTCGCCGACGATCAGTTCGACGGTGATGCACGACGGGCCGGTACGCTGAACAATTTCGGCGTGCTGGCTACTCGACAAGGTGATCTGTCGGCCGCAGCCGACTATTTCGACCGGGCGCTTTCGCTCGCGACGGACGAGGGCGAACTGACGACGATTGCCATCGCGCAGATCGGACGTTCCGAACTCGCGCGTCGGGCGGGCGAATTCGAGCGAGCAACCGAGTGTCTCGATGCCGCCGCGGTCGCAATCGAGGGCATCGAGAGTACCCTGGAGCCCGAGATACGAGTGAGGCGTGCTCGAGTCGCCCGGTCGGCCGGCCGCTTCGATGCGGCTCGTTCGCACGCCGAGGGGGCACTCGAGGAATTCGAAGCGCTCGGAGCGCCACACTGGATCGCTCGATGTGCACAGATTCAGGGACGAATCGCCGCCGATACCGGTGACCTCCCCCGCGCTCGAGAGCGCCTCGAGGCGGCGCTGGACACGTTCGAAGAAATCGGTGCGTCCCACGAAGCCGCAGAAACCGTCGCGATACTGCTGGAGACGTTCGACAGTGACGAAGACGGGCGCGAGGCGTGCCTCGAGCGTGCTCGAGCGGTGCTTTCAGAGGCCCCCGAGTCAGTTGCGACGCAGTACGAATCGTTGGCTCCCGACGAGTGATCGCTACCGCCAAAATCGGTACTTTCGACGCTTTTCGCTGACGATACGCCGGGTCGTCCCACGAGGTGACACAGTGTTTCGACCCGTAACATGAGGTGTGTGTCAGCCCCGATGACGTTCATGGAACAAGGGTCGTGTGTGCGTTATGGGAATCCTCGAACGCACACGGAAGCCGGTGAGAACGCCGATGGGTTCGGTTTCGGGTCTATGGTGAGTCAGCGAACGACTCGAGTCAGTCGGTCGCTCACGAGGGGTCGTGAGCGATGACCGGGAGTCCAACGCGACGGCAGCTACTGGGATTGTGTGGCGCGGGTCTCCTTACGGGGTTGGCGGGGTGCTCGAGGCTGACCGATCACGAGTTCGAGGCGGAGCCGATCCGTATCCCCGCCGCAGCCGCCACATCGCTTTCCCTGGAGGAACGGAGCCGGGACGACGTCACCAACGAGTGGGAACAGTCCGTCGCCGGGCAGACCGTGAGTGCGACCGTCACCAGTCACGTGTCCCTCTACGGCGCTGGTGGGAATCAGGGAGAATCCGTTGCACAGTTACTCTTTGGAACCGGGGGCGGATTCGCCCTCGGCCCGCCGGGAGTACGAACCAGTATCGTCACCGGAAACTCGCCGCCGATCATCCAGGGCGACCAGTCGCTCGACACCCGCAAGATGGCGCTGTTGGTTCCCGATGAAGCGGTCGGCCGTGGCACCTTCGTCCAGCCCGGCGATACCAGATCGCCCGCCCCGATGGCGCTGTTCCACCGCAGCGCACTCGAGGGCGATCTCGCTGTGGGGGCCGAGGCCGAGGAGCGTCGATCGTCAGAACCGACGGTGGAAATCCCGCTACCGGGGCGTGCATCGACGCTCGAGATACCCGGCGATTCGGACGGTGACACGCAACTCGTCGCCGGTATGGACGGCGCGGTGTTCTCCAGTGACGCGTTCTGGGGCGGGTCCACCGGAGCGACCGAGTCGACTCCCTCGGAGCTGGATGTCGCCTTCATTCCAGGGGGGACGTGGGGCCAGGACATCCTCGACGAATTAGATTCTGGCGAACGGTTTACTGCCGGAGACACGATTGACGCCCCGCTCATCGTGACGCCGACGAGCGCCGTCTTCGAGCGCAGACTCGAAATAACCGACCCTGATGTCGAACTCCCAATCGAGGAGGCAGACGTCGGTCGTCTCGAGGAAGCCCCGGTCGGTGTGACGCTGTTCGTCGACGACGAGGAAGGCGTCGAGCCGATGCCGTACATTCCCGGCGGAACCTGGGTGCCGGGTGAGTCGTTCACGCCGACCCGTCCCGGCGTCGTGGTTTCGTCGTCCTCGAGGGAGGGCGAAGATGCGATCTTTTTCCCCGAAAACCCGGCGGAAGTCTCGAGCGAACTCCCTCGAGCCGAACTGTTCGAAGCGGGCTCGTCGGTTCCGGTGGCGAATACGCGCCTCTACTTTCCGGGAGAAGTGCATATTCCGGGATCGACCTGGATACCAGGCTCTACTTGGATTCCGGGTTCAAGCTGGATTCCAGGTTCCACATGGATACCCGGCTCGAGTTGGATACCTGGTTCGACATGGATACCGGGCTCTACTTGGATCCCGGGTTCAAGCTGGATTCCGGGCTCGAGTTGGATCCCTGGATCGACCTGGGGAACCGGTCATTCATCCAAACAACCGTTCGCCAGCCTCACCCTGGGAACCCATCCGGCAGCCGCCTTCGAACTCTCCGAACCGGATTCCGAAATGCGCCAGTTGTTCGGCGACTCGTTCGAACCCAGCCACGTCGTGGAATTTCCGGCGACACCTTCACTCGAGGCCGATACCGTCGACGCCGCGAGCGCAACCTGGGCGTCAGCCGCCGACCTCGAGGGTGGTGGCGGGCCAACGATCGGCGGGCTGTCGACACCGACCGCGAGCGTCCTGGGCCAGTCGCTGAACCCGGTCGCCGGAAAGTCACCCTCGGAACTGCTGACCGATACCGAGACGCGGTCGCTCCTCGGCCAGTACGGCTTCGCGGAACTCGGCGACAACTGGCTTCGAGGACCCGAGCGCGTCTCCACCGCGTCCCTTTCGTTCGTCGGCTCGAGCGACACCTCGTGTGAAACGTTCGCCGGGGTGACCGGCTCGAGCGACAATCCGAACGTCGTCTACGCTCACGTGGCCACCGTCGAGAACGGAGACGACGTCGTCCTCGCGGCATCCGTGGAGGGGTGGGGAGTCAGCGACACCGACCGCTCGTACGTCGGCGACGACGGCTACCAGCGTAAAAGCGATCTGGAGGATAGCGTCGATGACGCACTCGCGGCACTCGAGGCGTTCGAGCACGGCTGATGTGTGAGCAGGGGGCGTGACCTGGCGGGATGAATCAGTCCCCCTCGAGGATCACCTGTCCCACGACGTGACACAGTGTTCTGACCCATAACATGAGGTGACTGTCACCAATCGCGTTCTGTAATGGGACGACGACCTGACGCGGTGCCCGAACAGAAACGGACACGTAACCACCGATCGACGAACGAAAACTTCCATCGTGATGGGGCTGACGGCAGAGACGGAGTAGCGTCTACTCGAACAGACACGATGGGTCGGCGCCGACTGCTTCGAGCGAGCGCCGGGGCAGGTATCGCAGTGACCGGGGTCGCCAGTGTGGGAACCACCGCCGCCGCCGCAACGAGCGCTGGTGACGTCATCTGGACCTACGGTGAGACGGAACTCGAGTGTAGCCCACCGCCGGAGACCTTCGGGGCACCGCTGACGGTCGTCAACGGGCGGGTGTACGCGGGGACGACCTGTGTACACATCCACGTCATCGATTCGGCCAGCGGCGAGCAGGCCCAGACGATCTACACGAACGCGACGACGAATCGTGCCCCGAGCGTCGTCAACGATATCGTCACCTTCGCGCCGAACAATCACGAACTCAAAGCCTACGATTACCAGGAAGAAGAGATACGTTCACAACGTATCTGGGAAACCGACGTCGGCGGAACAGCAAACACGCGAGTCAGCGCCCCGACGGTCTATCAGGGCACGGTCTACACGACCAATCACGACGGCCCGCCCTACTGCCACGCCGTCGACCTCTTTACCGGGGACGTCCTGTGGAGCTACGACGAGTACGAACTCGGCGAAGCCCCGGTCGTCGTCGACGGGATGGTGTACGCGTCCGGAAGAGGGGGTATGCTCGTCGCACTCGACGCCAAGTCGGGCGACGAAGAGTGGGTCTTCGACATCGGTGACACGAGCGAGTCAGCACCGACGGTGGCCGACGGAATCGTGTACGCCGGGAGTGAAGACGGTCACCTCTATGCAGTCGATGCATCGACGGGCGACGAGGAGTGGCGATTCGATGCAGGTGGAGCGGTCACAGCCACTCCAACGGTCGCCGACGGCGTGGTCTACGTCGGGAGCACCAGCGAGACGCTGTACGCTGTCGACGGTGCGAGCGGTGACGAGGAGTGGCGCTTCGACACCGAAGAATGGCCGCAGTCTCCGACGGTCGCCGGTGGAAGCGTCTTCGTCAGTACCCAGGGTGCGGGTCTGTTCGCGCTGGATACCGATGGAAACGAATTGTGGCACTTCGCCGAATCGGAACTCGAGGACGACCTGTATCCCAATATGACGGCCCCTATCGTCGTCGATGGCGTGCTCTACGTGACGACGTCCGACGGCATGCAGGGCCATGTGCACGCGATCGACGCAGGCGTCGACGGCTCGAGTGTCGACTCTCGAGTCATGCTCGGAACGAACGGCCATCACGAGGCCTGGGCCGAAACGGCGGCAGTCGCAAGCAGGCCGTCGGACGCTGGTGAGGGATCGACAGGCGATGACGACGGTGCGGGTGGCGATGACTCGAGCACAGACGGCCTCACCGGAACCGGCTCCAGCGATGGTGGCGCCGATGATGGGCTTCCTGGCCCCGGTGTCGTTGGAGCGCTTGCCAGTCTCGGTGGGGTCGCGTACTGGGCCGCCAGACGGACTGATGAGGGAGAAGACGATCAATGACTGTCACACCGACACGACGCCAGTATCTGGCACTCGGCGGTATGGGCGTGCTTGTCGGACTCGCGGGGTGCTCGAGCGAGGGGTCCAGCGACGATAGCGGCGAAACGAGCACCGATGACGACGAACAGGGTTCCGACGAGGACGAATCGGCTTCCGGCGGAGATGACTCGTCTGGCGGGGGAGACGGATCAGACGGTGAGGATGATTCGGCAACCGATGGGGAGAATGGAGACACGTACCCGACCGAGGGCGAGCCGACTGACGCCGTCATGCGTGAGGTACTCAACTGGACAGGGTCGTACGTCATGGATGTCGAATTCACCGGTGACCAAGCCGGTGGACTGACGCAGACGGTTCACGAGGGCGACTCACACATTGTCATGAACGTGGGAGTGGAGGCGGAAGCGTACGAGGTCGACGGGGTGAAATACGAGGTCGCCGCCGGCCAGTGTGTAATTCGAGCGGAACCGGAGGCCACACAACAGGCCCCCGACGTTGCTGACCCGAGCGCAGACGCACCTTCGGTCGAAGCGACGGAAATTACGACGCGCGAGGGAAAGCCGGTGTACGTTTTCGAACTTCCAGGGCCGGATGCTGGGACCTGGCACGTCAGCACGGAGACGGGCTATCCCGTCCAATTCGAGACGACGTCGTTCGTCGCGACGTTCCACTCGTGGGGCGAGACGGACCCGATTTCGCCGCCGGATATGAACTGTCAGGAAGTGTAACTTGCTGCATGCCACTATTGGCGTGGCAGCAATCACGATGGCCGAAATTTCCAGGCTTCGCCACTGGCTCACACGACCTGGCTATCACGCTTTGATGGAACCTCTCATCTATTGAGTAACTCGATCGAATTCTCTTTCGTGAAACGTTTCCGGAAACGCTATTTTCGAACGCGAAACCAACCGACTGCGCCGTGTCGAACTCACGAAATACCCGTTCCATGAAATCCGGAAACGACACGCCACGGCTTATCAGGTAACTGGACGTATCAGTGTGTATGTCGAAACAACCCATTTCGAATGGAGACGCACCACGAAGCGAACTGACGCCTGACCGGCCGACTCGAGGTGCCGACCGAAACCGAACCCTCGTCGACGGTCCGAACGCGAGTGAGGGCGACCCGTTGTTGCCGACGCTCGAGCCAGGGCTCACACTCCTGGACGTCGACGGCGGCCGCGGGGTGCCGGCGCTGCAGTCGCTCGCGCTCGATCATCTGCTCTCGAACGAGGGGCCGGCGTTCTGGGTCGACACCGACGGACACGCGACGACGACGTCGCTCGCTCGCCTGGCTCCAAGTCCCCGAGTCCTCGAGCGAATTCACGTTTCCCGTGGATTCACCGCCTACCAGCACTACGGCGCGATCTGTGATCTGCGTCGGGCGATCAATCGCACGATTCGAACGTCGGCACGCGGGCGGCCGGGTGCTCGAAGTGGGTCGTCCGGGGTTTCGATATCGAAGACGACGAAAACCGACTCGAAAGGGACTCGAGGGGACTCCCCATCCGAAACTGTCGAGGGGGCGCCACTCACGCCGTCGCTGATCGTCGTCCCCGCGCTCGATGGCCGGTATCGAAGCGAGGACTCGCTTCGCGGCGAGGACGCACACACCTTGCAGTCCCGGACGCTCGCCCAGTTGGTCGCCTACGCGAACGGGTACGACGTGCCCGTCTTGTTCACCCGCACTGCGGACGACGAATTCTCGGCTCCACTCGAGACCGCGGCCGACTACCAGATCCGCTGTGAGCAAACTCGGATGGGGCCGCGATTCGTGGGCGAAGACTTCGAGACGCTCGTCTACCCCAGCGCCGACGGCAGGACCTACCAGACGACCATCGCCTATTGGCGACAGGTGCTCGAGGCCCGCGTTGGCGTGGGAACGGGCACGTCGACACCGACGCCGACCGCTGGGACGCCCGATGACGGTATCGGCGTCGCGCGAACGAGCGATGGCGGGTCGGCGACGTTCACGGCGAACCCGATGCTCGATGCGTGGACTGGCGCGGCGGGCGCCGGAGGTCGATAACGATGGGGCGAACCAACCCGACCTATCGCGACGCACTGCGGGTAATCGAATCGAACTGGGCGGACTTTCGACGGGCGCTCCGTGGCCAGGACCAACCCCTGTTCGATCAGCTGTTCAGCTACGCCTTCGAGCACGCCGACGCTGGCGGGTTGCTCAATCACCACGACCCGCTGTTGTCGGCCCTGTTCAGTATCGACCTCGAGCAGGAGTCCCGAATCGAAACGTTCGGTGACCAGCTCGAGGCGTTCGAACACGACCTCACAGCCCACGAACGCCGGTTCGACACCTACGAGGAACGCCTCGAGACGCACGAAGACCGACTCGAGACCTGCGGGGACAAACTCGACCGGTGTGACGACCAACTCGAGGCCTACGCCGAGCGTGTCGCCGACCTCGAGGCGGCGCTCGAGGGGCTGGCAGCGGTGGAGGCCACCGCAGAGTCCCGGGCGGAATCGACGGCCGGCTCGGACCGTGACGCGTTCGGGAACTAGCCCCATGGTATTCACCATCGACTTTCTCGACGACGGCCGGGTCCTCGAGTGGGAAGCCACGAGCGACGGGCCCGTCGTGAACGAGCGGACGGGATACACTCCACGACTGTACATCGGCCCGCGTACGCCGGACGAGAACCCCGATTTCGACGTACTCGAGGCCGTGTTTGCGGACCATCCCGACGTTGCTGGAACCGAACGCGTCTCTCGTCGGCCCGGCTTTCGCCGGGAGCCGGAATCGGTCCTCGCGATAGACGTTGTCCACGTCGACCGGGTCACTTCGGTGGCTCGCCAGGCGCAGCAGGTTGCCACCGAGCCGGTCGGTGACCTCGCCTTTTTCAACGTCGATTTGTCACGAGAGTTTCACTACTGTCTCGAGACGGACACCGATCCGACGCCTGGAGACGTGCTGTCGACGCTCGAGTTGGCCGTTCCGCTGCCGGAGACGACCGGCGATGCGTATCGTGAACTGACTGTCGACGACGAGACGGTATCGGGGTCGCCCGAACGGGTACTGGGTGCCGTCCAGTCCGCGCTCGAGGCGACCGATCCGGACGTCCTCGTCTGTTCGACGGCCGAAATCGTCCCGACGCTGTATCGAATGGCCGATGCGGCTGGTCTCGAGACCTTTACGCTTTCTCGCTGGCCGGCGGAAGGGGGTGAAGAGATTGCGTATCAACAACTCGCCGGCAACTCGACGTACGCGAGTTACGGGCAGGTCGGGCACTCACCGGCGCGGTACAACGTTCCCGGGCGGGCGATAATCGACGAGTCGAACACGTTCTTTTACCACGAGACGAACCTCGAGGGCGTGTTAGACCTCGTTTCGCGCTCGAGAAAGCCCCTACAGGAACTCGCCTGGGCCTCAATCGGAAACGTCCTCACCGCGATTCAGATCCGTGAGGCCCACGACCGGAACGTTCTGGTACCGTGGCACTCCTGGCGACACGAGTTGCCGAAGTCGATGGCGACGCTCCACGAGGCCGACCGCGGCGGCTTCATCTTCGCTCCGGCGGTCGGTCTGCACGAGAACGTCCACGAACTCGATTTCTCGAGCCTGTACCCGAACATCATCTGTACGCGAAACGTCTCCCCCGACGTGATCCGGTGTACCTGTCACCGCGAGCGAAGCGATGTCCCCGGCCTCGAATATGCCATCTGTGACGAGCGAGGCTACCTCGTCGACGTCCTCCAGCCGCTGATCGACGCCCGCGACGACATCAAGGCTGCAATCGGCCGGGAACGCGAGTGCGAGGAACCCGACGGGGACCGTCTCGACGCACTCGAGGGGCGTTCGAGCGCGTTGAAGTGGATTCTCGTCGCCTGCTTCGGCTATCAGGGGTTCAACAACGCCAAGTTCGGTCGCATCGAGTGTCACGAGGCAATCAACGCGTTCGCCCGCGACATTCTACTCGAGGCAAAGACGACCCTCGAGGCCGGTGGCTGGCGGGTCGTCCACGGTATCGTCGACTCCATCTGGGTCACGCCGGACCCGGATATCGACGAACCCGAGCGGCGGGACCTCGAGACGCTCGCGAGCGAAATTACCGAATCCGTCGGGATTCGACTCGAGTACGAGGCACATTACGACTGGGTCGCGTTCGTCCCCCAGCGTGGGCGTGAAACCGGGGCGTTGACGAAGTATTTTGGCTCGGTCGCGGGCACGGACGAGTACAAACTTCGGGGTATCGAAGCCCGCCAGCGCTCGACACCACCGTTCGTCGAGACCGTCCAGCGCGAGTGTCTCGCGATCCTGGACGAAACCCGGTCACCGGAAGCCGTCGTCGATCGGGTCGAGCGTGAAATCGGCCGGTTGTACGCCGGGCGGGTGGACGCGAGCCAACTCGTCGAGCGAAATCGCGTCTCGAAACCGCTCGAGAACTACAGCCAGTCGACGCGAAACGTCGCCGCCCTCGAGCGTGCCCGCGAGCAGGGACTCACGGTCCATCCCGGGCAGGATATCGAGTACGTGGTCGTCGATGACGAGAAATCCTCGCGGGATCGTGTCGCTCTCGTCCACGAGGAGACCGAGTCGTACGACCCGTCATACTACGAGACGCTACTCGTTCGGGCGGTCGAGAGCGTCCTTTCCCCTCTCGGTTGGGACCGAAACGACATTCGACGAGAGCTCGCCGGCACACGAGTAGTCGGTATCACGGACTGGGGGTAACGAAATCCGCCCATAGGAGTTTGTAACTCGCTGACCCACTCGAACGCCCCCTCGTGACCGGACCGGCGGGCGATGGGCTGTCACGTGCTGCCCGACACCGCACGGTGGCACTGGGCAGGGGTGTCGAGCACACGAGAACTGGTGTGGCTACCAGTCGTAACTGTCCGTGACCGATACTCGAGGTCGTCATCCACGTCGTCACCCCGCTCGGTCGCGATAATGAACCGGACCTCGAGGACGACCCCTTCGTCGGTGTGGTCTGTGATCGCGTCGTGGATGCGGTCGGTCAACTCGGGTATCTGTCCCGGATCATCGCCGGAGGCGGTGACGACGATCCGATCGACCGACCGAATTGGATAGTCGTCGTCGAGTCGTACCTCGACAGATTCGACCTCGAGGGTCTCGTATTCGGCTTCCTCGAGTGCCGAGTCGATCTCTTCGTTTGCACTCGAGGAAAGTTGGGTCGTCTGAAAATCGAGGACGGTGATGCTCGCAAGCGGCGCAGCGAGGATGACCAGTCCGACCCCAAAGATAGCCGCGTATGTGTACGTTTGCTTGCGGGTCGGCGAGACGTCGAACAGCCCCTGTGGTCGGTACCCCGTGACCCAGAGGGTGGCGAGTGCGGCGAGGTTGATCGAAAGGACGTTGACGGCGACGAGGATCGCTGCACCCATCGCGGCCCCGTACATACCCCAGGCGACCGTGATTCCGACTGCGGCGGCGGGTGGAATGAGTGCGGCAGCGATCATCACACCGACGATAGCTTCCGAAAAGCCACGCGTTAGACTCAGTATGCCGGCGACACCGGCACCCAGCGCGACCGCCAGCGAGAGCAGATTTGGGGAGACCCGTTCTTGCAGTTCAGCGACGACCACGATATCGACGCCCCCTGGCTCGAGGCCAGCCAGTCGACCCAGCGTGGCGAGGCCGATCGAGGCGGCGACGACGATCATGAGGCCGCTTGCCTGATAGACAAATCCGGTTCTCTTGAGGTCGTCGTCACCGGTGACGATGCCGACGTTCGCCGCGAGCGCGGGGCCGATCAACGGTGCGATGACCATCGATCCGACGACGACTGCTGGCGAATCTGCGAGCAATCCGACGGTGGCGACGACAGCACTGATGAGCAACATCGTCACGTAGATTGAGAACACCGGGGTGAGTTCGTCGGCTTTCGTCCGGAGTACCTGCCTCGAGGTTTGTGCGCCTTTCGTGCCACCCTGACTGTACTGCTCGAGCAGGTCCTCGAACTGCTGGGAGATGACGGTCTCAGCGTCGACCACGACGACGCGTGCTTCATCGCTGACTCCGGCGCGGTTCAGGCGGTCGAGGACGTGCTCGACGGCTCGTGTCGGCAGCGGAAAACGAACGACGGCGGTATAGCCCCGACCGCTCGTCTCGTCGCTAACGACGTAATCGATCCCCTCGTCTTCGAGGATGTCCAACACGGGGCCTCGAGCACCTTTGGGTACCGCGATTTCGAGATAACGCATGTAGTTGTCCGCCCACGTCTGAGAGTAAATGTATGGGGGCGGCGAACGGATGGGTCCGCCCCATCCTGTTGCTGGCACCGTCGGAGCCCACAGAGTGGATGGAGGGGTCGTTGACGGACGTTTCGTGCTGGCCAGGGCCTATTCGTCGGTAGCTGGCTCGTCCGTTTCCAGATACTCGCCACGAACGATGATGACTGGATCGACCGACCGCCTGGCGATCCGTTCGGCTCGGTCCCGGAAAATCATTCGCCGTATAGAGGGTCTGCTTTCGCCGACGACGAGCAGGTCGTGGTCTGTTGCCGCCTCGAGGATAGCGTCGGTTGGCTTGCCATCGACGACGGTTGTGTGGATTCGATCCCGTTCGATCCCGTGCGCCTCGAGAACCGAGGCTCCAACCTCGAGCGCGGTTTCCCCTCGCTTGCGTCCTGATTCACTCGATGCGACGTGATAGAGCGTGACGTCGATGTCGGTGTCGGTGAGAACCGTTGCGACCAGTTGGGCAACGTGCTCGACGTTGACGTCACCACGGATGGCGACGAGCATCGTCTCGAGAACCGGCGCGGGATTCGGTAGCAGGACCGAATCGCAGGCGGTCTCGAGGGCGACGCGTTCGAACGTTTTGAACCGGTCGTGAGTGAACACGAGGCGCGTACTAACGGCACAACCGGCGCTTTCGAACGCCTCACGGCGCTCCTCCAGTTCTGCCCGTGCCCGTTCTTCGTGGGCCGACTGTGCCTGCTGGGGTGACGTTTGGTCGGGAATCTCGTGATACCCGAGCAGGACGACCGGTATCGAGGCGAGCGCGTCGATTACCGTCGTCGGGATTGACGCAGCGCCAAGGACATCAATGGGGACGAGGATTCGGTGATCGTGACGTTCACTCATTGTGTACCGTCCATGATAGCTGGTAGCGGCAGTACACCGACGACAGCAATTATACTTTGGGGGTAAGCGTTGGCTACCGTCAAGATTGGACGGGGTACTGAGTTACTTCCCAATCCTGCACTTGTGAGAAATCATGCGGATGTGTTCGATTACACTCCCGGGTCGACGGTTGGGAGGGTACTGAAGCGAGTTTTGTGGGGGCGGATTGGTGCGTGTGGATGCAAACTGTGACAGGACAGGCGTGGCGTGAAAGAGTGCTGTAAGCGTCCTCTTCTGGCCTCGTCGTACTGGGTGTATTTTTTGGCCCCGCTCGTATACCCGGTATGGCGACGATAGCACTCCCGGAACCTGAAACAGATGGATCGACGAGCGTCGAGCGAGCAATCGCGACCAGAGAAAGTCGTCGGTCGTTTTCCTCGAAACCGGTCGGACTCGAGGACGTTTCGCAGATCCTCTGGGCCGCACAGGGAACGACTCACACGAGAGATGGCATCGAAATGCGGGCTGCGCCGAGCGCCGGGGCGACGTATCCGCTGGTTGCGTTCCTCGTGGTCTCCCCGGGCGGTAGCGAAGAGCTGAAGCCGGGCGTGTACCGGTACGAGCCAAGAGAACACGGACTCGAGGGGGTCCTCGAAACCGCAGTTCACGACGAACTCACCGCGGCAGCACTGGGGCAGGCGGTGGTCAACGACGCACCGGTTTCAATCGCTCTGGCTGCTGACTACGACCGAACACGACGACAGTATCCGGAACACGGCGAGCGGTACGTGCACATGGAAGCGGGTCACGCCGCCGAGAACGTCCATCTCCTCTGTGCGTCACGTGGACTGAATAGCTGCCCCGTGGGGGCATTTTCCGATGTCGACCTAACAGATGCGCTGTCGCTCCCGGACCCACTCGAGGCGGTATACCTGATCCCGGTTGGATATCCCCCAGCAAACGCCTGATGCGAATCGTTGAACCGGTCCTTGAAATCGTTGCCGAGCGTCTCGGGAGACTTCCCTCGCCGTCATATAGTCACGCGTTCCTGTTTGCCAGTATTGCGTTCTTCGAGGAGACATATTGCGGACTCGAGATAGCAATCACCGGTGAGGAACAACAGGAGCCGTATCGAACTCCCCCAACACCGTTTTGACGACAGGGCGTGTTCGTTCCGTTCGAATGCAACTCGAAGCCGCGACGATCGATATCGGGACGAGTCGGCCACTCGTATTGCTCCACTCGGACGATGCGGACGAACTGGGGGCTCACCCACTCGATCGGGTCCGAATCGACCACGACGAGGGGACAATGACGGGAATCGTGAAACGGACGGACGAACTGGTCAATCCGGGAATCGTCGGCGTTACCGAGCCACTCCACCACGTTCGTGGCGGAGTCAAGGTCACGCTCGCCGGCACGCCACAGTCGGTCCGATACGTGCGAAAGAAACTGGACGATATCGAACTCGAGGCACACGAACTCGAGGCAATCGTCACCGATATCCACGAAAATCGATTGTCAGATATCGAACTCAGCGCCTACGTCTCGGCTGTCTACACGAACGGACTCTCACTCGAGGAAACCAAGCACCTGACGGAGGCGATGAGCGAGGTTGGACAGCAACTGCGATGGGACAGTCCCGTCGTTGCGGACAAACACTCGATCGGTGGTGTGGCGGGTAACTGTGTCACACCGATTCTCGTGGCCATCGTTGCCGAAGCCGGGCTGACGATGCCGAAAACGTCGTCGCGAGCGGTCACGTCGCCAGCCGGCACCGCTGACGTCATGGACGTCTTCTGTGACGTCGAGTTCGCGATGGCCGACATCGAAGCGATCGTCGACGAGACGAACGGTTGTCTCGTCTGGGGTGGCGGCGTCGACCTCTCTCCCGTCGACGACGAGATTATTCGAGCCGAGTATCCGCTTTCGATCGACCCGGCCGGACAACTCATCGCGTCGGTTCTCTCGAAAAAACGTGGTGCTGGCTCGAGTCACGTCGTCATCGATATCCCCTATGGCGAGGGAGCGAAAGTCGAGAGTCTCGTGGCGGCACGAGAACTGGCTGACGATTTTAAACGCGTTGGTACCCACCTCGAGATGGACATCGCCTGCGCGATCACCCACGGAACGGACCCGGTCGGCCGCGGTGTCGGCCCCGTCCTCGAGGCTCGAGACGTGCTCGCGGTTCTCGAAGGCGCCGAGAGCGCTCCGGAGTCCCTACGAGTTAAATCGGTCCGACTCGCCGATATGCTGCTCGAACATTGTGGCGTCGACGCCTCCGCAGCCGACATCCTCGAGTCAGGCCGCGCACTCGAGCGGTTCCGTCGGATCATTACGGCACAGAACGGCGATCCCTCGGTCGAATCGAGTGATCTCGAACCCGGGACGGAGTCGGCCACTGTCCGTGCATCGAGGGCAGGTATCGCGACGCGAGTCGACAACCGACAGCTCTGTGATCTGGCTCGTCGTGCCGGTGCACCGCTGGACGCTCGCGCCGGCCTCGTCATTCATCAAGCGGTGGGAGCGGAGATCAATCTCGAGGAGCCACTGTATACGATCCACGCCGAAACGTCGACCAAACTCGAGGAGGCAAAATCACTGGCCGACCGCCTCGAACCAATTCGGGTACGAAGCAGGGCAGACGCACTCGTGGAGCGACGATGAGGTTCTTGTTTGAAAAAGATATATTTCTAAATAGAAAAGAAGTCGTTTCCAAAGTAGACAATTTTAATAGGCGAAGAGGATAACGCTCGGGTATGGCTGGATCCAACCAAGACTGGTGGCCAAACAAGCTGAACCTCGAACCTCTCGACCAGAACGATCGTCCCGTCGATCCGATGGGCGAGGAGTTCGATTACGCCGAAGCGTTCGAATCACTCGACTACGACGAGGTGAAAGCAGACATCGAGGAGGCACTGCGGACGTCACAGGACTGGTGGCCGGCCGACTATGGCCACTACGGCCCGCTGATCATCCGAATGGCCTGGCACAGCGCGGGGACCTATCGAACCAGCGACGGGCGTGGCGGCGCATCCGGTGGCCGACAGCGCTTTGCCCCGCTTAACGCCTGGCCGGACAACGTCAATCTCGACAAGGCCCGCCGCGTACTCTGGCCGGTCAAACAGAAGTACGGACGCAAACTCTCGTGGGCCGACCTGCTGGTTCTCTCGGGGAACGTCGCGCTGGAATCGATGGGCTTCGAAACCTACGGCTTCGCCGGCGGACGCGAAGATGACTTCGAACCCGACAAGGGCGTCGACTGGGGGCCAGAAGAGGAGATGATGGGCGACGAGCGCCACGACGAGGAAGGAAACCTCGAGGGCGACCTCGCCGCCGACCACATGGGACTCATTTACGTAAACCCTGAAGGACCTGGTGGCGACCCCGATCCGGAAGAGTCGGCAAAGTACATCCGCCAGTCGTTCAAGCGGATGGCGATGAACGACGAGGAGACGGTCGCACTCATCGCTGGCGGCCACGAGTTCGGAAAAGTTCACGGCGCTGCGCCCGACGACAATCTCGGTCCGGATCCGGAAGAGGCACCGATCGATATGCAGGGCCTGGGCTGGGAGAACGAGTACGGCACGGGCAAGGGTGACGATACGATCACCAGCGGTCTCGAGGGCCCGTGGACCCAGTCACCAATCGAGTGGAACCACGACTTCCTCTCGAACCTGTTCGAGTACGAGTGGGAACTCGACGAGAGCCCCGCCGGTGCCTACCAGTGGACGCCGGTCGACGAGGAGGCACAGGAGTCCGCGCCGGCCGCCCACGATCCAGAGGGCAGCCAGACGCCGATGATGCTCACGACGGACATCGCGCTCAAAGCGGACCCCGACTATCGTGAGATTTCGAAGCGCTTCTACGAGAACCCGGAGGAACTCGAGGAAGCGTTCGCGAAAGCCTGGTACAAGCTGATCCACCGTGACCTTGGTCCGTCGGACCGGTTCCTCGGCCCCGAGGTCCCAGAAGAGGAGTTCCTGTGGCAAGATCCCATCCCGGAGGTCGACCACGAACTGATCGGCGAGGGTGAAATCTCCGAACTCAAGACGGCGATTCTCGAGTCGGACCTGTCGGTCTCCCAATTGGTCAAAACCGCCTGGGCGTCGGCATCCACCTACCGTGACAGCGACAAACGCGGTGGCGCAAACGGTGCCCGTCTGCGTCTCGAACCACAGAAGAGCTGGGAGGTCAACGAACCCGAAGAGCTGGCACTCGTCCTCGAAACCCTCGAGACGATCCAGGAAGACTTCAACGGCTCGCGCTCCGACGACGTTCGCGTCTCGATGGCTGACCTGATCGTGTTGGGTGGCGCTGCAGCCATCGAGCAGGCTGCCAAAGATGCCGGCTACGACGTGGAGGTGCCGTTCGAACCGGGCCGCACCGACGCGACGCCGGAACAGACCGACGTCGAGTCCTTCGAGTGGCTCGAGCCGGACGCCGACGGCTTCCGTAACTACTACACCGAAGGTGACGTCATGGACCGCACGGCTGAGGAGTTGCTGGTCGATAAAGCCGATCTCCTCTCGCTGTCGGCGCCGGAAACGACGGTTCTCGTCGGCGGTATGCGCGCACTGGATGCAAACTACCAAGGCTCCGACCTCGGTGTCTTCACCGACGAACCCGAAACGCTGAACAACGACTTCTTCGAGACCGTCCTCGACATGCAATACGAGTGGGAAGCGGCTGACGGTGACGAGGAGGTCTTCGAACTGCGCAACCGCGAAACCGACGAAGTCGAGTACACCGGCTCTCGCGTCGATCTCGTCTTCGGTTCGAACTCCCGACTTCGAGCCATCGCGGAAGTCTACGGTGCCAGCGACGGTGAGGAGCAATTCGTCCACGACTTCGTAGACGCCTGGAGCAAGGTCATGCAACTCGACCGCTTCGACCTCGAGTAATCACGAGAGGCCCCTTTCGAGGCAGTGACCGGGCCGTGTCGACGTACAGTCCTACAGTTCTCCGTATTTTCGATTCTGCGTACTCTCTCAAACGTCGATAGGTAAAACCCGCATTTGAGTGTTCGGGAACTATATGTCGATCTGTCGCAAAGTTGGCGGTATGAACCGCCGTACATTCCTCGCTGGTCTCGGTGCTGGCGGATTCACAATCGTAAGCGGGTGTCAAGGGGTCGGGTTCACCAGTGGCGAGAATCGTCTGCAGTGGAAGTTTGAAACGGGCGATATTGTTACGTCAGTTCCTGCGGTGGATGGGGAACTCGTCTATACTGGAAGTCGAGACGGGTCAGTGTATGCAGTTGACATGGACTCCGGCAACGAAGCGTGGCAATTCAAGACAAACGAAAGCGTCGCTGGGTCTCCAACAGTCGTACAGGAACACGTTTACGTTGGTAGTTGGGATGGTCACATCTACGCAATCACCAGTGAAGACGGTGAGAAAGAGTGGGCATTTGACACTGGAGGATACGTCGGTGCAACGCCGACAGTCGATGACGATACGGTTTTTATTGGCAGCGGTTGTAGCAAGACACTCTTTGCACTTACCCAGAATATTGGTGAACCGGAATGGCGGTTTGAACCGCCACAGGATGACATCCTTTCGAGGGTAGTCCTCGGCGAGGAACTGCTGTACTTTGGTTCCAACGACGGGAGGGTGTATGCTGTTCGTACTGAAACCGGACAACAGGAATGGAGTTATGCTACCGGTAACTCCGTAAATAGCGAGATCGAACAGTGGGCTGACACCCTCTACATCGGGAGTTACGATTCGCATCTGTATGCACTAAACCGACATGATGGGAGACGAGAATGGTCGTTCGAGACGGGTGACCGTGTCCAGTCTTCTCCCACTGTGGTTGATGGGAGTGTCTATATTGGAAGTGCTGATGGGAACGTCTACGCGATTGACGCCGAAACAGGTGACGAGAACTGGCGGTTCGAAACTGGTGGCACGATTTTAAATTCGTCACCAGTAATCACAGACGACACACTCTATATCGGGGCTGGAGGATCCACCGCAGCCGGCATATACGCACTGGACATCGAATCAGGTGACCAGAGATGGATGTTCGAAACAGGTGGAACAGTGCACGATTCACCGACGCTCGTAGATGGGACGCTCTATTTTGGAAGCAATGATGATCATCTCTACGCGGTATCAGTTTGAGTGCAGTGACATCAAGCAAAAGCAATCTGTGTAAACGCCCCCTCGCGATGTGGCCCGTGAAACCCCTTGTGGAGTCCGTGAAAACCCTTGGGAAATGATGTGTCCCGTCGAGTCAGTTCGCATTGGACACCCTTCGTTTGTCAAAAAATAAAACAGCCTCAACCGACCGTCTCACTCCTCGAGCAACCAGCCAAAGCGTTTCTCCCAGAACGCCTCACCCGGTGGCTTCTTGGTGCGGCCGTAGGTCTTCTCGTCGCGGATCTGGCGCTCGAGTATATCTCGAGCCTCGTTAATCGCCTGGCGAGCGCCGTAGCCTTCGCCCGAGGCGATGTACTGACCGTTGTCCGTATGCAACCGGACGCGTGCGAGCAGCAGGGGTCGGCCGCGTCGGGTCTCCTTGTGTTCCTGGAGATGGACCTTCGCGTCGAGGACGGACATCCCGTGGTCTCGGTCGTCGAACTTGTCGACCATCGCGACGATATCGTCGTAGGTGATGTCGTCGATCAGGTCCGTGCCGTACACCTGGACCCCACGGTTGCCACCGGCCTCCCAGGTGAGCGACCCGAGGACGTCTGTCTTCGTGAGAATCCCGTGTGGCGAGCCGTCGTCGGTCACGATCAGCGAGGAGGCGTCGATAGCGAACATCTCGTCGACGGCGTCATCGAGCGTGGCGGCCGGCTCGATGGTCCGGACGGGCGATACCATCACGTCCCGGACCGGAAGCTCGAGCATTCGTGCGGATTCACCCTCCCGTGCGCCGTAGCCACCACGACGTGCTCGAGCGGTACTCGAGGATATCTCCCCGCCGAAGGGGTCGGTGCCGCCGGCGTCGCCGCCCTGGCTCTGTACCTCGGAACGGACGACCAGGTCTGTGACGTCGTAGAGACTCAGGATGCCCGCGGCCGTGTCGTTTTCCACGACCGGGAGGTGGGTGATGCGGTGTTCCCGGAGCGTTTTGAGGGCTTTCCCGAGCGTGGTCGAGGGGGCAACGGATACGAGGTCTGCCGAGTGGGCTTCCGCGACGGTTGCCGCGTCGAGGAAGGGTTCGACTTTCTCGAGGATACCATCGACGGTGACGACGCCGAGAAACTGCTCCCCTTCGAAGACGGGGAGTAGTTGCGAGTCGCTATCGATCATGAGCTGGGCGACGTTTCTGATGTCCTGGTTCGGTGTGAGCCGGGGGACGTGCCAGACGAGGGAGCTGAGCTTTTCGTCAGGCTGGCGGTGTGAGGTGGCGAGTTGCCGTCTGGTGATGACGCCTTCGTACTCGTCACCGTAGATGACGACGCCTTTGACGTCGGCGTCGGTGAACGTCCCGACCAGTTTCGAGACGGGCGTTTCAGGAGTGAATTCGACGTAGTCTTTCGAAACGATGTCGGCAATATCCATGGGTCTGGGGTTTCGCTGTCGGTCTGGGGCGATACTATCGGATTGGGGATAACAGTCGTGTTTTGCAGGTAAACGTACGCTGGCAACCCTGGTTATGCTTGCGGTGATTCCCGTTTGACGGGGATATAGTAGCCTGCCAAATCTGAACGGATGAGTGAAATCTGATATCAGTCACCGATTTCACGCATCGGTCGTCGTTTGGGAGGTACTAGTGATTCGGTGGGCCGTTCAACCATGACCATCACTAAATAGACACAGTAAATATGAGTTAAATAGTAATTTGGTATAGAAAGCATATCATGTGAGTAGTTATTTTAGAGTGGTGTCGGCCATCGGCTACTCAATCGAGGATGCGACAATACTATAGTAGTCAGCATATTGGTAGATATCTCATCATACCTGATTGTTTGAATAGGTAACCTCACAGATGAGGCGATAGACGTTACGATCAGCTACCACCGTGTCGATCTCGCATCCAAATTCGAGTACTACTCAGTCAGTTCCTCTTGTGTCGTTCTCAGGGGAAACGTGGTACACGGCGGTTTTTGGCGAAATAGGTCTATCTGCACTTGAATAGTCACCATTTGAACCATCGAATAGCCACCATTCACACAGTTGTATCATTTCACTCTGTACCTCTGTCCAGTCTCCTCGAGCGACCTCGGCTGCCAGACTCCCTCTCACTGGAGGCATAGCTACGAGACCGGCGCATCTTCGACTCCACTACAAGGCTGACTGCTTCAGCCCTGTTCAGCCGCTGTGTTCATACCACTCGAACCCCTTTCAGGTACTATTACAAACATATATTTAGCTCTGACAAATTTGTGACTACGTGCATCCCCGTCGGTCGGGACAGACTCGGCCAGTGCCGCTGGAATCAAAAAGGGTCCGCTCAGGCAATCTCGAGGCGCTCGTCGACCGTGGTCGTCACCGGGCCACTGAGCAACATTTCGATGATGTCCGTCACCGCTCGTTGTTCGAAGTCGACGATGCCGAAGCCGACGTAGTAGCCGTGGACGGTCGGGAAGTCGGTAGCGCTACCCTGCAGGCGAAGCCGAACGATGGCGTCACTCGTCACTTCGGGAGCAGTGCACGGATTCTCGAGGGCAATCCAGTCGACGTCGTCGCGGCCGTGGAGCGGTGGAGTCTGGCGGTCTTCGGCGTTCTCGTCCGACTCCAGTGAAGAGACCCTCCGTTCATCGAGGCCGAGGGTCCCGTCTTCAGTTCGCACACAGCCGAACGCTTCGTCGACTGTGGAACCCGATGGCTGTTCGATCGTGTGCCGAACGCACAGTCGAACGCCGAGTCGTCCCTCGAGGAAGCCCTGGCTTTCCGGATGGTTCGCTGCGACGCCGATAATTCGCGGCGACCAGGCATCTTCGTCGTACTGTAACGCACCGGCGACGCGCTCGAGTGCGCGGTCTGACTCCCCGCGATGGAAGTGCGCCCATGCGGCGAGCACCCTGGAAACCACGGCGTCGTCGACGTCCGGGTCCGAAGTGGGCATCCCAACCGTGGCCTCACGGGCCGCCTCGAAGTGGGCTGCGGCCGACTCGTACTCGCCATGGAGTGCATCCTCGAGGCCACGTTCGATGGCTGCCAGAACGCGGCCGGTTACAAGGGCTTCGACACCGTCTGACGTGTCTCGCGTCGGATTGGTCAGCAGAGAGTAAAGACGGGCTTCTCGAGTCGGCAAGGAGAGGACCGTTCGGTGATCGAGCGTGATGGTCGACTCCTGGGCTTCGAGCGCCGTTTGGACGGTCTCCAGTACTGTCCGAACGAGGTCCGGATTCGTCTCGGTAGCCAGTGCGTCTTCGAACGCCGATCGTCGATCTGGAGCAACGGCGCCGGTGTAAACGTCCTCGAGTGCCTGCTTCGACTCGTCGTCGGCGAACGTCTCGCCATCGCCGAGGCCGACGACGGCCTCGAGGCCGCGGAACAATAGGGGATACACGCTATCGGCGACGCCAGGTTCCCGCTCAGTGCCGTCGTTTGCTGGCGATTCGGATTCGCCGCCGTCGTGTGCTGGATCAGTCATGACTCTCACTGGCCGTCCCCACAGCTACATCGTCTTTGGCCGTCCCAGGAGTTCCCGCAGTCGGAACAGTCACCTGGTCGTCCTCGAGATGGCAGGCTACTCGTGCGGTTGCCGATCGCTCGACTTCAGCCGGTTCCTGCGTTTCACAGACGCTCTCGTAGGCCTCGAGTTGACCGACGGCTCGCTTTCGATCGCCCTGGAGCAGGGCATCGATCGCGTCGGTAACGGCGGTGTCGACGTCTTCGGGTAACTTGCTGTCGGCATCGGCTACTTCGCTTTCGAGGATATTTTCGCGATAGATGGCGTCTGCGACGTCCTCGTCGCTCACTGAGTCCTGTTTGGCCTCGAGCTGTTCGCGGACGGCTTTCGGTTCGACCTCCTCGTCTTTGAGTCGTGTTTTGAACTGCAAGAGCGCCCGCCAAGCGCCGTGTGTCCCGGACCAGTCGTCCGGCGGAATCACCTTCGGACAGCGCGGGTGGAACCGACAGCCACTGGGCGGATCGATGGGCGTCGGCACGTCGCCGACGAGCTTGATCGCCTCCCGTTCGACCGTCGGGTCCGGAATCGGCACACTCGAGAGAAGCGCCTGCGTGTATGGGTGTTTCGGGTTTCTGAAGAGCTCTCTCGTCGGTGCTACCTCGACGATTTCTCCAAGGTACATGACGGCGACCCGATCACAAATTCGACGGACGACACTCAGGTCGTGAGAGATGAACAACATCGAGAGCCCCATCTCCTCCTGGAGTCCGTCGAGCAGGTTCAGGATCTGTGCCTGCACGCTCACGTCGAGCGCTGACACCGGTTCGTCTGCAATGACCAGCTGGGGTTCGACGGCCAGTGCGCGACCGATCGAAATCCGTTGGCGCTGGCCGCCGGAGAACTCGTGTGGGCTCCGATCCAGGAACTGCGCACTCAAACCGACGCGTTCGATGAGGTCTGCCGCCTTTGCACGGCGCTCTGCCTTCGAATCTCCGATGCCGTGTACCTTCATCGGCTCTGTAAGCGTCTTTGCGACGGTGTACCGTGGGTTCAGCGAGGCGAACGGATCCTGGAAGATCATCTGCGCCTCACTCCGGAACTCCGTTAGCTGTCGGCTGCCCAGTTCGGTGATATTTTCGTCTTTGTAGTAGACGTCTCCGCCGGTGGGCTCGAGCAAGCGCAAGGCGACACGGGAGAGCGTGCTCTTCCCACAGCCTGATTCACCGACCAGACCGAGGATTTCACCATCGTGGACGGTTAAACTCACCCCGTCGACTGCCCTGACGCTCGTGTGGCTCCGGTTGGGGTGCAGTTTGTTCAACAGCGTATCGTTATCGATGAAGTGCTTGCTGACGTTCTCGAGTTCGAAGAGTGCATCGCGGCTCATTGTGGGTCCTCCCAGATACAGGCACTGAGGTGGTCGTCGTCTACTTCGCGGAGGCGTGGGTCTGTCGTCTCACACTCCGGCGTCGCATACGGGCACCGATCGGCGAAGTTACACCCTTCTGGTGGATCGGCGAGATCCGGGACCTGTCCTTCGATGGGTGAGAGGTCCTGGTCGTCGCTTCGGGGATCCGGGATGCAGTTGAGCAACCCTTTGGTATATGGATGGCGCGGGTCGGCAAAGATCGTCTCGACGTCGGCGTACTCGACGATGCGCCCGGCGTACATGACGGCGACTTTATCACAGGTTTCGGCGACGACACCGAGGTCGTGCGTTACGATCAGGACGGCCATATCCTGTGCTTCGTTGAGTTCCTGGATCAGTTCCAGAATCTGTGCCTCGATCGTCACGTCGAGCGACGTCGTCGGTTCGTCGGCGATCAACAGCTCTGGCTTACACGCGAGCGCCATCGAGATCATCGCACGCTGGCGCATTCCGCCGGAGAACTGGTGTGGGTAGTCGTCGACGCGCTCTTCGGGACTCGGAATCCCAACTTTGCGCATCAGTTCGACTGCCTCCTCACGGGCGGCTTTCTTCTTCAGCCCCTCGTGGACACGAAGCGGTTCACCCACCTGCCAGCCGATGTCGAACACCGGGTTCAGGGCGGACATCGGTTCCTGAAAGATCATCGAGATGCGGTTGCCCCGAACCTGTCGGATCTCTTCTTTCGAAAGATCCATCAGATCGAGACCGTCGAAGTTGAGTTCGCCACTGGGATTGTACCCTGGTGACTGGATCAACCGCATTAGCGACCGACTGGTGACGCTTTTGCCACAGCCGGATTCACCGACGAGGCCGACGATCTCTCCGGGTTGAATATCGAAAGAGACGCCGTCGGACGCTTTGACCGTCCCCTCGTCGGTATCGAAGTACGTTCGCATGTCTCGAACCGCGAGCAGTGGCTCGTCCGGGTCGGCAAACAACGACGTCTCTCCTTCCTCGGGTGGCGTGCTGTATCGGCCGTGTTTGCCCGTATCGGCTCTGGAGACTGCGTCCGTCCTGGTCCGGTTCGTCATTGGCTGATCGTTGTTCTCGCTGCTCATGTATTTGGCCCTCCTTGCGTCTCGTCACGTGGGTCGAACTCGTCTCGTAGCCCGTCGCCAAGCAGGTTGAACGCGAGCACGACGATCATGATGGCGATACCGGGGAACGTCGAAATCCACCACTCACTGGGCAGGTAGTTCCGTCCGTCGGCAATCATAACCCCCCAGGTTGCTGTGGGTGGCTGAATACCGAGGCCCAGGAACGAGAGCGAAGCCTCGAACAGAATCGCAGTCGCGACGTGGAACGTGGCCTGCACGAGCACCGGTGCCATCGAGTTCGGAATAACGTGCTTGGTGACGATTTTGGTGTTACTGAGCCCGGTGTTTCTGGCTGCCTCCACGTACTCCTCTTCTTTGACAGAGAGTACCTCTCCGCGTATGAGTCGGGCATACTGTGGTGAGTACACCACTCCGATAACGAGAATAACGTTCTGTAAACTCGCCCCGAGGGTGCCAACCAGTGCGAGTGCGATGACGAGTGCCGGGAACGAAATCAGGATGTCCATCGCACGCATGAGGACTTCGTCAGTCCAGCCGCCGACGTAGCCAGCGATCGAACCGATGGGGATACCGATCGCCATCGCGATGGTGACGGCAGAGATGCCAACGAACAGTGAGATTCGGGCCCCGTAAATCATCCGCGAGAGGATGTCTCGGCCCGTGAGGTCGGTTCCTAACGGATGCTGGAGTGATGGACCGACCAGTGACCGATCGTAGTGTTCCTGTGCCGGTTCGTACGGCGCAATCTCGGGTGCGAGAATCGCGATAACGACTAGCGCCAGGACGATCCAGAACGACACCTTAGCTGATAGGTCGAGCCGCCCGTATACGGACGTTGCCCAGTCCCACCGCTGGTAGAGCCGTTCCCCGATGGAGGGCTGTTCGTAAACCTTCGTTTCACTCGACACGAGTGAACACCCCCTTGGTCTCGTTTAGTATCTCTTTACTCATATTTGATTCGTGGGTCTAGATACGCATACAGTACGTCGACGACGAGGTTCGAAATGACGAACACGACAGCGACGAATAATACGACTCCTTGCAGTAATGGAATGTCAGTTGAAATAACGGCGTCGTAGAGCAACAGTCCGATTCCGGGCCACTGGAACACCTGCTCAACGACGATGGCGCCATTCATCAGAAATCCGATTTGTAGCCCCATCACGGTGACGACGGGAATAAGCGAGTTACGGAACGTGTGGATCATGATGACTGACTTTTCTTTGACCCCCTTCGCTCGAGCGGTTTCGACGAACTCCTCGTTGAGGACTTCGACCATCGACGAGCGAGTGAGCCTGGCGGTAAGCGCAGCGTATCCGACGCCGAGCGTGATTCCCGGCGGGAGGACGTGTCGCATCCAGGTGACGAACCCGTCAGAGGGGCCCGCGTACCCGCCAGAGGGAATTAACTGGAAGCCGAACCAGCCACGCCAGAACAGCGAAAATATAAGTATCACCATGATGCCAAGCCAGAACGACGGCATGCTGATCCCGAGGAACGCGAACACGCGCCCGATGTGGTCGACCCAGGTGTCTTTGTACACGGCACCGAGGACACCCATCGGAATCGCGATGAGTGTCGCGACGGCCAATGCGACGATTGCCAACTGGACCGTCGGCCAGATCGAAATGGCGATCATCCGTACCACTGGTTCACGGGTGCTGTACGATTGTCCCAGATCTCCCTGAATCGCGTTCTCGAGCCAGTTCAGGTACTGGATGTAAATTGGATCGCCGACGCCGAGGCGTTGTTCCAGTCGACGGATGTTCTCCGGCGAGCGTGCTTCCGGTGGCAAGAGTGTCGTCACCGGATCACCCGGCGTGATTTTCATCAACAGAAAAACGATGACGGACACTCCCAAAAGCACCGGAATCAACAGGAGGAGTCGTTTGAGTACGTAATTACCTAATCCCATATGTGTATTCTGTCACGTTTGTTTGATATGTTAAAATGTGCCCGTAATGGGTCTTCACTCTTGCGAAGCAGATTCGCCACCGGGTCAATCGTCGCTGACCCTCGAGTGTGTGGTGGAGACGTTATTCCTGCGTGAGCCAGATCTCCTCGAACGCGGGCATCCCGTTCGGTCGAAGGATGTAGTCGTTGACCTCCTCTCGAATGGCGTGCGTGCGGTTTTGCCAGATAGTGTAAATCTGTGGAATCTCCGCGGTAACCTGTTCTTGCACGTTCGAGTAGAGTTCCTCGCGTCGCTCCTGATCGGCCACACGCCGGGTTTCGTCGAGCCACTCGTCGACCTGTTCGTCGCTGTAGAACGAGGAGTTGAAGAACTCGCCCGTGTAGTAGGTGAGGTACGCGTACATATCGGCGTCGAACCCGTAGCCGATGGATTCGACGAGCGCGTGGTCGTCTTCCGGTGGCCCGACCGGGTCGTTGTCCCACGAGTCAGGCAGGAACGGCCCCCAGGCCGTCCACTTCTCCATGGTTTCGATGTTCATGTCGATTCCAGCCTGTGCGAGGTTCTGCTGGAGAATCGTCGCGTGGTCGGTAAACTGCGATTCGTTGGTTACGCGCGCGGTGAACTCGAGATCACTGTGGCCGGCTTCATCGAGTAGTTCCTGAGCGCGTTCGACGTCGTGTTCGTAGCGAGTGACGGCGTCGTCGTCGTAGGCCCAGTGCCATTCGGGGAAGATGTTGTACGCGGGTTCAGCGAGGCCGTCCCACTGCACTTCGGCGATTGCCTCCCGATTGACTGCATGAGACAGTGCCTGCCGAACGCGAACGTCGGTGAACGGCTCGAAGTTCCGCGTGTTGACGTAGAGGTTCGACTGGTCGGTGCCCGCACGGGTCCGGACTTCGACATCGTCAGCGTCCTGCAGTCCCTCCACGTCCGAGGCCGTCACCTGGTGGTCGAGGTGGATTTCGCCGGTCTGGACCTGCGTGTTGCGGACGCTGGATTCGACGATAATCTCGTAGCGAACGCCGTCGAGATACGGGAGCTGTCCTGCGTCGGTCTCTTTGAAATAGTCGGGGTTCGCCTCGAGTTCGTAGTGACTGTTGTCCTGGCCCTCGACGAACTGGAAGGCACCCGTCGCCCAGGTACCAACGCTGGTCGAGCCGAAGTCGTCGCCGTGTTCTTCTATAGCGTCGACGGGCAGGATGCTCGAGCGATAATCGGCCAGGGCGAAGAGGAACGAGGCGTCAGCCTCGAGCATGTCGAAGGTGACTTCGTAGTCACCGCTGGCGTAAATCGTGTCTTCCGGATGGTCCTGGATGTTTCCGTCGTCGTCGACCGTAAACAGCGTCCCCTCGTAATCGGAGGCGGCGAACGCGCCGTACTCTTCGTCCAGAATGATTTTGTGGAAGTTGTCGACGACCGCTTCGGCGTCTGCCTCGCCGTAGTCGCCGTGGAACTGGACGCCTTCGTGCAACTGGAACGTGTATTCAGTGAGTTCGTCGTTGACCTCCCAGTCACTGGCGAGGTCCGGGATAATCTCACCAGTCTGGTCAGTACGCACGAGTCGGTTCGCGATCTGGTCTGCGATCGCCGAGGTCCCGGAGTCGTCTCCCAGGTGTGGATTCAACGTCCGCGGGTCCTGACTGAGACCGACCACGAGCGTTCCGCCACGTTCGATATCATCGGCTTCGGACGTGGTCTGGTCGTCGTCGCTGACGGTGATGTCGTCGTCGCCGCCGTTGCCACCGTTTCCATCGTCACTATCGTCCCCGCCCATACAACCAGCCAACATCGTTGCACCCACTGCGGCCCCCGCACCGGATGCTCGCAGGAACTGCCGTCGGTTCACATCGTTATCTGTCGCCATGTGTGAGTAACGCATGCTCCTTTATGATAATTACACTTAAACCTTTATACAGTGGCAGGCATGGCCAAATGATCGTATTTGTGGGACGCTTACTGGGGCCGATGAGCCGAAACGGTCATTTAGCCCGCAGAAAAACCGGGCACCAATGCCGACCCTACCAGATGCCGTTATCGGCGACGCCTACACCACCGACCACCCAGCGACAGTCCTCGAGGCACTCGTCGAGTGTTCACCACGAATGGCCGGCTGGTCGGGTGAGCTGGAAGCCGCCCGAACGCTTGCCGAAACCTTTTCGAAGATTGGCTGTCGCGACGTGCAGACAGAATCGTTCGAAATTCCAGGCTGGTGGCGAGGGTCCTCGTCCCTCTCGGTCGCCACTCGCCAGCCGGAGTACGAACACCAACACGAGATTCTGGCGCTGCCGGGGACGCCTGCGGGAACCGTTTCCGGTCGCCTTGTCGACGTCGGCTACGGTATGCCCGAGGACTTCGAGGACGATACGCTCGAAGGCAACATCGCACTGGTCTCGAGTGCGAGCCCATCGACGGCCGACCGGTGGCGACACCGAATCGAAAAGTACGGCTACGCGGTCGAGGCTGGTGCGGCCGGATTCGTCTTCCGAAATCACGTCGAGGGCTGTCTTCCGCCGACTGGAAGCATCAACGAACTCGACGGTCCAGCGGCCATCCCAGGTGTCGGCGTCTCGAAAGAGGTCGGTGCCCAACTCGAGCGCTACTGCGCACGCGAAGACACCGAAGCGACACTCACCGTCGACTGTGAAACGGGTTCCGCCGAGTCGAGAAACGTGACGGGCGTGCTCGGCCCTGACACCGAGCGAGAACTCCTGATCACGGCACACCTCGATGCGCACGACATCGCGACTGGTGCGCAGGACAACGGTGCTGGCTGCGCCCTCGTCGCCGAAGTCGGCCGTCTGCTGGCAGCTGTCGAACCGCACCTCGAGACGCGTGTCCGCCTGCTCGTCTTCGGTGCCGAAGAAGTGGGGTTACTCGGCTCGCGTCACTACGCAGCAACCACTGACGTGGAGAACATTGCGGGCGTTCTCAACATCGACAGTGCTGGTCAATCGCGGAATCTGGCGGTCATCACCCACGGATTCGAACCGATAGCTGCGGCCGCTGATACGACTGCAAGCGATCTGGAGCGTCCGATCGATGTTCGCGACGAGTTCTCACCCCACAGCGACCACTGGCCGTTCGTGGAACAAGGCGTCCCCGGTGCCCAACTGCGTTCGGTGACCGACGATTCGGGCCGGGGGTGGGGGCATACCCACGGCGACACGCTCGAGAAACTCGATATGCGAGACGTTCGTGATATCGCCATTTGCGCCGCGAACATCGCCTTCGAACTGGGCGCGGATGTGGATTCGCTCGAACCAGCGTCAGAGGAGACGATTAAAACGGGCTTGCTCGAGTCCGGTGAAGCCGAAGGAATGAAGGCGTCGGGAGAGTGGCCGTTCGACGGATAGGGTGTCGCTCACCCTATCGTCTTCGTTCCTCGTACAACCGATCTCTCGCGATATCTTTTCTGGACCCTAGTAGGATTTGCTGTCGGTGGTTTCGTTCCCAGCTTCGTCGATAACCGACAGACGAACGGTGTCCGGATCATCTCGAGTTCGGGGCTCGTGCTCGCCGCTCGCACTCGAGCCACTCACCGAGGTCGTTTCGTAATCGAGAACCGTTCCGTTCGCTAGCAACTCAGTCGTCACAGACTCGAGGTTCCCATCATCGTCGCTCACGGCCCAATCAACGGTGGCTCGCGACCAGGGGCCAGACGAACGACGACGCACATCGAACTGGTCGATTGTGGGTTCCGTCGTATCTCCGTTGTCATCGCCATCGTCATCATCGCCGTTATCGTCGTCATCGCCGTTATCGTCGTGATCTCGGTCGTCCGGCCAGACTGCCGCACGAACGTTCGACACCATGTACCGACCGCGGTCGTCCTCGGGATAGCTTCGACCCCACCAACCTCGCGTGTCCTCGTCTTGCCAGAGCTCCATCTCGAGATCACGACCTTGGACGCTTGCCGTCCCGCCAACGGAGGACTCGGTGTTGTCGACGAGTTCTTCGGTCATCAAATCACGGATTTCGTTATCGGCGAAAAGGTCACTTGAGTCGCTGTTACCGCTGTAGTATGGGTCCTCTATGCAGTTCCAATCTTTCTCATCTGCGTGCGTGACTGTCCCGTCGTCGTAATGGAAGACGTCGCCGTGAGTCAGGAAGTGGACGATGATGTCCTCGAGATGAAGGGCGTCGCTTCCAGTATCGACCTCGTACGCTTCCGAGAGGTCGATGATGGTGACACCGTACTCGCCTGAGACACGAGCGGTGTTATCGCTCGGATCGAAAATGAACCCCGTATTCTCTCCGACTCCGTACCCAATCTCGTTGCGTTCGATTCCGGCGTTGGGGTCTTCGTGCCACATGGCCCGCAAGAGGCGACCGAACCGCCCGCGAGCCATGAAGTGCTGGTCACAGAGTCCCTCGTCGAGGAACTCGAACCCGTCGGTGAGGAACACCCGATTGTCATTGTCGTCAAAGTACGTATCCTCGTAACTGACCCCGTCTTTCAACGCTCCGAAACTCTGACCCGCACCGATCATCGGATCGGACATGATCGCCGCGCCTGCACTCGAGCCAGTGATCGCACCACCGTCATCGTACACGTCCTGAATCGCCTGCGCCACTGCAGTCAGACTGCCGTCGTCCTTTTTGAGCGCTTCGGTGATGCGCAACTGATTGCCGCCCGTGAACAGGATCACGTTCGCCTCACGAACGGTGTCCGCCCAGTCTTCGTCGTCTGCGTTTTCGATCCAGGTCGACTCGTCTTCGTCGGTGTTCGGGTCGTCCTCGGTCGCGACCTCGATGATTTCGATTTGCGCTTCGGGTACGCCGTACTCGACGAAATCATCTCGGTAGGCTTCAGCACTCGTCGTTGGCGTCCCGCTCGCCGTCGGCATGATGGCAAGGGATATCGAGTCTTCGCCGCCACCGAGGTCGATAATTTCCTGATGGAGCCGTTCGTTTTCGGGTTCGAAACCGCCACCGATCGGCATCAACACACCATCCCCGTCCACTCGAGCACCGACAGGTGAGACACCGAGTGTCGCGCCGAGCAGTCCGGCACCGGTGACACGGATGAGGTGTCGTCGGCTGATCGTTCGCTGTCGCTTCCGTTTCGACTGCGGATTGTTATGTGATTCCATATCGAGGGAACTACCCTACAAAAAACAGTAATCGGCTATAATTTATAATTTTTGTTTGGTATACAACAAATGTTTCGATCCCAATACGAACCGGGTTGGATTATAAAGAATTATTCCAGACTCCTTGATTGAAGAAGCGTACTTCCAGATGAATGCCCTGGAGAGCGTATAGAAAGCCGGTTTTCGTCCTTGATTATCTATCGTCTTTTTATTGATAGCGCGTCTGGTTACTCTAATTTCACAGAAAAAACATATCTAGATCCGGATTAACTTGTCCCGTTTCTATGGTGCCGACACGTTGGCTGGTTTTTCGAGTACGTTTAATTTCGACTGCGTAATCCCATTGGGACGATACCGAGGGCGATCAGGGCAACGACGATACCGAATCCTGGAATGGTATCATCGGTACTCTCAGTCGGGCCCTGGTCAGTCGTCACGTCATCGGCTTCGTCTCCCGCATCCGAATCGATCGAATCGTCTGTAGCGGAGTCATCATACCCCGGATCTGTTGCATCCTCATCGGAGGGTGGGTCCGCATCCTCGTCGCCTGAGTCATCGCTGTCAACACCATCATCGGTTTCTACAGAGTCGTCATCGCTATCGTCCGCCGTCTCGTCGGCTTCGACCTGGAGTGTACCCGTATGCTGCTCATCGTCGACCAGCACGTGATACGCGTACGTACCGGGTTCGTCAGGTGCCTGTAGCGTGAACGAAACCGATCTGGACTCGCCACCGTCGAGTTCTACCGCTCGCTCCCCGCTCCGATCCTCCTCGAGCACCAGCGCAAGCGTTGCCGTTCCCGATGCTTCGCCGACGTTAGTCACCTCGGCCTCGACCGCTTGTGTTTCACCAGGATCCAGTGTCATTGTAGACGGTGACACGCTCAGTTCGAACGTCGCAGGATCGGGTGACGGACTGGGTACATACGGTGGGTCCTTTTCGTCTTCGTCGTCCTCGTCATCATCGGCTGTTGGTTCGATGACGGTTATCGTCATCGGTCCAGCGGCTGGCATCGTTCCATGCTCGGTCTCGAGTGTACCGTCGATGGTAACCGTCGAGCCAGGCGTCGCTGACTCAGCGACCATCACCTCGTAGGTCAGGTCGACCTCGGTTGCCGTTTCCCAGACTGCGACGACGGCCTGGTTGTCATCTTTCACCGCCTGGATAGTGGGGAGTGGCTCGGCGCTGGTTACTTCGAGATCAGTGACATCCGAGTGTACGGTTTCGAGCAGTGCCACGGAGGAATCTGCCTCGGTAGCCGCAGTAACCGTGATTTTGGTTGATTCTCCGGGTTCGAGTTCTGGTTTCGCTATCGACCGATCGGTTTCGACGACAGTTATCGTCGTGTCGCCGGCCACTGGGACGCTCCCGGCAGCTGTTTCTACGTCACCGGTAATCCCATAGGTAGTACCCGGTTCGACGTCGTCGTCGACGCTGACCGTATAGGTTGCGGTCACGCTATCAGTCTCTTCCCAGACGGCGACGAGCGCTTCGTGATCGTCCTTGATGGCCGCTGTCGTTGTGTCGGGCGTCGCTTCGAGGGCCTCTATGGTGGCAAACCCGGTATCGATCGATTCGATGAGTGCCGGGTCCGTCGTGGAATCTGTCTCGATTGTTACAGTTACTGTCGTCGAATCGCCCGGCTCGAGCGTCTGATCGGCAATGGTTCGCTCAGCGTCGGCCACTTGCGTCGCTTCCGTTGCCAATGTTATCGACGGGGTCTGGGTGTCGGGGTTCGCGGCTGTGCCAGCAATCGCCATCGAGAGGGCAGCAACGGTGAGGACGACGATCGCTGCCAATACGATTGTTCGTTGCCCGTTCAATTGGGCTCGTTGGTGGATCATGACTGAGTGTAGGTTCGGCTGCGAGCCATTAGCTCAGGGGCTCCCCGGTTTGCCAGGCAGAGATCACGTCTCGAAGTGTTTCCGTGTCGATGTGATCGTCGATCAGGGCGAATGTTCCAATTTCAACGTCGAGATGGACGTCGATTGCCGTGTACCGCCAGTCCATCTCCTGTACTTCGTACTCGCCTTCCCACCCCTCGGTACGCTCGTCCTGTGAAAACAGGAGTCGTACTTCGGTTCGTCGTTCGTACTCCCCTGTTGATTCGACGGAGATGGCCGTCCCGCGAACGGTTTCTTGCTCGTTGACCGCGAGTTCCTCGGTGACGAGGTCTTTGACAGCCTGTGGCGAGCCGAACACGTCCCAGGAGTCCTGATTGGTCGTGTAAAACGGATTGTCCGTAACGTCGAATTTGTCTGTATCGTTCGGATCGACCGTTCGACTGTCGTAATCGAACACGTCACCGTCTGAGAGGTGATGAACTCGAACGTCTTCGAGTTCGAGTGCCTCACTGTCGTTTTCTACCGCCTGGGCCTCCGAAAGGTCGATGACCATTACACCGTTTTCTCCGGACACACGTGCTCGTGGTTCGTCAGCCTCGAATATCAGGCCCGTGTTCTCACCAACGCCGTAGCCAAGGTCTTCACCTTCATGCCACAGGGCACGAAGGAGCCGTCCGAATCGACCGCGTTCGTAAAAGTGCTGGTCTGCGATACCGTGACCGAGATAGCCAAGCCCCCGTGTGAGATACACGCGGTTGTCATCGTCGTCGTAGTACGTATCTTCGTAACTGACGCCATCGAGCAGCGACCCTGTGCTCTGACCGGCGCCGATCATCGGGTCGGTCATGATTGCCGCGCCTGCACTCGAGCCGGCGACGGCGCCACCGTTTTCGACGTGTTCACGAATCGCGGTTGCGACGGCGACCTCCTCGCCATCCTCGTCGAAGAACGTCTCCGTGATACGAAGTTGATTCCCGCCGGAGAACCAGACGAGGTCTGCGTTTTCTATTTGCGCGGCGACGTCCGGATCGTCTTCGTTGCCCGCCCATTCGTCCGGGCCTGCAGGTGCCACTTCGATCTCCTCTATCGTGACTGCACCCTCCCCGTACAGCTGTTCGCCGTATTCGAGGAAATCGATGGACATCACTTCGATGCTCCGTTCGGGGTCGCTGTTTGCCGTCGGGACGATCGCAACGGTCGGCTCGTTACCGACGAGTTCGAGCAGCTCGACGTAGAGGGCCTCGTTCTCCGGTTCGAAGCCACCGCCGACCGGAACGACCGGGCCCGGCGGCGGCGTTATTCCGCCGTTCGAATCGTCTTCGCTCGTCGTCTGTGCCCCCTCATCGGCAGTACTCGACGTGGAAAGGCTGGCCATACCGATAGCTCCTGCCCCGGTTGTTTTCACGAAGGTTCGCCTGTCGACGTCTGGTAGCTCATACCGTGTCATGAGTATACAATAGAGGTACATGAAAGGTGAGAAATAAACTCGAGTGGTCTGTGCGGTTGTTGCCGATTTCTTCGACTGGTACGTATAGGGGAAGAATTATTACCACTGGACCGTGCACATACGATGATGTCTGGAAGTCATCTTCCCCCAGCAACCAATGCTGCCCAGTTCCGGGCACAGACGGCTGGTTCGTCCCTCGAACTCCCATATGCGGGACTGAATACATTTCTCAAAGGTGAGTATCGACCTGTCGATGCACTCGAGGAAGCAGACGTCGGTGTTCTCGGCGTGCCGTACGATCACAAAGTGAGCAATCGACCGGGCGCTCGCTACGGACCCGAAGCGATCAGAGAAGCGAGTAGCTGGTGGGGGTATCTGTCGAGTTTCAAAGGCGGACTGACGAACATGTATACCGGCGAAGTCGCCGACTACGACAAACTCACCACCGTCGACTGTGGGGATATCCCGGTGTTTCCCGCCGACGAGGCCACGACCCGTGAAGCGATTGAAGCGCATCTGGCGACCGTCTCCGACCAAGCGTTTCCACTGTTGCTCGGGGGCGACCACTCGTGTACGTACCCGGCGTTTTGCGGATTTGCCCAGGGCGCGGAGCACGATACCGTTGGTCTGGTCCAGATAGACGCACATACTGACACGACAGGGGAGAGTGACCTCTTCGATTCGCACTATCACGGCGCGTGTACCCGACACATCGCAGAATCGACCTACTCCGACTACGAGCACATCAGCCAGGTCGGAATTCGTGGCTACGAACGGCCCGGATTCATGGAATTCGTCGAGGAAACGGGACTGAACCTGTTTACGATGGCTGACGTCCACGAACGGGGTATCGGACCGGTCGTTCGCGACGCCGTCGAGGCCGCCGCTGAAGACACCGACGCAGTGTACGTCACCTTCGACATCGATTCCATCGACCCGTCGGTGGCCCCGGGTACCGGAACGCCGTGCCCCGACGGACTCACGGCTGCCCAGGCACTCGAGACGATGCAAATCCTCGGCGAGTACGACGCCGTCGGCGGCGCCGACTTGATGGAAGTCGCACCCTCGTTCGATCCCACTGGGCGAACCGCGCAGTTTGGCGCGTTCTTGCTGGTAACGCTGCTCGAGCGTCGTTTTACGGTCTAACCACGCTGTTGGATACCGAACCGGGACCAACGCAAATGGCGGTCCGAGTAACGAGGGAACGGTCACATCGGCTGCGAACTGAACCGATCACGGCACGACTTCGGGGCCCGTTTCGTTCCCGCCTCGAGCGCTCCGTCCCCCTATTTTCTTCCTCGAGCCGGGATAAATTATTTAACCATCACGCTCCCAGACAGTGAGCATGGTTGGTACGTTTCGAAAGCTGGTGCCGAAAGCGATTCGGCGTAGCTACGCGCTCAAATTTGGTATCGTACTGTTGGTAATTGGCCTCGCAATCGGGCTCGTCGGTATCGCGGGAACGGCACAAATCGAAAGCGAGGTTACCGAGAACGCGAACGAGGAGGCGGCGACAGGCGCTCAGCAGGAAGCCGAAAAACTCGATGCCTGGATCGAACGCAACGAGTGGACGACGCGGATGATCTCTCAGTCGGCCGTCGTCCAAGACCGCGACAACGAAGCGATAGATCGATATCTACAAAACTGGCACGATGAGCTTCCGGAAGGGACACATCACGTCCATTACGTGGATCTCAATCGGAACGAAGTGACGGCGAGTACGAACGAAGAAACCGTTGGGACCGAACTCGCTGCTCTCAACGTTCCGGAGGGGGGAGACTGGATACGATCTGATCTCGACGCCGACCAGGTACACCTTTCGGACAGCTACATCGACACGACTGGTGAATCCGACGAACCGGTACTGGCGTTCGTGCAACTCGTCGGTGACCAACCCGATCGCGTCATCATCTACACGGCCACCCTCTCTAGTTACGCGAATCAATTCGAGAGCGCAGGGACCGACACACAGCTCACGTTCGCCGTCGACGATAGCGGCCGAGTGGTGATGGATGACGTCGGTTTCGACGAATCGGACGCTTTCCACGCGGCGTACGAACCTGCGTCGACGCTCGAGGCTGCCAACACCGGTGATCGGGGATCGAGTCAACTCGATGCCGACCCATCCGGCGCACTCGCTTTGCCGGGATATTCGTATCCCTCATCGCCATACGTTGTCGGCTACGCACAATCGGAACACACTGACTGGGTAGTGGTAGTGCATACACCGACAGCCGAGGCCTACGGCTTCGTAGAGGCAGTCACCCAGTACGGCCTATATGCGACGGGGTTCGGCGTGTTCGTCATCGCCATCGGTGGTATGGTCCTCGGTCGGAACACGGCAACGGCAATCGATCGACTGACCGCGAAGGCAAAACAGATGGAAGATGGAGATCTCGACGTGGAGTTCGACAGCCCTCGAGTCGACAACATCGGGCAGTTGTACGATGGGTTCGACTCGATGCAATCTCAGCTTCGCACCCAGATTCAGGTTGCCGAAAACGCTCGTGATGAGGCAGAAATCGCACGAGAGCAAACCGAGTCGATGAACCGACACCTCGAGGCAAAAGCAGACGAGTACAGTGAGGTGATGCAAGCGTGTGCTGATGGTGATCTCACGGCTCGAATGGACGTCGACAGCGAGAACGAAGCGATGTGCGCGATTGCAACCGAGTTCAACGCGATGGTGAGCGACCTCGAGTCGACGACGGCGGCGGTCAAGACCTTCGCCGAAGAGGTTGCGACGGCCAGCGAGCAGGTGACGGCCTCGAGCGAAGAGGTTCGCTCGGCGAGCGAGCAAGTCACCGAATCAGTGCAAGAGATATCCGACGGGGCGGACCGCCAGAACGACCGATTGCAGTCGGTTACCGCGGAGATGAGTAGTCTCTCGACGACGACCGAACAGATCGCAGCCTCCTCGAATCAGGTGGCCGATATCGCTGAGCGAACGGCGGATGCAGGAGAACGCGGGCGAGAAGCCGCACAGGTTGCTATCGACGGGATGAACGAAATCGAAGACGAGTCGGCAGACGCCGTCGACGCCATCGAAGCCCTCGAGGCGGAGATGGCACAGATCGACGAGCTCACGGAGTTCATCACCCAGGTCGCAGAACAAACCAATATGCTCGCGCTCAACGCCAATATCGAGGCTTCGAGGTCGGATGCCGATGATGCGGGCTTTTCGGTCGTTGCCAGTGAGGTCAAAGAACTCGCTGCGGAGACCAAAGACGCAGCCGAAGACATCGAGGCGCGACTCGAGCGTATTCACGAGCAGACCGAACACACGGCGTCCGAAGTTCAGCTAACCAGCCAGCGCGTGACCGAGCACACCGATTCGGTTCGCCAGGCTGCAGACGCGCTCGAGGAAATCGCCGGCTATGCGGCGGAGACGAACACCGGCGTGCAGGAAATCTCGGCAGCGAGCCAACAGCAAGCCGCCTCGACGCAGGAGGTCGTCGCGATGGTCGAGGAGGTGGCAACGATTTCTCAAGAAACCACCGCGGAAAGCGAAAACGTTGCGGCGGCCGCCGAAGAACAAACGACTGCCCTGACGGAAGTTTCGGGGAGTGCGAGTGAACTGACGACGCAGGCGAGCGAACTCTCGAGTGCACTCGATCGGTTCGAGACGGATACCGACTTCGAGGGGGAGAGCCAACGTTCGAACGATGAGTTGGCCCCGAAAGCACCCAGTGACGAGTCAGACACGGACGAGGTTTTCGAATTTGCGGAACCAACGAACGGCGATTCGACCGAATCAGACACCGTCTGATAGGGATTATCGTCGGCGTTCATCGGTACCGACGAAGAACCGAGGCACAGCGTCGACAGCCGTCCTTCGAAACCGCCGGCTGGCTACGATAATCCCCATGAGCCGGTGTTGATAACAGGTGACCTGAACCACCCGTCCGCTGCGGGTAGTTCCTACAAGCCTTCACTCGCTTCGCTTACGCTGGGAACGAGTGAGGATGGTTCCAGAAGGTGGTTCGTTCTTGCGGATACGGTTCTCCGTGCCACCATTGCACGGACCACTAGCATCTTACTCCTTGCACGTCCACACTGACGTGATGAGACGATCGAATGTAAAGTCGCGAAAACGGAGCGCCCCCCGATACATGGGTGTGCGAGCATGATGGCTCGAGACGCACGTGAACGATGCCCGCTTTGTGGCGGCTCGGGAAAACCGACGGAGAGCCGCTTTCACTGCACCCAGTGTGACTGGGTCGAACAGTACCCTGCTGATTGAGATGACAACAACCCCACCAGAAACGACGGAATCGACGAATAGCGAATCGAGCAATACTCACTCGCCGGTCGAAATGGCCGTCGATCAACTCGAGCGAGCCGCTGAACTGCTCGACGTCGACCAGGGGATGGTCGAACGGCTCAAACATCCGACGACGGTGTATCGCGTCAGTCTGCCAGTCGAACGGGATGACGGACAGACCGAGGTGTTCACGGGATATCGTGCGCAACACGATGACGTCCGTGGGCCTTACAAGGGCGGTATACGTTACGCACAAGGCGTTACCGAAGACGAGTGCATTGCTCTCTCGATGTGGATGACCTGGAAGTGTGCGGTGATGGATCTGCCGTTTGGTGGTGCCAAAGGCGGCATCGTCGTCGACCCGGACGAATTGACTGAGAAAGAACGCGAACGCCTCACCAGACGCTTTGCCGAATCGTTGCAGGGTGCAATCGGTCCGACGAAAGATATTCCGGCACCCGATATGGGCACGGACGAACAGACGATGGCCTGGTTGATGGACGCCTGCAGCATGCAAGAAGGCGAGACGATTCCTGGCGTCGTCACCGGGAAACCCACCGCAATCGGTGGCTGTCCGGGCCGGGAGGAAGCGCCTGGCCGTGGCGTGGCTATCATCGCTCGAGAGGCAGCGGCATACTACGACATGCCGATGGATGAGCTTTCGGTGGCCGTTCAGGGCTACGGTAGTGTCGGTGCCAATGCCGCTCGCCTCCTCGACTCCTGGGGCGCTACCATCGTAGCCGTCAGCGACGTCAACGGTGCCATCTACGATCCGTCTGGACTCCAGACGATGGACATCCCGACCTACGATGAGCAACCTGGAGCGGTTACAGCGTACGATGGCGGAGAAATCATGCCGAACGCAGAACTGCTCGAGCTCGACGTCGACGTGTTGATTCCGGCCGCCGTCGGGAACGTGCTCACTCGAGAGAACGCCGCTGACGTGTCCGCCTCCCTTATCGTCGAAGGGGCTAACGGGCCGACGACGACCGGAGCGGCCGAAATTTTCGACCAGCGAGATCTCCCCGTGATTCCCGACATCCTCGCCAACGCGGGCGGCGTTACCGTCAGTTACTTCGAATGGCTCCAGCACATCAATCGGCGGTCGTGGCCGCTCGAGCGCGTCCGTGAGACACTCGAAGACGAGATGGTCGAGGCCTGGGAACAGGTCGCTCGCGAGCGTGACGAACGGCAATTGACCTGGCGGGACGCTACCTACGTCGTTGCGCTCTCGAGAGTGGCTGAGGCAAAAGATCTCCGCGGCCTGTGGCCCTGATGTCGCTACTCCATTCGCAGACAAAACGGTTCCTCGGAACTCCCTGACCGGTCCTGATTTTTGCTTGCTCCAACCAGTCGGTACTGTCCGGGTGGCCAATACTCAGTTGCTCTCCAGTCCCGTCTATAGGCGGTGCAGGACGAGAACCCCGACCCTTGAGGTCGGGGTTGTTGACGAGCGAAATTGGTCCAACCGGCGTTCACGCAACGATTCAGCCATCAAAATCACCAGACTCGGACCGAAATTAGTTGTGTAATTTGCTCACGATACGACCCTCGAAAGGGTCAGTCTGCAGTTTGCATCGGGCTTTCGACCCCTCGAGTCGCTTCTTCGAACAGGGAGACTGCGAGGTCGATCTCGCGTGCAGTCACGTCGAGTGGTGGGAGGAAGCGGATCGTCTTGTAACCACAACCGAGCAACAAGAGTCCGCGCTCGAGTGCGGCCTGCACGATCGCTTCACGGCGAGCTTTGGTATCGAATTCGACGGCGACCATCAATCCTCGTCCGCGGACGTCCACGCTCCCAGGCAAGGTGGCGTCCTCGAGGGCTTCGATCAGGTGTCGGCCCCGATCGGTGGCGTTGGAAAGCAGGTTTTCTTTTTCGATGATCTCGAGGGTTAGCGTTCCCTGGAGTGAAGAGAGCAAGTCGCCTGCTCCCCAGGTCGAGGAGAGACGGCCTTCCTGTTCGGGGAAAACGTCCTCGTTGGCCACGGTCGCACCGACACGAAGCCCCTTCGCACAGGTGATCACATCGGGTTCGATGGGCGTGTGGTCGATACCCCAGAGCTCGCCGGTCCGACCGACGCCGGCCTGGATTTCGTCGCTAATAACGTAGATATCGTGTTCGCGTCGAATTCTCTCGATATCTGTGGCGAACGAAGGAGAGGGCGCTCTGAAACCGCCTTCTCCTTGAACTGGCTCGAGGATGATGTACGAGACTTCGTCGGCGGGCAGGTCACCACGCTCTGGATGGAGTCTATCGGCGAGTACGTTACCGCCTGGCCCGTCGGTTTCCCAGCCACAGGTACACTCGTCGGTGCAGGTACAGTACGGAACGCTCACGATACCCGGGATTTCGGGGAAGCCCCGTCGGTGAACGGCTTTCGATCGGTTCAACGAGAGCGCACCGAGCGTTCGACCGTGGAAACCACCGTCGAACGTCACTCCTCGGTGGCCACCGTTGGTGTAACAGATTTTAATCGCATTTTCGACGGCTTCGGCGCCTGTGTTCGACAGAAAGACGGTGTCCATGTCGTAGTGACTCGTCGCATCGGTGAGCCGGTCCATCAACTGCGTGGGACCTGGGAAGTCCGTATCGTCTGCCGTACCGCCACCGCTGGCGTAGAAATCCTGGCCGGCGATTTTGGACGGTTCGGGGAGATCGTAGGCGTCCATTCGCTCCCGAATCGTTGGGTTGTTGTAGCCCAGTGGAGCGGCTGCAACGTGGCTGGTAAAGTCCAACAATACGTTGCCGTCGACGTCGGTACAGAACGGGCCGATGGCGTCTTCGGTGACGTCCCAGACGAACTCGTAGACGTAGGTGCTTGGTGCGGCAAATTCGTGATGGTGTGTAACCCAGCGCTCTGCGCGGTCGGCTGGAATCGTGGATACGTCTGGCGTAACGGAATCGCGGTCCATGAGACGAAAACAGGAATACGGAGGCATAAGCATAGAGGTTCGTGCGGTGACTGCACGAATCGGGTTGTAGAACGAAGGAACGTGACGCGGCCAGGTCCATAGATATATATAATTAGTCGCTCATGGTGAACGTATATGCCCGCCGCAGCGAGCGATAGCGACCAGACACTGGTATGGCCACCGACCGACTCGAACGTTCGAGAACGCCTTCGAGAGCAACCGCCGAGTGCAAAGCTCGTCGCCATCATTCTCGGTCAAAACACTGAAATGACACAGACTGAACTCGTCGAAGAAACGCTATTGCCTCGTCGGACGGTCCACCACGCGCTCGATAAACTCGAGGAGCACTCGCTCGTGCAATCGCGCTCGAGTGTTGTTGATGCTCGCAAACGAATTTATTCACTTCGTTCGGAGTGCGGACCATAACGACAACAGTTCCTACGGACTCGTCACCGCAGTGAGGACGAAACCACAAGCAAGATAGCGACTGTTGAGGCAGTGTTGGGATGGTTCGGCTATATAAAAGCACGAGTTACATTTGGAATGTCCAAATCCTATTTGTTCCGTAAAGATGTGGAATGATGAGATATGCAAATGGGTGTCTCTGGAGGACTACCAGGCAGTTTGTTGGAATTCAATGATGCACACTCGCCTTTTTTCAGTGCTGTTGTATCGGACTCCCACTCGAAACGGTCGTCAGATGTGTATTGTGTCACGCTACGGGTGTACTATACGGTATCCTTCGTTGGTAATACGATTTAGACCTGATTTTTACAATCGTTAGACCTCGTATATTCCTCTTCAATCATAATTATTGCCGGAGAAGGTATTTGAACATAGCAAATGTAAATTTGGTGGTCACCTTGGTGTCGTGTACCCCGATAAAAGAGCCCAGGAATTCGGTAATCCACCGTCTTCGTATCATCGGTACAACTCATTTCCCAATTCTATAGTAGCCAATGAAAGTCATTGCACATCCTTTCGTAAGAGGATGTCGCGTTAGGTGTGTAAATCGTTTCACTGGCTACTATATTGTGTGAGAAAACAGCTCGTTCGATCCGTTCTCGGCGTATTGAAGAGATAGTAGTACAAGAGGGTCACACTGGATGTATTGAAAGCGTCTGTTAGTTTGCGTTCTCGGGTCTCAGTGGCCTCTTACATACGGCATGATCGGTACAACCGCGGTTACCCTCATGATTTGACGCAGAAAGGTGAGTTCGATTGCTCTTGATTACCTATTACCGCCTCTGCAAGCTCGTCCATTAGTGTGTCTTTCTGTTCTACTATGCAAGAGGGCGTTCACGATGCGTTTGGACTATGCAAACACCAGCCGAAGTTACTTTGCTGTCCCGCCTCAATCCTCGGGTGGTCAGTGCTCTCAATGGAATGCGTCTGTGTGTATAACGTATCATGCCAGTACCAGTGTTATTTGTCTCGTGGTGACAGTGAGGACGTAATAGTAGCCAGTGAAAGTCATTGCACATCCTATCGCAAGACGGCGTCGTGATAGGTGTGTGAATCGTTTCACTGGCCACTCTAGTAGCCACTGCAGACATATACTCCACCGGTTCACAGAGATCTCGCCGTTGGGTATGGAGATCGTTTCAATTATTACTGTTTGAAAATTCGAAGGTAGGGACTACAATTAACGTGCCACCATATCCCTCGTAGCCTACTGGTTATCGATCGTCTCGAAGCTATTGATTACACTGCCGGTATACGAATTGCGTATTGCGGTGAGGATGAAACCCACAACTTTACAGACTTATGGGTGTAATTTCTCTCGAAGAGGGAACGTGCTTGGCAGTACGCTCTGGAATCACGCCGCGAGGTATGTCGTTCTGTTGTGCAGTCTCGACGGCGCACCAATCGACCGGAAATTGGGTAGTATGAGACGCTAAGCGTATTATCTGTAGCTGTCAATAGTTTTAGAATGATACATTAACCAAGATGGATTTTAAATCGAAAGACAGCGACTAGTTAGCTTGTCAATGTGCGTTATCCGTGGATTTTCTCTTTAAGTCTTCTACCAGATCAGTAGATTGTGTTGAAGATTATCTTGTTCCTAGATACAAACTCCTTTTCGAAATACTATCCGCTTCCAGCCCCTCGATTTTCCCCAATGTATTATTTTACTATACTGTTCTATTTCATTATGTATGTTATTGGCTAACAACCTGTTGCCGTGGATGCTTCTGGTCAGTTCGTAAGAAACAGCTTCGGCTAGTGTAATTCATATTAAGTTAGTTTTATGCATGAACTCTCCATCTCTTTAGCTGCCAAGCCTGAACCAAGCGGGTAGTTCCACCGAAACGAATCACGAGTGCACTACGGAAATTCATCGATAGTGCCCCGGCAAAGGACCCGTAGCCGCCTCAGGCGTCGAGAACGCCCGCATTCGGATTCGCTCTCGATCGCGTCTACTGTGACGCGTTTGATCGAGCGCAGTCCACACACGGGTATGCTACAACATCGAAGTCAACATGTCATTTGAAAATTTCGAAGCGACGACCGACGCATCACAGACCATCGAAACGCTGCTCGAACGAATGACCGTCCGCGAGAAAGCTGCACAGCTCGCCGGCACGTACGTCGGCGAACTCGACGAACAGCGAACACCGGAGGAAGCTCGGAAGCTGGTCTCTGAGTATGGCCTGGGGTTCGCAACACCGTTCGGCTACGGTGCTGCCGCCTATACGGACCCAGTGGAGTCCGCGCGATTCGCCAACGAACTCCAACGGATTGCGATCGAGGAGACCCGCCTTGGGATCCCGATCGCCATCCCCGTCGATGCGGTTCACGGACACGCGTACGTGGCGGGTGGAACAGTGTTCCCGCATAACCTCGGCATGGCGGCCACCCGAGATCGGCAACTGGTCGAAAGAGTCGGTACGGTTACCGCGCGGGAAGTAGCAGCGACCGGGGCCGCGATCACCTACGGACCGACCTGCGATGTCGCTCGAGATCCACGCTGGGGCCGAACATTCGAGACCTTCGGCGCTTCCCCCCGTCTCTGTGGTGAACTCGCCGCGGCCAAAGCCCACGGAGTTCACGATGCCGATCCCGATGTCGGGGTCGTCGCCAAGCATTTTCCGGCCTACGGTGAACCCGAACAGGGAGAGGACACAGCGCCGGTTGATCGCTCGATGTCATCGATCTACCGTGATTTCCTTCCGCCGTTCGAGGCAGCGATAGATGCTGGAGTCGATGGGATCATGCCATGTTACAATTCGATCAATAGCGTCCCATCCCACGGCTCCGAGTTCTTCTTGCGGAAGGTGCTTCGAGAGGAACTGGGCTTCGAAGGCTACGTAGCATCCGACTGGAACGGGATCGGGATGCTCCACGAGAATCACGGGACGGCCGAGTCGATGGAGGACGCCGTCGGGCAATCCTTAGTAGCTGGAGTAGACGTTCACTCTCTAGGCGAGGAGAAACACGTCGAATACCTCGAGGCGCTCGTCGAGGACGGCACCGTCGACGAGTCGCTGCTCGACGACGCCGTCCGTCGGGTACTCTCGCTGAAAGCGAATCTCGGATTGTTCGAAAAACCATACGTTGACGTCTCGGAAACCCGGACGATCGTCGGAGCCGACGACCACGAAAAACTCTCTCTCGAGGCGTCCCGGTCCTCGATTACCCTCGTGCAGAACGATGGCGTGCTCCCGTTCGAACCCGACATCGGGGAGGTACTCGTCACCGGACCGAACGGGGATCGACTCGATCATCAGGTCGGGGGTTGGAGCTGCAAGAACACCGACGATCTCTCGGGAATTACGGTCCTCGAGGGTGTGGAATCCGTCGTAGCGGCGGATACAAAAGTGACTTTCGAGCCTGGTGCGGGGATCAGCGAACCCGGTGACGTCGACGCGGCCGTCGACGCAGCGGCCGACGCAGACGCCGCGATCGTCGTCGTCGGAGAGAACTGGTACCTCCACGAGTTCGGACCCGAGGACGTCGCTGGGCCGCCCGAATCGTTCCCAAACCGAACACAACTCGGGCTTCCAGCCCCACAACGGGACCTCGTCGAGGCCGTCGCTGCCACAGACACACCGACTGCAGTCGTAGTCATTTCGGGGCGCCCGACGCCGCTGCCCCGGATCGCCGAGACCGTGCCAGCAATCGCCTACGCCTACTATCCGGGGGCACAGGGTGGTCTCGCCGTCGCTGAGACACTGTTCGGACTGGTCAATCCCTCCGGTGCGTTACCGATTTCCGTACCTCGGTCGACCGGTCACTTGCCCACGCGCCACAATCACCTCTCGCACCCCTACCCGATCGGGCGAAAGGAACACGGTGAAACCTACGATCCACTCTGGCCCTTCGGCCACGGGCTTTCGTACACCGAGTTCGAGTACTGCAACCTGTCGGCGACTCCCGAACGACTCGCCGCCGACGAGACCGTTAGTGTCGAAGTCACCCTCGCGAACCGCGGGACTCGCGCTGGTGCCAAACCGATCGACATCTTCGCCAGCCGGCCCTACAGTTCAGTCGTAACACCGGTTCGCGAACTTGTCGGGTTCGACCGTGTCCACGTCGATCCCGGCGAAGAGCGTACCGTCCGTTTACAGCTGTCTGCCGACCGTTTCGCGGTCGTCGGCCCCGATGGCGACTCCCGGGTTGAACCCGGTACTGTCGAACTATCCTGTGGTGAGCACTCGACGAGTGTACAGATCCTCGATTAAGTCCGACCGGTTCCGTTGATAGCCTGACCCTCACTCTCGTCGATGCTCCGTACCGGGTTCGTCGAGCCAGTAACCGATCCGTTTGTGGACGCAAATCCCTCGAGATTACCCTTGTCTCCCGGTTCCGTCCCGATCGATATTATGCGTTTGTAGCCGTCGGTCCTCAGAACGTCTCATCAGACGATTTCCCCCTCGACGTCGATTCCGACGAGGTCGATTCGATGGGCCTCTATATCCTCAAAAACGGCACCCCAGCCTCCCACGGTAACGAACTCGTCTCCGGTATCGACGATGACTGTGACGTAGGTGGCCACGTCCATCAGTGTCAGCGCACAATTCTGCCGTTCCACTCCAGGATACTGCATTCCCGTGACTGTCCCCGAGATTGTTCGCTCGACGTCGGTTTCCGTCTCCACACCCTGAATATCGACCTCGAGGACGTAGCCATCACGATAGAGTGGCCAGGTGTCGCGGACGAATTCCTCGATGCTAACGTACCTCGCTTGAGCTGGAGCGTCGATATAAATCGGATCGTAGAGATCCCACTGGGAGGTCTGGAAGTACCAGTGAAAGATTAACGGGAGGAAACGGTCCCGGATCAAAACGCCGTAGCTGTCGTCGAACCGACCCTCCGGCGCGAAGAATGTGCGGTTGCGGTCGATAACGACCAGAAATGGCCCCGGAATCGTAATCGCACGCAATTCGGATACGGCGCCCTCGGGATCGAATTCCTCCTTCGAATCGGTGGCTCCATCTACATACACTCCCGCCCGTACAATAACGCCTCTTTCTCGAGCGGCCTCCAGCGCCTCCCGCATGCTCGCCAACCGATCGGCACTCGCCGAAACCTCGACGAAGGTCTCCGCTTCGTCGATAAGTTCGGTGGCTTGCTTGACGGCGGTCTCCATGTGGGTGGCGACGCTGATTCGATAATCCATCCGTGCAGGCTGCTGATACCGGGTTTCGATGTCCTCCGCGGCGTCCTGTAGGAGCTCCCCCCTGTCAGTGAGGTCCTCGAGCAGTTCGTCCGGCTCGCGTGGACGGACGTAGAGCTTCTCCTGTTCCATCGTTTCGACGTGGCCCGCCTCCTCGAGGCTCCGGAGCACGTCGTAGATCTGCGAGACCGGTACCGAGCAGTTCCGCCCAACCTCGATGGCCGGGGACTGGCCCATCTCCAGTAGCGTCAGATACGCGTCAGCCTGGTAGGTCGTCAGGCCCGCGTATTCCAGCGCCGTTTGGATCGTGTCTCGCTCCATGCGCTCGTGTTACGGGGCATCTATAATAAGACCAACTGCTCACATGTCGGTGGTATCTGTACCTGGTTTGGAGTGAACGGTTGATATCCTCGCGAATCCAGATTCTGCACCGTTGACGCCAGCGATAATACGATACTTTTCCGGGAAGGATCGATCTCGACCGTTTTCCTGACCAGTACACGTTGATCGGAATACCCTCGTGAACCACGACAAGAAAGTGGTCTTCATACGGTTACTGTGACTGTTGTCAGTGATTGGAAATACCGAGTCGGCAATTACCGGGAAGAGACCACAGTAAACCGTATCAGGCAACGGCCACGGTCTTCGTCTCGGTAGCGCTATTTCCAGCTTCGTCCGTGACGGTGAGCTCGAGTTCGTATTCACCTCCGCCGTTTCGTTCGCGAACGGAGTCCTCCCCTGAGGCGCTGTCTCCACTCACCGCCGTCGACGTCGAGTCCACCACGGTACCGCTATCGTCGATCATTTCGATCTCGACGAGATCCAGATCGCCATCCGGATCGGAGACGGCCCACTCGACGTTGAATCGCGTCCACGGACCGGAACTCGTGTCCGAAACGTCGAACTGGTCGATGCTCGGTGCCGAATCGCCCATGTCGCCGTCGTCCGCGTCGGTCGTCACCGAGATGGTGTTACTCGGGTCGGACTCGATTCCGTCATCGGACTCGGCCGTAACAGTGAACTCGTAGCCGGTGTCGGGATCGAGCCCGCTCACCGTCTCCGAGGTATTTGCCGATTCGCCGTACCTCGAACCGTCGACGTACACGTTGTAGTGGGCGGTGTTCGCACCGTCGTGATCCCACTCGAGGTCGACCGTCGTGTCGGTGTTCGACGGCGAGTGCAGATTCGTGGGCGCTGCTGGTTCCTCGTCGCCGCCACCGTTATCGCCGTCTGAGTCGGTCGTCGTCGCCATCGAGTTCGCGGGGACGTCAAGGGACGTTCCGTCGGAGAAGGAGACGGTTATGGAAGAATCACCCGGGTTGTACGCTGCGTAGGTCAGCGCCCCATCGTCGGTGCTGAATACGGTGTACAACGAGTGATCGGCCGTGATCGACGGTTCCGGCGAACCGGTCGCGTCGAGCGCGGTGAGCCAATAGTATGTCTGGGCTCGGGACATGCCGAACTCGACGTCGTAATCGTCCTTATCCGCCTCCCATAGGGCGAGAGCATCTTGGCTGTCCGAGAACGCCCGAAACATCCACATGAGGTCGGGATAGTAATCGAAGTCGTCGCCGCCACGGTTCTCGACGATTTCCTGGTAGTTCGCCTCGGCGTGCTCGTCGTCCCAGCCGAGGTGATGCGAATAGCCGTCGAGTGGCATGAAGTTGATCCCGTGGATTGCCTCGATGTCGAGCGTCCACCAGGTCTTGTACCAGTAACCGTTACCCCAGACGTTTGATGAATAGTCGTGGTCCCACTCCGGAGGGTGACTGTCCCCGTCAATATCGAACCAGTACTCCTGTACGGCGTGAAGCTCCGTAGTGTAGAGGAAGATGCCTGCGTCCCTGAGTTCGGTGTTGCCAGTGTACTCGCCCCACTCGATCATCGCGGCGTAGGCGTTCAGCGACTCCGAGGACGACTCCTGGTTGTTCCCCTCTTCGAACAGTGCGTTTCCGCTTGCCCAGGAGTGACCAGCGTAGGGATCGTGGTTCCTGAGGAACGGATACTTGTCGTCCGACCGGTCGTAGCCAGCATAGTCCCGGATCAATTGCTCGATCATGCCACCCCAGTTGTCGGAGTCTGCCCAGTCGGGATCCGTCCGTGCGATCGCCGCAGCCCCCTTCACGTAGTAGCCGTAGTGGAAGTGGTGGTCGTTGAGGTTATCTGCGGATCCGTGGCTATCGTGGTAGCCCAAAAGCGAGCGCCAGTTGTCGTTGTAGTAGAACACGTCCGGCGAGTCCGTATCGCCAGAAACGGTTGCGTCGAGCCAGATCTCGAGTTCGTCGCGCATCGCGTTCTCGAATCGGTCGCGGGCGTCAGTCGCCCCTACAGCCTCAGCTATCGGGAGCAACTGGACGAGACGTTCGAAGTTCTTCCCGGTCCAGTACGTGTCGTCTCCCGGATCCTCCGGTCCAGGGCGAATCAACTCGTCCTCGTCAGCTACTTCCTGAACGTACCCCTCGAGTTCGTCTTGATCGTAGTCCCCTACGTCAGGCAGGTACGGTAGCATGCCGCGGTACTCGTAGGTGACGGAGAAGGACGAACCCGTGTACACGCGCTGTTCGCCACGCTGGGTGGTGTAACTCCAGGCCTCGGTCGAGGCGTCGCTATACTTCCACTGGTGGGGATACAGCGTCGTTAACACGCCGTCAGAACCGCTCTCGGGGCGATCGACGGTCTCGAAAGAGAAGGTCGATTCGACCGTCGCTTCGTGTTTGTCGTAGACCCAGTCGATGCGTGTATCGACGATCCGGTTGTACGCGTAGTCGGCGTACGTCGACAGGGCGTCATCGGAGTCGTCGGGCAGGAGTGCCACCGATAGGTATTCTTCGCCATCGAGGTCGGACGTTAATGTGTCGGAGCCGATGCCGTTCCACGTGGCACCTTCGGGGGCGAAGACGCCGTAGACGTTACCGTTGCTCTGGATCCGGAGGACGTTCCCCTCGTCGTGGACGTCGGGTGTGCTCGGGAACGATAACTCGGCGCCACCGCCCTCGTACTCACAGTAGAGGAACGGTGATCCCTGTGCCATCGTTACTCGGAGCGTCGACGACGTATCGGCTCCCCAGACGGTACTCACCGACCAGTCACCCCACCCATCGACCTGCGAATCGTCAAAGGTTCCGCCCGTATGACCGATGGTGAGATCGGTTTGTAATTCCATCATCGCGGTGACGTGGTCGAGCCTACCCTCACGGCTGAAGGTCCACTCCGTCGGGAAGCCCACGTCGAGTCCGTCTTCGGACGCGTCGACGTACAGTGGATGGACGAACAGGTTCTCTGAGAAGTCCTCCCAAAGGAGGCTACTCCACCAGTCGTTCGAGTCGATAGGGCCCTCGACGCTCGACGTAACGGATATCGATTCCGGTGGTTCGTCCATTCCATCGGGAAGCGTCGTCGTGTAACTACCACTTCCTACCTGAACGATGTCGTGATCCGAGGCCGAAGCAGTGGTCGAAATCGTTCCACCGAGGCCGCCCGTCAGTGCAGTCGCCGCGACGAACGTTCGACGTGAAAGGTCGAAACTGCCGCAACTATCATCATTTCGTGTCATATGTTTGCTCTGTGTTATCACGCGTTCATTGACTTGATAGGCGTCTCCATTCACGCGGTTAGACACCTCTCACGACGCGACGGGATAGTATCGGATCTCGATACGTATTGGCCGTGGCTATGTCCGTTCGCTCGTCAACTAGTGGCGTGACACAAGCTAGCTTACCCAGCACCGATAATTAATTTTTTGGTGAATGTAAATTGTGGTGTCTGTGTAGCCCTAAAAACTACGTTCAGCCGTTGAATCCACTGAGTGAGACGTCTCGAGCGATCACTCATATATTATCAAAACAAACCCTGACCGACCAGGACGCTCGAGGCACCCTCCATATCCCTGCCCGCCCTGGCGCAGACTGGTAAAATCATCGGCTGTGAAAGAATCAATGAATTATGGATCATCAACCGGCGTTCGACGGCGCGCTTTCTCTATAATTGAATCTTATCGCTAAATTGAACAAAATCATCAACCTTTTGACGTGGGCCGTTTTCGTCCCCATATGGAGACGACCCCGCTAGGACAGACAGGTGAATCAGTCAGCGAACTGGCGCTGGGGACGATCTACTTCGGCAGCACGATCGACGCCGAGACATCCACCGATATTCTCGACACGTACTACGAGACGGGTGGGCGCTTTTTCGACTCCGCCAACAACTACCCGACGTGGCTCGATGGCTACGACGAGCCCGAGAGCGAGTACTTCCTGGGCGAGTGGATCGAAGAGCGTGGCGTGCGCGAGAACGTGACGGTTGCGACGAAAGTTGGGTTCAATCCGCCACATCTCGAGGAGCGTAGTCTCGACCCCGATCTGATCCGGCGGTCGGTCGACGAGAGCCTCGATCGCCTCGGGATCGAGACGATTGATCTGCTGTACGCCCATGTCGACGATCCCGACACGCCCCAGATCGCATACATGGAGGCGTTCGCCGACGTGGTGGAGGCGGGAAAGGTTCGTCATCTGGCCGCATCGAACTTCCCCGCCTGGCGGGTGGCACGAGCCAACCGCATCGCCGCAGATCGCGGGTGGCCCCGATTCGAGTGCGTCCAGCCTCGCTTCTCCTACCTTATTCCCGACCGCGACGCCGGCTTCGGCGGACAGCTCCCGGCCACCGATGAACTGGTCGACTACAGTAACCAACACGACCTCACTCTGATACCGTACTCGCCGACGCTGCAGGGCGCATATGGTCGCGACGACCGCCCGATCCCCGATGGGTACGTCCGGTCGGAGAATCGTCTGAAAATGGAGGTGATTGAGGAGCTCGCCGAGCGCAAGGGCGTCGACGGCAACGCCATTGCGCTGGCGTGGATGCTCGCTCGCGACCAGCGTACCGTGCCGATCATCGGCTGCTCAACGGTCGAGCAGCTGGAGACCAACCTCGAGGCGGCCGCGATCGACTTCACCGATGCCGAGCGCGAGCGGCTAGACGCCATCGAATCGTACGGGTTTGACGAGTGGGATCTGCGGTAACGACATTTTCTTCGCCGTATACGGCGAGGATTCGTTTCGAGCGGGACCGGACGGTCGCATGAGAAGCCTGGTGTCTTGGGTATCCGCCAGGTATAGAAGGAGGGATTGCCCTGATTTGTGTGGATTCGCGATTTTGATGGCACCCCCTGAATTAAATTATCGTTGACTAGAACTGCCATATAGGAAATACTTATGTGGGTTGGATAATGAATCAGTATTCGTATGGCTAACAGCCACTCACAGAGAGATTACAGTGATGTACTCTCCAGACGGACTTTCGTAACGCTCACAGGTGCCACCGGAGCTGCTGCAGTCGCCGGCTGTATGGGAGGCGACGATGACGATGATAGTCCCGGTGATCAGGACGACGGTAATGGGGACACCAACGGGGATACCGGTGTAAACGGAGCCATCAACGAGGATTACCCCGACGTGTACTTCGAGATGTGTGAAGTCGGGAATCCCGTCGAAGGATTTACGTACAATCCGTACGCTCCAGACGGAACATCCTCGAAGCTCGAACTCGTCTACGAGCCCTACGCGCTCTATGACACCGTCGAAGACGAGTGGGTTCCCGCACTCGCCGAGGACTGGGACTTCGGCGGGACAGAGGGGACGATCCAACTGCGCGATGACATCGAGTGGGGCGACGGTACTCCCCTCGACGCCGAGAGCCTCATGGTACAGTGGACTATCCTCGAGGAACGAGAGGCAGCAGCCTTCGACTTCGTCGAAGAGGTCGAGGTAACGGGCGACTACGAACTCACGTTCCGCTATCCCGATGGTGCGAACCCGGATATCATCCAGCAAGCCATCCTCGGGAACTACGCGAACAACCCGCCTGCTCAGTTCGAGGAAGCGGCCGAAAACGACGACGTCGCGGCGGTCGACATCGACGTCGACGAGCCGATTCCGAGCGGGCCCTTCGAGCTCGACGACGTCTCGGACGCGTATCACCAACTCACACCACGTGAAGAAGGACACCCTCACGCTGACAACTACAACTGGGGCGGCTACCGGATGCGAAACCGAGGGAGCAACCAGGCTGCCCATCAGTCGTTCATCGAACAGGAGCTCGACGGCATCATCAGCCTGTTTGCCGGCCCCGGGGTCCTTGGACAGTTCCCCGACTCCCTCGAGCAGATACAGATCCCCGGCGCGTTCGGGATGGGTCTGACACCAAACCACGACGAGGGTCCGCTGGGCCAGCGAGAGGTTCGCCAGGCCATCGCCCATTCGTTCGACCGCGAAACCGTCATCCAGAACGTGGGCCCGGACACCAAGGTACACCATCCCGCCTACACCGGGCTCCCCGAGGCCGTCAACGAGGGGTGGCTGGGCGAGGACTACGTCGAGGAGTACAACCAGTACAACCACGATCCCGAGCGTGCTGCCGAACTGCTTGAGGAGGCAGGTGTCGAAGCTGCCGACGTTCCTGCAGAGGTCATCGTCCCTGCGGGCTGGTCCGACTGGGTCATCGGTGCCAGCACCCTTGTCGACAATCTCTCTCAGGCCGGTTTCGAGGCGACCCTGAACACGCTCGGGGGCGCGTACTGGGGGCTCATGGGGAGCGGCGACTTCGAACTCCTCTGTTACCCTCACAACTGGGGAACCGACGCGTTCATCCCCTTCTTCGCGCTTCGACACAAACTCCTCAACAGGGAGCATCCGCCGGGTTCGTGGTTCAACTATCCCGACACGGTTGAGTTCGAGGGCGAGGAAATAGACCTCTCCGAGGAGGTGCCAAAACTCGCATCTAGCCAGGACGAGGACGAGATTCAGGAACTCGTCGAAAGGCTCACCCGACTCGTCAACGAGGATCTGCCGATGCTGGTCGTCATGGAGAAATACGAGCAGCACTTCATCGACCGCGAGTCCTGGGAGTTCCCGAACGAGGTCGAGGATAACCCACGGATGCGGGTGTTCTGGCCAATGTACCAGCTCCCGCGGACTGAGGACTCGCTTTCAGGTGCAGACACTCCGGGTCTAATGAAGTGTACGGGACGGTAGGCGCTTCATGAACTGGCATCTCAAACGGGCAGGACAGGCGCTTTTCACGCTGTGGGCAGTGGTTACGCTGTCGTTCGTGATGATTCGAATGCTGCCCTGGAGCGCGGAGGACATCGTGGTCGCGGAGCTGATTCAGCAAAACCCGAATCTCGCCCAAAACCGCGACATGCTCCGTCGCCAGGTCCAGGATATGTTGATGATCGACCCGGACGCCTCGATAACAGAGGCCTACGTCCAGTACATGATGAGCATCATGCAAGGGGATCTGGGGACGACGTACGGAGTTCGATCCGGCGAAGAGGTTTCCGCGATCATCGCCGGAGCGCTGCCGTGGACGATCTGGGTGATGTCACTGGCGACGTTCGGCATGTTCGCCCTCGCCCTGGCGCTCGGAGCGATTATGGCTTACCGTGAGCAGTCGGCTTTCGACTACTCGAACTCAGCGCTGGCGATCGTTGCGGCGTCGATTCCCTACTACGTCGCAGCAGTAGTGTTCATCAAGTACATCGGGTTCAGCGATTTCCTGATCCTCGAAATGATCCCAGCCCGAAACCGGCTTCCGGACGGCGTCGCAGTCGGTCTGACGTTCGAATTCGTCTCGGGTGCGTTCAGGCACGCACTCCTTCCGGCACTCTCGTTCATCGTCACGGGCTATGGCTTGACCGCACTGGCGATGCGTGGGAACAGCATCCAGACGCTTGGAGAGGACTACGTCCGAGTCGCGAGGCTCCGAGGACTTCCTGATCGACGAATCGCTCTGCGATACGTGGGTCGCAACGCCGTCCTCCCGCTTTACACCTGGCTCATCATCTCCATCGGAACCATGTTCGGTGGAGCCGTGATTCTGGAACAACTGTTCAATTACCATGGGGTTGGTTACTGGATGCTCGAGGCCATCGAAGCCAACGACATGCCACTGATGATGGGGACGTTTATCGTCCTCACAGCAGCAATGGTGGTTGCAATCTGGTTTGGAGATCTGACCTACGGGAAACTGGATCCACGCATTAAAACGGGTGATGAAGGTGAAGCGTACTGAGGACGATACTGCGTTCGACGAGACGAGTGACGGTCAAGACTCGGAGTACACCTCAAGGCTTCTCTCGGACGGCGGGCAAACGGCCCGTATGTTCGACGACACAGAGGTGACCGAGGTCACCCGGACCCAGCAGTTCGCAGAAGTGGTCGACGAGTCGATCGTTCAACCGACGAAGATCGCGTGGTCGGACTGGCGGACAAAGATAGGGATGATCATCATCTCCCTGTTTTTCCTCATGGGTGCCGTCACGTCGTTACACAGACACGGCTACGAGTGGTTCAACGGCGCACTCGCCGCGGTTGGAATTCCCTGGCAACTCGGTGAGCCCCGGGCCCAGCAGGCACCGGAACGCTTCCTCCGCCCCTTCGAGTCGTGGGAGTACCCACTGGGAACTGACATGATGGGGCGGGATCTGCTTTCGGGGATCTTCTGGGCGACCCCCCAGATGATACAGATGGTCATCGCGGCAGGGGTGTTCGTGACGGTGGTTGCTACCGTCATCGGAACCACCGCCGGGTACAAGCGAGGAAACACCGAGACGGTACTGATGACCCTCACCGATATCGCGATGACGATTCCCGGGTTGCCGCTGGTGATCGTAATCGTCGCGCTTATCGATACGACGAATCCGTTCTTGCTCGGGATTATTCTCTCCATCAACGCGTGGGCCGGCCTCGCACGGTCGATTCACTCCCAGGTCCTGTCGCTCCGGGAGCACTCCTACGTCGAGGCTTCGCGGACGATGGGTGTCGGCACGTCGGGGATCCTGCGGAAGGATATCCTGCCAAATCTGATGCCGTACATCATGATCAACTTCACATTCGCCGCACGAGGAGTGATCTACGCAAGTGTCGCGTTGTACTTCCTGGGCGTGCTCTCGTACGATGGGATCGGTAACTGGGGAGTGATGATGAACATGGCATACGCCGTCATGGGCGCCTTCGAGGTGCCAGGTCGGATGTACCTGCTCCTGGTACCGATGGCGCCTGTCGTCATCGTCTCGTTCGGGTTCATCCTGTTCTCACAGGGGACTGATAGGCTGTTCAACCCGCGAGTCCGAACGCGCCACGAGGGAACAACGATGAGTGAAGCGGAGGACGAAAATACGATCCAGGGGCCTGTAAAATGAGTTTGAACGACACATTCACTTCGGAAACCGAACTGCAAGACGTATCTGATCCGATTCTCGAGATCCGAGACGCCGAAGTCGTCTTTGAGATGGACCGCGGCGTCTCCCGCGTCCTCGACAACGTAAACCTCACAGTCGAGCGCGGCGAGATCCTCGGGATCGTCGGTGAGAGTGGCAGCGGCAAGTCGATGCTCGCCTCGGCAATTCTCGATGCCGTCGTCGATCCGGGCATCCTCTCTGGATCGGTCACATACTATCCCGAGAACGGCGAGCCCATCGATGTCCTCTCTCTCAGGGACGAGGAACTCAGAAAGCTGCGCTGGGAAAGCATCTCGATGGTCTTCCAGGGCGCAATGACCTCGTTCAACCCCACGATGTCCGTCCGTGGGCACTTCGAGGAGACCTTAGATGCCCACGACTTCGACATCGAGGAAGGCATGGAGCGAGGACACCAGATCCTCTCGGATCTGTATCTCGAATCCGAGCGCGTGATGGACTCGTACCCACACGAACTCTCCGGCGGAATGCGCCAGCGCGCACTGATCGCGCTGTCGGTTCTGCTCGAGCCCGACGTGCTCGTAATGGACGAGCCGACCGCTGCGCTGGATCTGCTGATGCAGCGATCGATTCTCGCCCTGCTCGAGTCGCTCAAAGAAAAATACGATCTCACGATGGTGTTCATCACGCACGATCTGCCGCTGGTCGCCGAGCTCTCGGACCGAATGGCGGTGATGTACGCCTTCGAACTGATCGAGCAAGGACCGACCAACGAGATACTGCAGAATGCGGGTCACCCGTACACGCGGTCGCTGCTCAACGCGACGCCGAACCTCGATGCGCCGCTCTCTGAGATGCGCCCTATCGAAGGGTCGGCACCTGACCCAGTGAACGTGCCGAAGGGCTGTTCATACCACCCGCGGTGTTCGGTAGCGAATAATCGGTGCGTTGAGGCAGATCCCAAGTACCAGCAGATAACAGAAGATCACGTGGCCGCATGCTTCCACTGTGACGACGCGGTGGAGGCGATCCCGTTGACACACGAGCAGGCGGTCGTCCAGGAGGATGAGCCATGAATAGCAAAGAGCCACTCCTCAGTATGGAGGACGTCGAGGTTCACTTCGAGGAGAGCACTGGACTGTTCGACTTCCGGAGCGAACCCGACGTGGTTCGCGCTGTCGACGGGGTCTCGCTCGATGTCTTCGAGCAGGACGTCGTCGCACTGGTCGGCGAATCCGGCTGTGGAAAGACGACACTCGGCAAGACCGCTATCGGGCTCCAGCGCCCCACAGGCGGCAGCGTCTCTTACCGCGGCCAGGACATCTGGAACGCACGGGACGGCCGGGGTGACGTTGAAATACCCTTCGGCGACATCCGGCGATCCCTGCAGATCATCCATCAGGACCCCGGATCCTCACTGAATCCGAATCGTCGGGTGATGAAGATCCTCGAGGTACCACTGAAGCGCTGGCAGAGCCAGATGAGCGCCGGCGACCGCCGTCGAGAGGTACTGTCGATGCTCGAGGAGGTGGGCATGTCACCACCGGAAGACTACGCCGGACGGTATCCCCACCAGCTTTCCGGCGGGGAGAAACAACGTGTCGCGCTCGTGCGTGCGCTGTTGATGGATCCCGATCTGATCCTCGCCGACGAGGCGATCAGCGCGCTTGACGTCTCGCTACGCGTCGAGATGATGGATCTGATGCTCGATCTCCAGAAGCGCTACGACACTTCGTTCCTGTTCATCTCTCACGACCTCTCGAACGCCCGTTATTTCGCCGCCCACGCCGGGGGGCGAATCGGGGTGATGTATCTCGGCCAGCTCGTCGAGATCGGTCCTGCCGAGCAGATAATCAACGATCCTCAGCACCCCTACACGAAGGTCTTGCGGTGGGCGACACCGGACCTAAATCCCGGAAGCGGTAGCGGGAAACCGCCTGTTCGCAAGATCGACATTCCGGATCCGAAGAACCCGCCGTCTGGATGTCGGTTCCACACGCGGTGTCCGGAGGCCCGTGAAACCTGTACGAAGGAGATCCCACCCGAGTACACTCACGATGAGCTGCACACCGTTCAGTGCTTCCGAGAGGACGACACCCACGAGTACTGGTCGAGTCAACAGCTCGAGGACACCGACGCCGAACTGTTCAAAGCAGCCGACGACTAGTACCCTTCCAAACTCGACGTGTGAGCCGACCCCATCGGTTCGGTTCTCCTGTGCAGGGTTGGGAAGTAAACAGCGATCCCCACAATCGGGGTATTCGTCACATTATTCTGCGACTGTATTCGAACACATTATCACGTTTACGTACGGTCGCCACTGCTGTGCGCTCGGCGCTACTCCTCGAGACTGTCGGCGAGCCAATCTGCCGTATCTGCAGCCAGTCCGCGGAGGTTTTCGTCGACGTCCTGGTCAGCCAGCTCGCGGAGGTCCTCGATGGCCTCAGTGGCCTCGCCGTAGCCGAGCGCCCGAACAGCGTGGGCCCGAACGTAATCCACCTCGTCGTTCAGTCGCGCTCGAATGGCCTCGATCGCCGGCTGAACTGCCTCGGGGTCGTCCTGAGCGATGATGGCCATCGTATCGAGTAGTGCGGTTCGGACGATGGGTCGGTCGTCGTTGATCGTGGTGGCGAGTACTCGAACGTGGGGGGCGATTTGGTCGGGTTCTATCTCGGCGACCTCGACGATGGCGTTGGCGGCGAATTCACGAACACCCTGAGAGCGTTTGCGATCGCGTTCGTACTGTTCCTCTCGGTCGTTTGCGAGCTCCTGGAGCAGCTCCACAGTCTCGTCCTCGAGCTCCTCGAGTTCCCCCTCGTCGGGAACCAGCGTGACGGTGGGAGAATCCACGAGCACCTCGACGAGTCGATCCGTGTGGGGGACGAAGACGTCAACGTGATCGGCCAGCAACGGAGCGAGTGCGCCGGCCGCCCGAAAGCGCAAAATCGGCGGGTCCTGATCCAGCAACTCGAGCAGCTCAGGGACGGACTCTCGAACAGGCTCGGGATCGTGGCGAGCCTGTCTGGCGAACAGTAATGCGGCCGTGTTCTGTGCCACGAGGAACTCGTCTTCGAGATGTGGTCGAACGTCCTCGATAACGGTCTCGAGGCGATCCGGGTCAGCCGCCGATACGTGGGTGATCGTTTGGAGTGCCCACTCTCGAACCTGTCCCCAATCTTCGTGATCGAGGTACTCGACAACTTCCTCGAGGTCGATGGCCCCCGGGTTCTCCTTGGACTGTTCAAAGAGGTCCCTGACTGGGTGAGACATCTTGGACATATCAGGCCATTGTTCTTCGAGAACAAATATCCCCCGGTTCACCCCGTCACAGGAATCTACAGGCGGTTCGAGGCGAGTGACTCCGGGTCGTCTGTAATTTCGCGAAATATGGTTGCTTCGAACAACTTATAGTGTCGGCGAACAAAACAGTTTGTCTATGGGGAAAGACTACAGCCGTCGCACTGTCCTGTCGGTCGGCACAACGGGTGTAACGACCGCAATCGCCGGTTGTTCCAGCAGTGATACGACGGACGATGAACCGGCCGGGAACGAATCGACGGACGATGAGACGACCGAAGATGAGCCCACAGACGATGGAGAGAACATCGAAGATATCGTCACGGTGGGAAATGCCAGTTACCGAAGCACCAAACCTGCTATCGGACAGGAACCGCCGACGGAAGTCTACGTCGCCGAGGAGCGTCGAGGCGACCCCCTCCCGACGAACAACTGGTGGGGAGCGCTCATGTGGGAGGGTCACCTGCTCGACAGCGACGCTTACATCTGGAGCCACCCGCTCGTGAGTACGACTGGCCCGCGAGGGTTCGTGTTCGGTGGCCAGGGCGAATGGGAAGCTGGGAGTGGTCCGGCTGGACCGAATTTCGCAACACGTCCAATCGAACTCGCAGCGACCGTCGGCCTCGAGGGAGCGACGTTCGACGAGTCCGTGGTGACTGACTGGACGGACTGGTCGGTCTCGTTTGCGATGGAGAGTTCGAGCGGTCGAATCGACGTGACGCTGGTTCGAGGCTCACCATACGCGTATCTGCGCGCAGACGGTGACCCCGTTACCGTTACCTTCGATCAGACGGACGCGACCCCCTCCGTGTGGGCAGACGCTCACTCGACCATCGGCCTCAGTGTCGGCGACACCCACTACGGACTGTACGCTCCCTCCGACGCGGAGTGGTCGTTCGATGGAGACGAAACGTTCTCCTCGTCGCTCGGCGACGGCGAGTACCTCACAGTTGCATTGTTGCCAGAGGAGGGTGACGAAGCCCTCGAAACCTTCGGTGCGTACGCTCACGCACACGTCGTGGATACACGACTCGAGTGGGAGTACGACGACACGACGAGCGAGGTCCATACCACCTACCACTTCGAGACCGAAGCGATGGAAGGCGAAGCGTCGGGGACGATTGCCGGTATGTTTCCACACCAGTACAAGTACACCGACGAACAGACGCTCGGGTACACGTACGAATCGCCGCGAGGGACGATGGAAACGATCGAGGCGAGTTCGTACCACGTCACGCACACGTATCACGGGATCCTCCCCCACCTGCCGGCTGTCGGTGGATACGACCGAGACCGCCTCGCTTCGTACCTCTCCGAAGCAACGAGGGGAAAGATTATGCGACCCGGACTCGAAGGCGACGGAGACGGCGCGTACTGGACGGGGAAGAACTTCAATCGTGCGAGCGACCTCGTCGGTATCGCCCAGCAACTCGGTGACGAGGAGCAGGCCCAACGAATCCTCGACTCGATGCGAGAGCGCCTCGAAGACTGGTTCCAGGCGACCGACGGCGACGGCCAACTCGACCAATCTCGTGTATTTTACTACAACGAGTTGTGGGGAACGCTCATCGCCTACCCCGCCCTCCACGGGGCAACCGAGTACCTGAACGACCACCACTTCCACTACGGCTACTTCGTCCGGGGAGCAGCCGAGATTGCCCGCAACGACCCCGACTGGGCTAGCGAATCAGAGTGGGGCGGGATGGTGGACCTGTTGATCCGCGACTTCGCCAACCCCGATCGTGACGACGACAGCTTCCCGTTCCTGCGCACGTACGATCCCTACAGCGGTCACTCGTGGGCGGGCGGTCCATCTGGTGGCGTTTTCGGGAACAATCAGGAGTCGAGTTCCGAGGCGATCAACGCCTACGCAGCGATCATCCAGTGGGGCGAGTACACGGACAACGAGCAACTTCGAGATCTCGGCGTCTTCCTGTACACTCGAGAGGTAAACGGTGCCCGCGAGTACTGGTTCGACGAGGACGGCGACTCACTTCCGGTGTTGGACGAGTGGCAGTTCGACCAGGCGACGATGGTTTGGGATAGCGGAGTCGCGTACACAACGTGGTGGACCGACCACCCCGAAGCAGTCCACGGAATCAACTGGGTGCCTCTCGGCGGACACTCCCTGTATCTCGGCCTCAATACGTCGTATGCCGACGCCAACTATCGGACCGTCGAAGACGCCACCGACGGCAGCTTCTCCTACTGGGAAGACCTGGTGTGGAAGTACCGCGCGTTCTCGGATCCGGACGACGCGATTGCGCAGTTCGACGCCGACGGCGACGCGTACGATCCGGAGTTTGGCGACTCTCGAGCACACACCTACCACTGGCTCGCCACGTTTCAACAGATTGGTTCACCCGATCCAACAATTAGCACAGATACACCACTGGCCGCCGTCTTTAGTGATGACGACGGGAGAACGTACGCCGCATACAACCCTGGCGAGGAGGAGACGACTGTCTCATTCTCGGACGGAACGACGGTCACCGTCGGACCGGGAGAAATGGGTACCACGCAGGAGTAATACTCTGAGACAAACGTACGTGAACACCAGTGACAGCTACTGTGGTATCCTATGGGAACTTCGGGCCCGTTACCCCCCAATCGGCAGCAATACACTTATTTACTCCTAGCAAGTCTTATAGGTAAATGCACAAAGCGGTAGTGCTGGGACTGTTCGTCCTTCTCGTGGTGAGCGCTGGCTACGTCGTCGCGGGACCGTTCGATATCGGTGATACGGGGGACGACACCCCGACCGAAACGGAGCTATCGTTCACCGAAGTCGCGACAGATGTCGGCCTCGAGTACGAATCGACGGAGCTCGACGCAGGCAACGGCAACGACGGGCTCTACGTCGCCGACTACACCAATAACCTTCGCGAGGACCTCCTGGCCATCGGCGACGACGTGGACGACGGTCCCGTCCTCTTTCGGAACACGGGCGATGGATTCGAGCGGACCGACGCGATTCCCGACATCGACGGACGCGTCCAGGGCGCACTCTGGCTCGATCACGACAACGATGGGTGGGAAGACCTTCTGCTTTTGCGCCGTGGCGACACTCCGGTCTTCCTCGAGAACGAGGGCGGTGAGTTCGTCGAGCGAGACGTCGGTTTCGACGACGCCTTCGGGGTTCCCGTCGCGGCCACCGCCGCCGACGCTGATGGGGACGGCTGTCCGGACGTCTTCGTCGCCGACTACGGTGATTGGACCCGAACTACCCCAAAGGCCTGGACTTCTGGGGCCTTCGAGGAGGACAACGGGAATCCCAATGCCCTCTATCGGGGAAGCTGTGGTTCCTTCGAACGGGATGACGACGCCGGAATCGGTCCCGCTGAGGCAGGCGCCCACTGGAGCATGGCCGCAACGTTCGCGGACCTCACCGGCGACGGCAACCCCGACATCCACGTCGCCAACGACTACTACAATGACACCGTCTATCGCAACCAGGGCGACGGAACGTTCACTCGCGAGTACCTCGGCGAGTCGACCGACCGAAACGGCATGTCCTCTGCGATCGGGGACGTAACCGGCGACGGCCAGCCGGAGATTTTCGTCACCAACATTTACTTCCCGCGCGATCGGCTCGACGAACTCGACGATCACCAGCGCATGCTCATTGAGCAGTTTTTCGACAACCGATTGGGCAAGCGAATGCACGGTAACAACCTCCTCGCCTACCGCGATGGGGGATTCACCGACATGGGAGACGACCGCGGCATCGCCGAGGGGGGTTGGGGCTGGGCCGTCGTGCTGGCGGACCTCGACAGCGACGGCCAACTCGACGCGTTCCATGGGACCCAGGACGTCGTCTACTTCGATAGGGAGAACCCGGTCTACGCGTTACCGATGGTCTGGGTACAACACGGGGGCGAGTTCTACAGACAGGACGCCTCAGCGTCCGGCCTCGAGCTCACCGACGACCGGGGTGTCGTCCGGTTGGACTACCAGATTGACGGGGCTCTCGACGTGGCTATTGCGACCTACGACGACCGGTACCGCCTCTACCGAAATGACGCCGACCAGGGCAACAGCCTCCAGGTCGTCGTCGGTGGAGCCGAGACACTTGGCCACACTACTATCGGCGCCGAGGTTACCGCCACCGTCGACGGCGAAACCCTACACCGGTTCCACAACGTCCGCGCGGACTACCAGTCACAGGACTCGCGCGTGCTCCACGTCGGGACTGGCGACGCCGAGACCGTGGACGAACTCCGAGTAGTCTGGCCCGACGGTACCGAACGCACCCTCGAGGACATCGAGACGGGCCAACGAATTCTCCTGACTCCCGATGGAATCGAAGAGAGCATTGAATACGAACCGTAACAGCCTCCGACAGCGACCAGTCACAGAATCCTGTAGGCGGGTACGTCAAAGCGGGCGGGAGTGAAATAACGGAGAAACTGATTCGGAATCGATTTCGACGAACTCACTGCTCATCCGGACGTGGTGATGGAAGTGCCCGCAGAGATCGGGGTGGAACGAGGTACGTGCCTCGACGCTCGGTCGTGAGGAAGTCGACGATTCCGCTCTTGTGTGCCTCGACGTCGGCGAAGTCGTCCATCGCATTTCGTGTCTCGATAAAATCCTCGATGCCGGACTGGAGCGAGGTGAAGTTCATACCAGCGTCGTGGGCAGGGTCCGAGATATTCCCCTCCGACCGGCGAAGAATTAGCGGCTCGAAATCGTCGTCGCGAGCTCGAGCAGCCTTCGCCGAATGGCCGACGCATCCGTGCTCGCGGGCGTGCTTCTCGAGGTTCTCGACGCTCTCTTCGGTGATGCCGCTGTCGGCACCGAGTGCTTCTCCGGTCCGGCCGATATCCTCCGGCGTGTGGTCCATCGTAAACATCTGCCCGACACGCGTCTCCTCGTCGAACTCGTACCAGCTGTCGAGGTCGATGCCGAGTCGAGATGCCAGCAAGGTCGTGCCGCCGGAGAATGGGCCGTCGTCCCAGGTAACCCGGCTCTCTTCGGGGTTCGAGTCATCGAATCCGGACTTATAGCCCATCGACATCGGGGCATCTTCGTCGATGGCGTCGTGGTCGAGTTCCTTGGCCGGGTTTCCTCGGCCGACGACGGCGGGTCGGCGTTCGACCTTCTCGAACACGCTCGAGAAGTCCCCTTTCACCGTAACGCCGTTGAGGCGATCGACATCGTCGAATAGCGCCTCTTCGACCCCGAGCAGGACGGAGCCGTAATCGCTGTTCAGCACGATGACCGCATCGGCGGACTCGGGAGTAGCATCCTCTTCGAGCCGCTTGATGACGGTCGCTGGATTCGGTAGGTCGATGCCGGGCGGAAGGTCCGCATCGAATCGATCAAAGTATCCTGGAGCATATCCGATGAGGAAGAGCAATCCCTCCAAAAACGTGGCACCCGCAGTTCCACCCGTTCCTCGCTGGTAGGCGCGTTCGACCGACCGGAGTGTGTCCTCGACAGCGGCACGCTCGTCATCGGTTGGGGGGATGGACCCGGTGTACTCGACGAACAATAGCAGCTGCTGCTGTGGCAAGATTGTATCCCCGCTCGGTTCGCGGACCATAAAATCGTTCCAGGCGTGCTGGCGCTCGGGTAGCGCCGAGAGATCTTCACGCCCCTGGGGAAACTTCGGCTCTCCCGGATCGGCGACATCTTCGTCGGTCTCTGCGTCCAGACACGCCGAGAGCGCACTCGCGCCGCCGATTGCGACGGCACTTCGGACAAACTCTCGTCTTGGGACTGCTCGATTCGGTTCCAGTGACATAGCCACGTGTTGGAAGTCAGGAAAGAAAACTTTGGGGTTCAGCATTTGAGGCCATCGCGGACTCGCCATAGTCAGTCTTTCCGTCAACGACCGGAGGGCACGGGAAGGGCGATCATGTGCAGCTCCGCTGAGAGTACCACAGGATAAAGCAAATTTATCGAGTTTCCGCTCGAGGCCCGTTCGTGCGGCCTGGATATTCCCTCAGCCGATATATTTAATATGTGCTACTATAATTACTTATTCGCCAGCGAGTAAGTTGTCATACATGAGTTCCATCTCTTCATCACTCGTCCCGTCGTTTATCAAGCGGCGATACGCTGCGAAGTTCGTCGTATCGATACTCTTCGTGTTGATTGCCATCGGCCTCGTCGGCGGGGTCGGCTACGTAGACGTAAACGAGACTCTCGAGCAGGACGTCGAGGACGAACTCCACTCGATGTCCGTGATGCAGGCAGATTCACTCGACGAGTGGACCAGTAAAATGTCCTCTCAAGCTCATTTATTGAGCGAGCGCCAGGAGATCCAACAGGGAGACACACCACAGATCGAGGCCCAGTTCGCCTACGAACGTCCTGCCCGACTCGACGATGCCGCGTCGCTCTACGTCGTTGAGATCGATTCGGGTGAAGTGATCGCTAGCTCCACCGAGGGAGATCGTAACCCCGAGGGAACGCATATCGATGACATTGACGACCCGTGGGCAAACGAGAGCGTTTTCCAGGAAGCCCACGGCGACAACGTGTGGATGTCACCCGGAACGTACCGATCGAGCGGTAACCCCGACCGTGCCGTCGTTGCATTCGTTACCCAGGCAGGGAACGACCGCGTGGTCGTTTTCGAGGGATCGATCGACGTCCGAATCGGCCAACTACACCAGGGCGGTGAGTCTCAGTTCACCGAGATCATCGACACGAACGGAGAGTACGTCCTGCGCGCCGAGGACGACGAGCTGGACGCCACCGAAGGGGGTGCCATCGACGACGACCGTCAGCTCGAAGCTATCCAAAGCGCCGCTGCGGATCGCGAGGTTCAGTTCACACGACACGACGGTATGCTCCGGGCGTACACCCCAGTCGGCGCCGGCGACCGAACCGGTGATTGGGTCGCGGTGACGAATGTGCCCGCCAGCGATGCCTTCGAAGTTCGTGACACTGCCGGACTGAGCGTCCTGTCGATCATCGCGACCGGTTTCCTCACGCTCGGCATCATGGGCATTGTCCTCGGCCGCCAGACGGTGACGCCGATCCGTCGTCTCCAGACCAAGGCCCGGTCGATGGAGGCGGGTGACCTCGAGGTCGACCTCGAGAGCGGTCGAACCGACGAGATCGGCCGACTCTACGGAGCCTTCGACAGCATGCGCATTTCCTTACGGGAGCAGATCGACGATGCGCGCAAGGCCCGCGACGAAGCAGATGCCGAGCGCCAGCGCATCCAGCATATCAACCAGGAACTCGAGAAAACTGCGGATGACTACAGCATCGTCATGCGACGCGCCGCCGAGGGTGATCTCACTGCTCGCATGGATGCCAGTACGAGAAACGAGGCCATGGTCGAGATTGCCGACGAATTCAACGCGATGCTCGCCCAGATCGAGCAGACTGTCGAGCAAGTTAACGCCTTTGCCACTGCGGTCGCCACCGCATCCGAACAGGTCACCGCCTCTTCCGAGGAGGTTCGGACGGCTTCCGAGCAGGTCGCCGAATCTGTCCAAGAGATTTCCGGAGGTGCCAAGCGTCAGCACGAAGCCTTGGGTAAGGTCGACTCAGAGATGTCGAATCTATCTACAACTACCCAACAAATTGCTGCCTCCTCGAACGAGGTCGCCGATATCGCCGAACGAACGGCCGAAACCGGTCGCAAGGGCCGACAGGCCGCACAGGACGCCATCCAGAGTATGCGAGAGACCGAAACTGAGGCCGGATCAGCTCTCGAGGAGATGCATGCCCTCGAAGAAGAGGTCGCCCAGATCGACGAACTTGTCGAACAAATCCAGGAAATTGCTGGCCAGACCAACATGCTCGCACTCAACGCAAACATCGAGGCCTCTCGCTCCGCTTCGAACGAGGACGGCGGCTTCGGCGTCGTCGCTCAGGAAGTCAAGGAACTGTCCACCGACGCCAAACAGGCCGCCGACAAAATCGAACAACGGCTCGGATCGATTCGTGAGCAGACTGACGACTCGGCCACAGAGGTCGAAGCTACTAGTCAGCGCCTCCAAAACGCCAGCAGCCGAGTAAAGGAGGCCGTCGAGGCGCTAGAGGTGATAGCTCAGTACGCAGCCGAAACCAACTCCGGCATCCAGGAAATTTCCGCTGCCACCGAACAGCAGGCCGCCTCCACGCAGGAGGTCGTCGCGATGGTCGACGAGGCTGCCTCCGTCTCCGAGGAGACCACTGCCGAAGCCGAGAGCGTCGCCTCCGCTGCCGAAGAACAGACCGCCGCACTCACCGAAGTGTCGGGTTCTGCCTCCGATCTCTCCGGCCAAGCGGCACATCTCTCCGAGGTGCTCGACGAATTCGACACTGACGCCGACAGTGAGAGCAGCATGGAAACCGGTACGTTCGACTTTGTTGACCTGGACTCCGCCCCCAAAGCCGAGGACGGTTACGCTAACGACGTGCATCCAGACTAGTGGTTCGTCACGGCTGCATGTGTGAGCCGGACGATGAGGTTAGCTCCACACATCGACGCTTGACGGAGTCCTAGTGGCTTCCCAAACCTAAACTGGTGGGTGAAATCAGGCGGTGCGATTCGATTTCACCCATGAGTCGACGTTTGGGAGGGTACTAGACCAGAGTGTCCAACCCACACGAGGAGTACGCCCCTCGATCCCTGGATCATGATCTCAGACGAGTCGATTTCGAAATTTCGCTTCGGACCTTCATTCCGATTCGGAGCACGGCTCTCTACTGCGTCGACGCTATCTGCAGATTTCATGGCAGAGTGCCTCGAGGTCGACTCCGGGCATTCTCCTTTACGCTTGTAAAACACGGGACATCGGCCGTCCTCAATCTCGCTGACAATACCAGAGGATCAAGAGGATTCCAGTCGCTGTAGTGCCTAGCAAGGCGAAATTCATGATAGAGATGATGAACGCATCCGCCGGTTGCGTGTCGATTAGCATGGCCACGAGGTTAAGGAAAAATAGGACCGTCACGATAAGTAACAATAGATAGAGGATAGGAGCGTATCGACAAATGAACTCCCTAAAGCGACACTGATCGGAAGATGATCCTTCCACAGTCATCGGACCCCTGTGTCGGGCCGATTTGTTCGGAGACTCACGCCATATTCTGCAAACTCTACCGTTATCAATCCTCCGAGGCCCGGTTGCGGTATCGAATTCTTCCGACTCCCGATGCTAATGTCCCACGGGAGCATTGGATGTCGAATAACGCCCGTGCAAAGGGTTCGGCGCCCCTGTAACGGGCGCGACCGGTGACGCCTCGAGTCACCGACTGCTACCTGTGATCGCTGACGCCGGTACTGAGGCAGTGCCATGAGGATTGATTCTTTAGCTGGTAAAAAATATTTTTTGATACGGTTGGTCGTAGTCTCTTCCCAGTGATAGCCAACACGGAATAGCGACCACCGGAAAAATTGCAATCTGCCGTATGAATAATTTTCGAGTTGGTTCCAAAAAGGCGGCCAATATATTTCGTGTATTTTCAATTATAATCTAATTATCAAGCAGTAGAATTATATTTCCACCCTATGCATGTTTGTATGGTGATTGTTTTGTATATTGGCATTATAATTGTGTGTAGGACACACAATTCAGACCTGGCGTTAGACCAACATTTCATCCACGAGTTGTGGAAGGGAGTCAACACAGGTTTTCAGTGTAAAACCACGTATCGAACGGGATCCGGTCGACGTGATCGAGATAATCGTAGCGTTCAACCAACAGACGGAAACCACAGATACGGAATCAGTACCATTAATCACAGCATCGACAAGCAACTGTATCTCAGTTAACCGATACAGTAATCCTGTAGCTGTATTATTGTCGTCCCGTTTAAATACCAGGGTGACAACAATACCTTGCAGACAAATAGTAGTGTAGTAATTAGGCAAGATAGCTGACCAACAAAAATAGCATTTTTATTATTAATTAGTATTATACTAACATTATAGGTTGTGTAAATAAGCGTGTCTGACGTCGAGGTGAACTTACCGATCACCGACCTCTGTTGAGTGCATTCCCCCGTGTCATACTACCGTTAGCTCGAGCGACAGCTGCCACCGTATGTGAAAGCAAACGGGTGGTTAGCCGTGTTCGTCATCCGCCGACACCGGTTCGCCGTCTTCCATCGGCCACTCGAGTTCGACTTCCAGCTCGGCCTCGTCGTCGGTGGCCTCGTACTCGACTTCTAGTTCGAAGTGCTCCGGAACCGCCACCGTGAACCCGTTCTCTCCCTCGATATGGATCGTCCCCTCTTCAACACCGGCAGCGACTTCACGCAAGATCGCCGCGCCGTCCGCCCGACTCATCACCCGCTCTCCTTCGTGTTCAGTCTCATGGTTCATCGATTCCGCTTCGTTATCGTGGTCCTCATCGACCATAACCGGCTTACCACGGCCATCGATAAAATAGACTGGGCTGTATGGAAATCCAGATCGGAAAGCAGTGGCCACTTCCAGAGCTTCGTCAGAGCGTGTAACAGAAGTGTGGTGCCCAGAACGAATTCACAAGGCGTCTGTATCACTGAGGGAAGTGCTAACGATGGCTCGAGACCGTTCGAGTAGTCGGAAAATGGATGGCAAAGCCACGGCGGACGGGGAGTGGATGTTCAAACTCGAGTGAGCGTCAATCGGCTCTGATCCACCTGCCATGGCACCCGTATTGGATCGAGACGAAAGCCGCTGCTCTACCAGTAACACTGCTCGGCTGCGCGAACAAAACCGATACGTCGCATCGTTCGCTGTCACACTGTTCTCCAGGCTAATGTGGTTTTCAGCTGAAGCCGACGAAGACTCCCCGGAAGCACGAGTTTTGTTGCGCTTCATGCAATCGAAATAACTGTCGTTTCACTGTAGTCGGCACTTCCTCAAGCGCTACCGTATCAGCACAACCAACAACTACACGAGATAAATCAGCGCTCCTCGAGGAAACTACCCATTATTTCGACAATACGTGCTATTCATCGAAGGTAAACACTGGCTTGCACGTCTTTGAATCCAGAAATGCCGTAAACGCCGCCGCCGGGTCCGAAAGTGAATACCTGTCATCGATAATTCCGTCCGGGCGGATGGTGTTTTCCGACATGAGGCTGAGTGCTTGCTCGAAGTTGGCCCATTTCGACCCGTACGAGGTTTTGATGTCGACCTCGCCCCGGACGATCGTTGACATGGGTATCTCACTGGCGCTACCGGGGAGACCAACGACCACGATCTGCCCACCTTTTCGGACGATTTCTACCGCCAATTCAACACCGGAGTGATGACCAGTGGTATCGAAGACGACGTCAAAGCCGATGCCGTCTGTTATCTCCTGTGTCTTCGAATCGAGTGTTTCCCCGCTAACGGCCGTCTCGATGCCCAGGTCCTCGAGTAACGGGAGTCGATACTGTTCATCCTGTGACAACCCGGAGACAAGAACCCGGCCGCCAATCGAATCGGCGATTGCGGCCACGAGTGCACCGATCGGACCGGGTCCCTCGACGAGTACGGTATCTCCGGGAGTGACCGTGGATCGGGAAAGGACGGCTCGAGCAGCGACGCTGAGTGGTTCCGTAATGGCGGCGTGCTCCATGGGAACGCTCTCAGGAATCGTGTGCAGTTTGTCTGGGTTGGCGACTGTATACTCGGCATAGGACCCATCTCTGTGCATTCCCTTCACTGAGAAGTTCTGACAGACGTTGGATTGTTCGTTCAGGCACTGAAAACACGTGCCGCACGTGCGAGTAGGATTCTCAACAACACGATCACCCTCAGCAAAGTCGGTGACAGCGGACCCTGTTTCCACGATCTCTCCAGCGTATTCGTGACCCATAATCCGTGGCAGTTCCACCCACTCGTAACCGCCCTCGTAAAGATAGGCGTGGACGTCGCTTCCGCAAACACCGGTCGATCCCACCCGTATCAAAACCTGATCGGCATCGATTTGTGGTCGTTCAAGCGTGTCTACTCGAAGTGATGATGGTCCTGTTTGGACCACAGCTTTCATTGTATCTTTCATGTGTGCATGGTGGACGTCGGCTTGTCCCTGTGAGTAACTCGCACGGGGCCCTATTAAACGTACGTATCAATGTGTGAGTCAGACCGTATGCCGGCAATCGTTACTACAGACCCCGTGCATCTCAATGAGGAGGGCGTTGTGACACACACGGACCCTATGAATTCATTACGACAGCGGTTCACATGGCAGACATGGACTTCGACAAGCGAAGCTACCAGTGGCGACAGCACTCACGAGACGTACAGTTCCAAACAGTTCGTCAGTCCCAAACCGGTTACCGGAGGCCGTGGCGATGACAATCGAGACGAATCACGCTAAATGGCGTGCCGAAAACGGTGTCATCGACATGCACACGCATCTTGGCGTCGATTATCTCGAGGAGGCGCTCGAGTATATGGACCAGAACGGAATCACAAAGCTAGTCGATATCACACCCAATACAGACGACAGGTTCGACGATCTCATGGGGGCTATCGAGCCATATCCGGACCGGTTTGGCGCGTTCGGTGGATTCGACTTCGACGGTTTCGGTGAATCGGGCTGGATCGATCGAGAACTCGAGCGAATGGAGCGCTACGTCGATGCCGGGGCCGTCGGGTTCAAGATTCACAAGGCACTCGGAATGGAGTACCGTGACGCAGATGGCGAACTAATTCCCGTGGACGACGAACGTCTCTCGCCGTTGTTCGATAAAGCGGAAGCGCTCGATACGGTCATTGCATTTCACATCGCCGATCCGAAATCGTTTTTCGAACCGCTCGACGAGGTAGACGAGCAATGGGTCGAACAGGGGTGGTGGTGGGGTGACCGCGACCAATATCCGTATCAGTGGTGGGCACTGATTCGACAACTCGAGCGGGTAATTGAACGCCATCCCGGGACGACGTTTCTGGGCGTCCATTTCGGCTGTGCTGCAGAAGAAGTCGGTTACGTCGCTGACGTCATGCGAGAGAATCCAAACTACATCATCGACGTTTCTGCTCGTCTTCCGTGGTTTGGGGCACAGCGGGCGGACATGGTTCGAGATATCTTCCTCGAATTCCAGGATCGAATTCTCTTCGGGACGGATCTGGCAGTTCGCGAACCGATCATGCTCGGTGTGCCACAAGGGTTCGAACCGACAGACGAAGACGTCGAGACGTTTTACGACGCCCACTGGCAGTACTTCGAAACTGATGACGTAGATATCGACCACCCCACTCCGTGGGTCGGCGACTGGACGGTCGATGCGATCGACCTGCCTCGCGACGTCCTCGAGAAGTTCTACGTGACCAACGCTGAACGGTATCTCGGGCTGTAAGTACCGGCCGACGATACTGCTGCTCGAGAATTCAGAATGATACCAGTCGTGGGTAACTTGATAGGGATAGTTGTAGTCACGTATCGCCGAGGGTCAAACCCGTAGCGAGCGCTCTGCGGTAAATTGTCACAACAGTCCCTGTGAGACGTTCTCAGGTATGAGCGGTCACTCGAGGCAGTCCGGGTCGTAGAAACGAGACGCTCGAGACGATGGGGTCGTAGAAACGGGGCGGGTCGAGGCCGGTTATCGATTCCGTCTCACTCGTGTGAAATCCGGTCGAGAAGCGGTTGACAGTACTCGCGCGAGTAGCGTTGGCATCGGTAGATCATATCGCTTCCCCGATTCTGTTCTCGGAGTGGTTCTTCGTACTCCCAAACGAGATCACCCGCAGGCGTGATCTCGAATAGCCACTGCTGATTTCCCGAGCAAACTAGCGTGTTCCCGTTTGGAAGCCGCTGTGCGCCTGATATCGCCGGACTGTAGAAATCCTCCTTTGGCGAACCACGGTACTCCCAGACGATCTCCTCAGTAAGCGGGTCAACTTCGATCACGCGCGACCAGCCGCGTTCGGTGCCGTTGTCGAAGACCAACAGGTTACCGTTCTCGAGCATGTGCGGCAGGTGCTGGCCATCCAGTTCGCTGGGGCCCCAGGCCCAGACGATTTCGCCGCTCGGATAATCGATGACGCCGATGACGTCCACGCTCCGATACGAAAAGACGATGTTTCCGGGTTCGAATCGAACCGGACCGTCACCCCCGAGTTCTTTCCGGTAGGTTTCGTTGTCTGGGATGACCTGAAGCGTGTTGTTGTGTGCCCAGTCGAATCCGTATCTGGTGTCGATACGATTCCTGACGAATTCCCAGTCTTCGCTCGACAGTTGTTCACGAAGTTCGTCGAAGTGGTCCTCGCCGCGCCACTCCCAGTGGAGGTCCTTCGCACGATCGATCTCGACAATGTAGGGGTTGCGTACGAGTTCGGGCGCAATTTCCGGAACCATGTGATCGTCGAGAGTATGTAACAGCATGTGCCCGTCTGGAATATCGGGGGCGCTGTGATCATGTACGCCCACCAGCTGCATGTCGTGATCGATTCGGCAGTGGTACGACCAGACGACGTTGCTCTCGGGGTCGAGTTCGCGAATCCCTGCCTCCTGTATATTGGTCCGATCGCGGGTCGGATAGATCAGGTTCCCATCCGGGAGGAGTTTTGCGTAGGACTGCAGGGCCGTTTCGACCGTCCACTGGTGGATTACCGTTCCGTCCATGTCAACCAGATAAATGTGGACCGGATCGTCGGGTTCTTTGTAAATGTACGAGATCAACGTCAGTCCATCCGACGCCCGCTTCGGGTCGTGGTATCGGAGTTCCTCAGTCATGGTGCTTCTCCGAGTGGGCTCTCGAGGGTTATACCCTCGGACAGAACGGTTGATAGTTTCGCTGAAGGACGCTCCAGGCGACAGTCTAGTAAAGCCTCTGTCCGACGGTATAGTAGCGTAGCCAGTGCCCGCTGGTCCTCGTCATTACTGTGAGGTTTGACAACCATACTCGTCCCTCACGTCTGTGGTATATAATTCTACGCTCTCGAAGGGGTACGTACGGTCGATACTCGACACGTCATGCGCTTCGATTGGGGACGAACAAGGTCGAGCGTCATCGTAATAGTCATGCTTCTCGATCAGTCGCTCACCGATCGATTCGATATCCCCTGACGCAATTCCGTCGAAGAATGCCCTCGCCTGTCGAAGACTTCGAGTCTCATGGCGGGTCGCCTCGAGCGGTGTCCCACTGTAGGCAACCGGGACGATGTCGTAATCTGGTCCGTAACATTGTTCGAAAATGTACGTGGCACGTTCGAGGTGATAGTCGGATGTGACGAGCGTCACTCGGTCGGTCGTTCGGGGGAGGTTATCGACGAGTAGGCGGCTGAAGTACCCGTTTCCGATAGTGTCGAGCGCTCGGTTCTCGAGGATAATCCGGTCAGGACCGACGCCTGCATCAACAGCGTACTGTTTCATTATCACACACTCCGCTTGGCGTGCGGCCGGATTGGTGAAGCCACCCGTAAAGAGGAGCGACGTAGCATCGCTCTCTCGGAACGTTTCGACGCTCACGTCAACTCGGCCACGGAGATGTGTCACCTCACGTGGAGTCCGTGTTCGGCACCCGAGGGTGACGATAACCATGGGAGAGAATTCGCTACCGGTAGAATAAACCTGTCGGGTAGTTACAGCCAACATGCCGTTCTCATAAGCGGGCAATCAGCGGCCGATGCTCGAGAAAGAAACCTCGTTTTCGACGGTGTTATTCCCGTGTCGTCACGTGGTTTTCCAGGATACCGACACCGTCGAATTCCACTTCGACGACATCGCCCTCGGCCAGTGAATCGGGGCCGAACGGCGTTCCACTAGCGATGACGTCGCCCGGTTCAAGCGTAATCAGTTCGGAGACTTCCGATACGAGTTCGGGGACGGAGAATATCATATGTTCGCGTGTCGTTTCCTGCTTGGTTTCACCGTTCAATCGGAGCTCGAGTGTTGCATCCAAAGGGACCTCATCAGGTGTGGCAAGGACTGGACCCATTGGAAGTGATGCGTCGAAGGCTTTCCCTCGAACCCAGTTGCGCTCTTCTTCCTGATCGTCGCGGTTCGAGACGTCGTTGAGGCAGGTAAAGCCGGCGACGACATCCATGGCTTCAGATTCGGAGACATCGCGACACTGCTCACCGATGATGATACCGAATTCGGCTTCGAAGTGAACCACGTCTCGCCCGGGAGGGAGTTCGATGGCGTCACCGTGTCCGACGACGCAGTTCGGCGTCTTCAAGAAGAGTTCGGGACGCTCTGGGATGTCGTCCATTCCAGACTCCTCTCGGTGGTCCATGTATCCACCCGCTTGACAGATGATCTTCGTCGGCTCACTCGGTGGCAACAGTGTGATCGACTCCTGATCGTACACCGTGTTTCCAGATTCGATACCGGAGTCGGTCAATTCGCCGGACCGGACGTAGCCGGACGGATCCCTAAATCGTACTATGTGCATCGTCACTTGACCATCGTTGAGCCGCTATACTATCTTTTCGGTTTGCTGCGTGTCATTTCGCCTGCTCGGTCTTTTCCTCCAGCTCAAACAACGGCCGTACTGATGTGTGATCGACGTACACCGCCCCATGTGAACAACGTACAGGAGCCGTTTACCTGGGGGAAACATCTGGAAAATGGTGTTACAGTCATATTGATGTAATGGTGAGCCTGCCACTGCGTCGACTTTCGCGTTCCTGACTCGGTGCATTCCTTCGCTGTCCAATGTCTGGAATGCGATTTTACCCACCATCTCATGTATGATGAGTTTACCATGGGAAAACGATTGCTCGTTCGCGGTATACTACTGGCCATCACACACTCAACAGACAATTATCCGTGAGTGGGACGTACACATATCACTGCCCAGTCGTCCAAGACACCGGTGAATGAACCATCCCGGGAGTATATACTACCGGGGTTCCGATGGCTTCCGTGTTACGGCTCACGGTTCGAAAGAAGGATTGCCCCCATGGAAAAACTCGTCGAGCATATTCAGCGTAAATTGTTGGAGTCGTTCATCCGGTGTCGCGATAGTGGGAGCATACGCTTTGACCCTGACGTACGGCCACGAAATGTCCCAATCTGGATCGGGATCGATCGCCCGTGTGTACGCGAGTGTCCCTGCACTAAAGACAGTCGCTCCTGAAGGGGCAGTGTACGCCACGGCGTCGGCATCTGCCGGTTTGTGAATGTCGAGGTCGCTACTTCCCGCTTCGTGGTGGAAGAAGTTCGTTGGTTCGCCAGCCAGAGGACAGTCGTCTCGAATCCAATCCCACTCGGGCCCGACTACGGCCTCGATGGTATCGCCTGCCTCGAAACCGGTGTTGGCCATCCACGGATGGTCCATAGCTTCGACCGTCACCTCGTAGTCAGGGAAATTGTAGAGACCTGCACCCCAGCCCATTACTCCCTGTAGTTCACACTCTGGAAGCCCGACATCTCGGAACAGGCCGGTCCGACGTTCGTCCTGTATCGGATCGTCTTCGACCGTCTCTTTGTAACAGACGTACGATCGCCCCTCCTCGTCGTATCTAATCTGCCAGTAGGCGATGTTGGACCCGAAAAAGCCGAGACTGACGCCGTTGTCACGGGCCCTTTCGAAGGCCAGTCGCTGTTCTCGGCTCCAGTATTCGTCGTGACCTGCGCTGATGACGGCGTCGTACGCCTCGAGTACGTCTGGAGCTCGGTGGACGTCGTAATCACAGGCATAGGCAACGTCGTATCCCTCCCGCTCGAGAAAGCGCAACAAGTGGACTGCATACCCGAGATGAAAGGTTATCTCGTTGACGTACGGTCGGTCGTGTGACACCTCGTTTGCGGGGGTGCCATTGCTCGTGTGGTCGTACAGGCTCTTACCGCCCCAGCCGTTATACGCCTGTGCCGTTGCCAGCGGAAGCTGAACCAGCCCCGTTGCGTCTCTGTCGGGATGTGGCCGAACGACGAACGGATGTGCCGTGGACGTCCCCTCGACCGGTCCGTTCAACAGCACGAATCGGGCTACGTAGAGGCCACTCAGCCAGTCTTCGGGAACTTCCAGTATATCGGTATACTCCCAGTCACAGGCCACCCGACCGGTATCGGGGTCGGGGTCCGGTACCGGCTGTCGCTGCCCGTTGGTTCCATCGTCGGATGCCTGGAGGGTTGTGACGAGTCGACCTCCCGCACCGTCGTACCACCCGAGACGGTAAAGGTCGATACGATATCGCCACTCGGAATCGGTGCTCACTGCAAACTCGAGGGTGCCACCCGGCTCGACGCTCGTCGAAGAAGTGTACCCCTCTATTTGATGGGCCACAGCGGCGGGCCGCTCGCTCGGTGATTGTTGTGGTTGCCAGCCGTCGTGTCCCGCTCGCTCGTTCTCAATAGCGATTGAGCGTTCGTCGGTTTCCGACTCGTCTGACTCGTCATCGAGCTCATCATCCTCCGAGGGCTGTCCGGTGGAATCGGATTCGCCATCGTCACTATCGCCCCCAGTCTGTGAATCATCTGATATCGAGAGACAACCGCTCGTCGCGACGACCCCTCCCAGACCAGCTTTGAGCCAGCCCCGGCGACTCCAGCGGTTGGCGCCCTCAAGAGACGGCAGGTGCGTGTAGGAATTACTATTCCCCTCTTTCCTATCGCTATTCTGGGGTTGTTTCTCCTCGCTATCGCGTTCCTCACTCATTACAGAGTGATTAGCCGGAGATGACTTAACTCTCATTACGATAGCCCTGAATTCATTGACTGCGTGAGTATGGTGACGAACGAGTTCTCCCACGTCTCTGTCTCTCCCCCACAACAGAAACGTATAAGTTACCCGCCCATTGTTATCTTCCCACATGGGAATGCCAGCTACGACTGAAGCGATTACCAGTGACCACCACGGAATAGCCCCAATACTGCACGGTCTGTCGCGTTTGGGAGGGCACAGCGCATGACTATCGAGACGAATCACGCCGCGTGGCGACGGGAGAATCCAGTTATCGATATGCACACGCATATCGGTGTCGACTATCTGGACGACGCCGTTCGATTTATGGATCAGAACGGCCTCGAGATGATGGTCGACATTTCAGCGCATACCGGCGAGAGCTTCGAAACACTCATCGAGGGGTTTTCGGAGTATCCCGACAGGTTTGCAGCGTTCAGCGGAATCAACTTCGAGGATCTAGGCGAGGACGGATGGATCGAACGCGAACTCGAGCGAATGGAAGAAGCCGTCGAAGCCGGGGCCGTCGGGTTCAAGATTCACAAGCGGATGGGGATGGTGTACACCGACCCTGACGGCGATATCGTTCCCGTCGATGACGAGCGGCTCGCGCCGATTTTCGAAAAGGCAGCCGACCTCGATGTCGTCGTCGCGTTCCACATAGCCGATCCGAAGGCGTTCTTCAGGCCACTTACTCCCGAGAACGAACGGTACGAGGAACTGTCGGAGAATCCCGACTGGTGGTGGGGAGACCGAGAGAAACACCCCTACGGCTGGTGGGAACTGATCCGACAACTCGAAAAAGTCATCTCTCGGCATCCCGAGACGAAGTTCCTCGGCGTTCACTTCGGCTGCGCCGCAGAAGAGGTCGAATACGTCGCGGACGTTATGCGGGACAACCCGAACTATATCATCGATGTTTCGGCGCGACTCGGCGAGATGGGGCGTCACGACCCAGAGCGCGTCCGGGACATCTTCCTCGAGTTCCAGGACCGGATTCTCTTCGGTACCGACCTCGGTGTAAGGGAGTCGGTCATGCTCGGTTCGCCACAGGGATTCGATCCCACGGACGAGGACGTCGAAGAATTCTACGACGCCCACTGGCACTACTTCGAGACCGACGAAGCAGAAATTGCACATCCTACGCCGATTCAGGGTGACTGGACGGTCGATGCGATCGACCTGCCTCGAGACGTGCTCGAGAAGTTCTATTTCGAAAACGCCAGAAAACACCTGAAGCTGTAGTCCGCAGCAGTTTTTCGGATGACTACTCTGTGACCGAGCCATGTGCTACCACAGTTCGTTTGGCAGAGGTAAACGTGATGATTTTGTCGATGGTAGCCGTCTCGAGTCTACATATGGGGTGTCTCATTGACTGCTATAGTCACGTACGGCGTTTCATCAGCCCCCCATCACCAGTCCGGGCACCGTCTTCGCTCCTTCTCAAAGGCGCTGGTAACTGGACACGCCAGCAGGGGAAACACGAACCGACGAAAAAGTCGAATTCACAGCGAAGTCGAGTTGATCTCGATAACGTTGACGCCTCGCATGATCATGTCCGGCAGTTCGCGCTGGAGTCTGTCTTCGTCCATTCGACTCGAGGGACCGATGATACTCAATGCACCCAAAACGCTTCCGTGTTGATTCTTAATCGGTGCTCCAACCCCAACCAATCCGTGTATCGTCTCCTGATTGTTGAACGCTATACCCCGCTTTCTGACCTCCTCGAGTTGCTCGAGGAGTGCCTGCTTCTGTGTGATCGTGTGTTCAGTAATTTCCGTGAGACCTCGAGTATCGATAATCTCCGCGACGCGTTCGTCTGCGAGGTGGGCAAGAATTGCTTTCCCCACCGCAGTATGGTGGAGTTCGCTGCGATGACCGACGTACAGGGGGGTCTGGACGGCCTGTTCACCATAGGCCACGTAGAGGCAAACACCCATTCCGTGTTCTTCGACGGTGAATAGGGCCATCTCGCCGCTCTTTTCGGCGAGTTTGTCTACTTCCGTTCGAGCCAGTTCCAGGATCGGAATGCGGGATTTCGCGTGGTGGGCAACGTCGATGAACCGTAATCCCAGGTGATATCTGTCGTTTGCGTCTTTGTACACGTAATCGTTCTCCTCGAGCGTTGCCAGGTGGTTGTAGACCGTCCCTTTCGTTACCCCTATTTCCTTCGAAATCTCCGTGACTCCAGCGTCACCGTGTGCTCGTAACGCATCGAGAATCTCGAGCGTTGTCTGCACCGCCTGGATCCGCTTTTTTCCATTTGACGGATCGATGGACGAGGACATTTAATTGGTATGGGTACTCATGGCACTTAAATGTTCAGGTGTGGTAAACGATCGTTCCGTACCAACGGGTCAATTCCGGTTTATCGGTTTATCGCTACACTACTACCCGCCCAATCGTCGGCAGTTGGATAAAACCGGACACCCGCAATCGGTTTCACGCACGAGTACAGGTTTGGGAAGCCACGAACACTGTGAAAATATCGAAATCGGACACGACGAGACTGCTTTATTGGTCACCGCTCTCGAGGAAACGCATCCATCGTGCGGGTAAGTGCCTCGATTTGTGTGTCCGACCGACCGTGTTCCTGATACAGTTTCAGCAGTTCGTCCGGGTTCGCGTACAGATACGGACCTTGCGAGGCAGTGCGCGCAAGTGGGTCCATTCCTCGTGCCTCGACCGGTTGCTGGCTGTGCCATTCATCGGTAAGGTGTGTGACGATCCATCGGTCGAGGAGTGCCCGCATTTCGGCCGTTTTCTCGGGCCTCGATTCGACGAGATTCTTCGTCTGATTGGGGTCGTCATCGAGGTTGTGTAACAGTTCCAGCCCGTCGTTCGGTAGTCCTGGATCGTTGTAGAGACCTGGATAGGAGAAAACTCCCGGATGGATGAGACGAACGTACATCCACTCGTCCTGGTAGACGGCACGACCGTACGTGTAGATGCCGTGGCCGGCGACGATAACGTCGCGACCGGAGAACTCGTCACCCTCGAGTGCGGGGGTAAACGGTTCGGCA